>CALYQQ010000003.1 GCA_945288535.1 uncultured Enterobacterales bacterium | reverse complement strand
AGCTAATAAAGCTAATAATAATGTTAAATAAAATGATTAAAAGACGGCTTAATTATAATAAAATCGTTGTTTTCTAATGAATTATGTATTACATCCATAATTAACCGTGAGACAGGTAAATCAATTCAACTTATTACATGCGATGGCATGCAGTATAATGACATTAATACCAGAATATGAAGAACATAAGAATGAACAAACTTGAGCTGACATTATTAACCTCACTAATTTATGTAGTCCTTTACAGTTCACATGTTCAGGCAGACTTAAAACAACAATGTAGTGTGGGCATTCCTACTTTTACTCGCCCTTATGTTACTGGTGATATGAATACCATGCCAGTAGAAATAACCTCCGATCAATCTACTGTCAACTACCCTTATTCCGCATTGTTTATGGGGCATGTGTTAATTTCCCAAGGTAATCGCCAAATATTTGCAGATAAGGTAGAGTTTTTGCAAGGAAACAAAAATAAAAAAACAGGCCAGCGCACTGTAATGGCAACTGGTAATATTACCTATAATGATAATATTATTAAGCTAACAGGTACGCACGCATGGGCTGATCTTGATAGTAAAAATGCAGATATTGTTAATAGCATTTATCATATGGTTGATCGCCAAGGGCGTGGTAGTGCTGATAAAATAGAGCTAAAAAATAATCGCTATATTACAATGAATAATGCAAATTATACGTCTTGTCTTGAAGGCGATAATAGCTGGAACATTGTAGGTTCTAAAATTGTTCAAGATACGCAAGAACAAGTGGCTGAAATATGGAATGCTAGATTCCAAGTAGGATCAGTTCCTATTTTTTATAGTCCTTATTTACAGATCCCGACAGGTAATAAACGTCGTTCAGGTTTTTTACTGCCGAGCAGTAATTATTCAAATAGTAACGGCCTTCAATTCGCACTTCCTTATTACTGGAATATTGCACCAAATTTTGATGCAACATTAACACCAAATATAATCACTAAACGCGGTTTACAGTTACAAAATGAATTTCGTTATTTAACCTTACCTGGTGAAGGTTTAGTACAATTTGACTGGCTTGAGAAAGATCAAAAATATTCAGATGATAATGTCAATAATGATAGAAACAGACGTTGGTTACTGCATTGGCAACATTTTGGTATCGTCGATCAAGTATGGAGACCTTATGTTGATATGACAAAAGTCAGTGATAAAAATTACTTAAAAGATATTGATACAACTTATGGCTCAAGTACGGATAGCTATTTACGCCATAATTATCAATTAGGTTATGCCAATAAAAACGTGGATGCAACACTACAAGTGAAACAATTTCAGGTATTAACGCCTGATGTTTCGCCTTATCGTGCAGAACCTATGCTTGATATAAACTTATACCATTACGGCTTCGGCCCAGTAGATTTTCAGACCTACGGACAGTTTGCCCATTTCACTAATGACAACGCAAAAATGCCTAAGGCAACGCGTTTACATTTAGAACCTATTTTTTCGCTACCAATTGCTAATCAATGGGGTGCTTTAAATACTGAAGTTAAATTTTTAACAACACATTATCAACAAGACATTCCATCCAGCTTTGCATCAACCTCAAATTATCAGCTGGAAAAAAATGTAACGCGTTTTATTCCGCAATATAAAATAAATGGTCAATTGGTATTTGAACGCAATCTTACGGATTGGTTGAACAATTACAAACAAACACTAGAACCTAGGATCCAATACCTTTATACACCGACGAAAAAACAAAATAATATTTATAATTATGATTCTACATTGTTACAACTTGATTATACTGGCCTCTTTCGCGATCGCAAATACAGTGGGTTAGATCGTGTGGCTTCGGCTAATCAATTAGCTACCGGGATTACGACACGATTATATGATGATAAATTAACCGAACGCTTTAATTTATCTGTTGGACAAATTTATTACTTTACACAACCTACAATCGGTAATGATTCTCTATTATTAAATCAAGTTAACCAAGATGCCAATGATGTATGGGCTACGGATGGTTATCTACAAGTAAATGAAAAAATAGCGATGCATGGGGGTTTACAGTATGATACACGCTTGGGCCATGTAGCATTAAGTGATGCGAGCATCGAATATCGGGAAGATAGCCAAAAAGTGCTGCAATTTAACTACCGTTACGCCAGTCGTGAATATATATCGGCAACAGTTGCCAATTTGTATGCCAATAAAAAAGCTTACCAACGCGATTTAACTCAATTAGGTGCGGTTGGAAGTTGGCCAATTACTGATAATTGGGCTGCCGTAGGTGCTTATTATTACGATCCGAAAAATAAGCAAACAGTGAATAGTTTAGCTGGCTTGCAATATACTACTTGTTGTTGGGCATTTGGTATTTCCATTGAACGTAAAATTGTTGACTGGAATAATAATAATGATCAAAAGAGCAATTATGACAATAAACTCTCTTTTAATATTGAATTAAGAGGGTTATCAGAGTTTAGTGTTCCTGAAACAGGACGAATGTTGCGTTCTAATGTGATCCCTTATCAACGTTCATTTTGACGTTACTGTGGTCGACAGTATTGAAACAAATTTAAATTATTCTGAACTAACTAAGTAGGAAAGGTAATGAAAAACTGGAAAACGCTTGCTGCTGTTATCACTTTTTGTGCAAGTATGGTCACACTACCATTATATCTAAATGCCGCTCAACCTATTAAAGGAAAAGTCGTTGATCGTGTGGCTGTTATTGTTAATAACGGCGCTATTTTGGAAAGTGAAATCCTCAGCATGATGACCAATGTTAAAAAGAATGCAATACAATCTCGTCAACAATTACCTGATGATGAAACACTACGTTCTCAAATTATTGAAAGACTAATTATCGACAATATTGTAGAACAACTGGGCCAAAGTGCAGGAATAAAAATTTCAGATCAAGAAGTCGATCAGGCTATTCTTGATATTGCTCGCCAAAACAGACTTACATTAACACAATTAACGAATCATCTTGCCGCTGATGGTATGTCATTTAATACTTACCGTGAGCAAATCCGTAAAGAAATGATGTTAGCGGAAGTTCGCAACAATGAAATTCGCCGTCGGATCACAATTTTACCACAAGAAGTAGATTCGCTTGCAGCCCAATTAGCACAACAAGAAGGCAATGTACGTGAATTTAACTTAAGTCATATTATGTTGGCTTTACCAGAAAATCCAAGTCAGGAGCAAATTGATCGTGCCAAAACACATATGGATTTGCTTATAGACGAACTAAAAAATGGCGCAAATTTTGGAAAATTAGCGGCGAGTTATTCTGCTGATGGCCAAGCATTAAATGGTGGTAATATGGGGTGGGGCAAATTAGAAGAATTACCCCCAGTAATAGCTGATGCTTTAGCAAATGCACAAAAAGGGGATATTGTTGGTCCATTACAATCAAAAGTTGGATTCCATATCATTAAAGTTAATAATATTCGCCAAGGCAAAGAAAAGAAAATTTCAGCTCAAGAAGTTAGAGCTCGGCATATATTACTTAAACCCTCTGTTATTTTGACCGATAAACAAGCAGAAACGAAATTGCGTGAAATTTATCAAGATATCTTATCAAATAAGATAAAATTTGCTGATGCTGCACGTCAATTTTCAGAAGATCCGGGATCTGCACAACAAGGCGGTGATTTAGGTTGGGCACTAGCAGATGTTTATGATCCTGCTTTTAAAAATGTGCTAATCAGTCTTAGAAAAGGCGAAATAAGTATGCCATTCCATTCCTCTTTTGGCTGGCACATTGTTGAGTTGCTAGATACTCGTCAAATCGATGCTACAGAAAAGACGCGTAAAGATCAGGCGTATCGTATGTTATTTAATCGAAAATTTGCTGAAGAGACACAAAGCTGGATACAGGAATTACGTGCATCAGCTTATGTTCGCATTCTAGCATCGCAAAACAATTAATTGAACACGACTAAAACAAAATTTGAATGACGACGGTCCAATATGCTATTTCGCAATTGGATCGTTGTTTTATAATAAATGAATACTACATCTATCGGATAACATCTATTTATGAATAATCGGGTACACCAAGGTCACGTTGCTCGTAAACGGTTTGGCCAAAATTTTTTAAAAGATCAATACATTATTGATAGTATTGTTTCAGCAATTAATCCTAGAAAAGATCAAGCTATTATTGAGATTGGTCCCGGACTTGGTGCGTTGACAGAACCGGTTGCTAATTTAGTTGATCAACTTACCGTCATTGAGTTAGACAGAGATTTAGCACATCGCTTAGCTAGACATCCTTTTTTACAAGAAAAACTCACGATTTATCAGCAAGATGCAATGACAATAGACTTTCATCAACTTTCAACGCATTATGATAAACCATTGCGTATTTTTGGTAATCTGCCTTATAACATTTCTACACCTCTTATGTTTCATCTATTTTTATATGCTGATGTAATTAGTGATATGCACTTTATGTTACAAAAAGAAGTGGTAAATAGGTTAGTCGCAGCACCTAATAGTAAAACTTATGGCAGATTAAGCGTCATGGCACAATATTATTGTCAAATCATGCCAATAATAGAAGTTCCACCACAGGCTTTTCAGCCTGCGCCTAAAGTAGATTCTGCCGTAGTCAGGCTTATTCCTCATAAAACATTACCATGGAAAGTGAATGATATGACACTTTTTAGTCAAATAGTAACGCAAGCATTTACCCAAAGAAGAAAAACGTTACGTAATAGTCTGGAACACCATTTGACTACAGAACAACTACACTCCCTAGACATAGACCCGTCATTACGTGCTGAAAATATTAGTCTTGAACAATATGCTAAAATAGCGAATTGGCTGTCAGAACAACGTACAAATATTAATTAATATATTATCACAAATCGTCATCTCTTTTTTCCCGGTCTAAAAACCGGGTTTTACCCTTTAGACTATATCTTAATTATTTTTACAGTCGTTTTGCTATTCAAAGCAGTTATTTACAAATAACTTCCCAATCAGACACAACCACTTACTTGATTAGAAGTAATTTATAGATATCTTTTTATGAATGATTCTTTAGCAACTATAAGTTAATTATATGATTTTCCGGTCATTCATCTGTTGTTAGTTATGTTGTTTATTACATACTCAAATTAACTTTAGTTTCTTCTTACCTTAATTTTTTAAGTATTTTGACTTATTTTCAATTCGTTACGCTTTATCACCAATATTTTTTACGCATTATCAGTATGATAGTACGTACAGTGAAAATAGGATGTGTATCTGTAAGATGAATTACGTTTTGGCATTTCCTTTTGATTATTGCCGTAATTTTAATTTTTGGATACGCATCTTTGCTAAATGAGTACGTGGACAGTGTGGTTCAGTGACTTTATCAATATTACGTCATTTATTTAGAGATAAAATTAGCTAAATAATGCTATAGATGTGATCTATTAATAGAAAAATTACATAAGGAAATATCTTTTTAAATCAATAATAGTGAGTGAAAAATCAGATAAGTAGCAACGTTTATATTCATCCAATTATATTTATGTTAATGATAAAATCGTCTTAGATCCTTAATAATATGTTAATATCAAAATATTATCTATACTTACCCTCAAATCATGCAACGATCACTTTATTTTTAAAAGGACAATTATTTTTATGTCAACACTTTTAATTGGCGATATACATGGTTGCTATAATGAATTACAAGCCTTACTCGAAAAGTCAGCGTTTGACGTAGACAAAGATACATTATGGTTAACCGGTGATCTTGTTGCCCGAGGTCCAGACTCTCTTTCTGTATTGCGTTTAGTTTATTCTTTACGTAATTCTGTTCGCTTAGTCTTAGGTAATCATGACCTTCATCTATTGGCTGTCCATGCCGGTATTTCGAGCAATAAAAAACGGGATAATCTATCTGAATTACTTATGGCACCCGATTGTGATGAATTATTAACTTGGTTACGCCATCAACCTTTGTTACATGTAGATGAAGAAAAGAAATTAGTGATGGCACATGCTGGTATTAGCCCTCAATGGGATATCACTACCTTGAAAAACTGTGCTAAAGACGTGGAAAAAATATTAGCGAGCGATAGTTATAATTTATTTCTTGATGAAATGTATGGTGATTATCCTAATTACTGGAGTGAATCCTTAGCAGGTATAGCTCGTTTACGCTTTACTACTAATGTATTAACCCGTATGCGCTATTGTTATCCTAATGGTAGTTTAGATTTTGATTGTAAAGAGGCTCCTGATGAAGCACCTAAACCGCTTAAGCCTTGGTTTACTTTAGCTAATAGTGTCGCACAACATTATAGTATTGTCTTCGGACATTGGGCTTCGTTAAAAGGCAAAGGTGCACCTAAAGGCTTCTATCCATTAGATACGGGATGTTGTTGGGGAAAGAAATTAACTATGTTGCGTTGGGAAGATAAAACTTTTTTTAAACAAAAAGCATTTAGCCGAGATTAAATATTATCTAACACACTGTTAATTCTCTTTTAATGTATGTTAAACATTATAATTGTCTTTCAAGTATTTGAAATTGATAATGATAAGGGTTTTTCTCATCAGCTTGATGAAACTCATCAAATAATATTTGCCAGTTAAACAGAGTATAATCAGGAAAAAAAGTATCACCTGCTATATTTAAATCAATATGCGTTAAATAGAGTCGATGAGCTAATGGCAAAAATACTGAATAAAGATGACCGCCACCAATAACCATAACTTCTGATGCAGTATCTACTTTATATAAGGCTTCATCAATACTTCTCACCCAACTCACATTTTTATTACTGCCTGGATAGTGACTTAATACGATATTTTCTCGATTAGGTAATGGACGGCCAATCGATTCAAAGGTTTTTCGACCCATAATAACCGGTTTATGTAACGTATTCCGTTTAAACCAAGCTAAATCTGCAGGCAAATACCATGGCATTTGATTGTCATGACCAATTACACGTTGCTGCGCCATAGCGGCTATTAAACTAATTTTCATATATTTTACTCAAAAGATAAATCACATCGGTGATGTTATTTGTTTACGCCATTATTTGCCAATAGAAAGTAAATTAATTGTTGCCTTAATCTATAATAAAATGATAATAATAACCTATCAACTCGCCTTTCTCGACAGCGATTTTCACTTTTTTTTCTGCATTAATAATGAGATTACCATGTTAGAAACATCTCTTTTAGTTATGTCTATTGCCGCATTAGGCATGCTTTCACCCGGTCCAGATTTTTTTCTGATAATAAAAAATGCGGCGCGTTATCCTTATAATGCCGCTATGATGACAGCACTTGGCGTTATTCTTGGTATTGTTACCCATATGATTTATTGTGTCGCTGGACTAGCTGTAGTCATTGCTGCAATTCCCCAATTATTTAATCTTATTAAATATATTGGTGCTATTTATTTAATTTGGTTAGGTTGCCAAGCGCTTATAAGTAAAGGTGAACATAAAATATGTGTTTCCCAAAATGAAAAACAACAAGTAAGCCAAAAACAAGCATTTTTTCAGGGCTATTTATGTAACTTACTTAACCCTAAAGCAACATTGTTTTTTTTGGCACTCTTTACACAAGTATTATCCCCAAATTCCACTATTTTAGAAAAACTCTGGTACGCATCGATTATTGTGTTATTGGGAGTTATTTGGTGGCCATTACTGGTGCATTTAGTCCAACATCCTAAAGTACAAAATATATTTAATAAAGCACAATCACCTATAGATAAACTTCTTGGCGGGCTACTGATTGCACTTGGTATTAAGGTAGGTATATTTAGTTAATCGATAAGAAAATACGATAAAATAAGTTTATTGTTTGCGCCAGCAATTTACTAAATAGGCTAGTTGGCGCAGACAGTTTATTATATTAAATCATTTTATTCATAATTCTTTGTTTTACCATTATATAAAAATAATCAGTAAAAAATCATATTTAATAAATAACATTTCTTAATAAAATTATTAATTTCAAATAGATAAATTTAATAGAGTAACGTGTAATACTCTAAATTAATCCGTTTAGTGCAATAATTGATGCATTTCCTGCAAAGAGATAACGCGTTCTGTAGGATCCGTAGACATGGCCATTGTTGTTGCAAACCCTCCATTTAATGTTGTGTCATAATGAACTTTATATTGCAATGCACTACGACGAATGAGTTTAGAATCCTCAATCGCTTGACGGCCAGCTGTTGTATTGACTATATAGACATACTCACCATTTTTAGTTTTATCCTGAATATGCGGCCGCCCTTCATGTACTTTATTCACCAATCGAGGATTAATACCAGCTTCCCCTAAAGCAACAGCAGTACCATGTGTCGCATCTAACGTAAAACCGAGATTGATTAATTTCTCTGCTAACTTAATGACTCGTTTTTTATCTTCATTTCGAACAGAAAGTAACGCCCTGCCTTTACTTAACATACGTAACTGACTTGCTAACATCGCTTTACCAAAGGCTTCCGCAAACGTTCGTCCTACCCCCATAACTTCACCCGTTGATCGCATTTCTGGCCCTAAAATAGGATCAACATTAGGAAATTTATTAAAAGGTAATACAACTTCTTTAACTGAATAATAAGGTGGTATAATTTCTTCGGTTATTTGCTGTTGCGCTAAAGACTGTCCAACCATTACTCGGGCAGCCACTTTAGCTAGTGGTACACCCGTCGCTTTAGAGACAAAAGGGATCGTTCTTGCTGCCCGAGGGTTAACTTCAATCAGATAAATCTCATTATCTTTAATAGCAAATTGCACATTCATTAAGCCACGAACTTCTAGCTCAAATGCCAATTGTTTCACCTGATGGCGCATAACATCTTGAATTTCATGACTAAGGGTATAAGCTGGCAATGAGCAGGCAGAATCTCCTGAATGAACACCGGCTTGTTCTATATGCTCCATAATACCGCCAATGAATACTTTCTCACCGTCGCAAATAGCATCGATATCTACTTCAATGGCATCGTCAAGAAAATGATCAAGCAATACAGGCGCCTCATTTGATACATTTACAGCGCTTTGAAAATAGCGACGTAAATCTATCTCATCATAAACAATTTCCATTGCTCGCCCCCCGAGAACATAGGAGGGTCTTACAACTAATGGATAACCAATTAATTTTGCCTCTTCGAGTGCCTTTTGTAACGTATTTACGGTTGCATTTGCAGGTTGCTTTAATCCTAATCGATTAACCGCCTGCTGAAAACGTTCACGATCTTCAGCACGATCAATGGCCTCTGGTGACGTACCAATAATAGTAACACCTTCCGCTTCTAACGCCCTTGCCAATTTCAATGGCGTTTGCCCCCCATATTGAACGATCACACCTTGTGGCTGCTCTACTCTGACAATTTCTAATATATCTTCTAATGTGACGGGCTCAAAATAAAGCCTATCTGATGTATCATAATCCGTTGATACTGTCTCAGGATTACAGTTAACCATAATTGTTTCGTAGCCATCCTCTCGTAATGCTAATGCAGCATGAACACAACAATAATCAAATTCAATACCTTGACCAATGCGATTAGGCCCGCCTCCCAATATCATTATCTTAGGTTTAATATGTTGCGGGTCAGCTTCACACTCCTCTTCATACGTAGAGTACATATAGGCCGTATTAGTAGAAAATTCTGCTGCACACGTATCTACTCGCTTATATACAGGGTAAATACCATTATGATAGCGAAATTCACGTAATTTTGATTCAGATACCTCTAAAAGATGTGCTAATCGAGCATCAGAGAATCCCTTACGTTTTAAAAAATGTAAAAATTCTGACTGTAATCCCGTGAAACCACATTCAACCAGTTGTGTTTCTAAACGAACTAATTCTTCAATTTGAACAAGAAACCAACGATCAATATTTGTCAGATTAAATACACCATCAACAGACATACCAATACGGAAAGCATCAGCTATATACCAAATACGTTCAGCACCTGCTTCTTTTAGTTCATAGCGAATTCGTGTAAGAGATTCATCATCGTCAAGGTTAATGTGTGGATCAAATCCTGTAGCACCGACTTCCAATCCACGTAAGGCTTTTTGTATAGATTCTTGAAATGTTCTGCCAATAGCCATAACTTCACCGACTGATTTCATTTGGGTCGTTAATCGATTATTACTTCCAATAAACTTTTCAAAATTAAATCGAGGTATTTTGGTCACAACATAGTCAATTGATGGCTCAAATGATGCTGGTGTTTTTCCTCCCGTGATATCATTATTAAGTTCATCAAGTGTATAGCCTATGGCAAGTTTAGCAGCAATCTTTGCAATAGGAAAACCAGTTGCTTTTGATGCTAAAGCTGATGAGCGTGAAACACGTGGGTTCATTTCAATAATAATCATTCGGCCATTTTTAGGATTAATTGCAAACTGAACATTGGCCCCGCCCGTTTCTACACCAATTTCACGTAATACAGCTATCGAAGCATTACGCATTATTTGATACTCTTTATCTGTCAGTGTTTGTGCTGGTGCAACGGTAATAGAATCTCCCGTATGAATACCCATTGCATCAACGTTTTCAATCGAACAAATAATGATAGCATTGTCATGCGTATCACGCACGACCTCCATTTCATACTCTTTCCAACCAATTAGTGATTCATCAATCAGTAATTCGTGCGTCGGCGATAAATCTAAGCCACGCATACAAATTTCCTCAAACTCCTCACGATTGTAAGCAATCCCTCCGCCACTTCCGCCCATAGTAAATGAAGGACGAATAATACAAGGAAATCCCACTCTTTCAGCAACTGATAGGGCATCCTTCATTGAATGTGCAATTCCTGAACGGGCAGTTTCTAATCCTATTTTTTTCATCGCTTGATCAAACCGGCGTCGATCTTCTGCTTTATCAATAGCATCCGCAGTGGCACCAATCATCATAACCGAAAATTCTGCTAAGACGCCATGTCGTTCCAAATCTAAAGCACAATTGAGTGCTGTTTGGCCTCCCATTGTTGGTAAAATAGCATCCGGACGTTCTTTTTCAATAATCTTACGTACAACTTGCCAATGAATAGGTTCAATATATGTTGCATCAGCCATTTTGGGATCGGTCATAATAGTTGCCGGATTGGAATTTACCAAAATAATGCGATAGCCTTCTTCACGTAGTGCTTTACATGCTTGTGCTCCTGAATAATCAAATTCACAGGCTTGACCAATAACGATCGGTCCAGCACCTAAAATCAGGATACTTTGTATATCTGTACGTTTTGGCATTTTTTCTCCTGATTTATCTTGTAGTCGAACGGTAATTTTTTATTAGGTTAATAAAATGATCAAAAAGTGGAGCTGCATCATGGGGACCTGGACTAGCTTCTGGATGTCCCTGAAAGCCAAATGCCGGTTTATCTGTGCGATGTATACCTTGCAGCGTGCCATCAAATAGGGATTTATGGGTCGTTTTTAAGCAATTGGGCAAACTAAATTCATCTACGGCAAAACCATGATTTTGAGCAGTAATAATAACTTTATTACTAACAATATCTTTTACAGGGTGGTTTCCACCATGATGGCCAAATTTCATTTTAACTGTTTTGGCGCCAGATGCTAAAGCCAGTAATTGATGGCCAAGACAAATGCCGAATAGAGGAAGATTAGTTTTTAAAAGTTGTTGTATTGCCTTAATAGCGTAACAGCAAGCGGCGGGATCTCCTGGACCATTTGATAAAAATAGACCATCGGGTTGTAATTTCATTACATCTTGTGCAGATGTTTGCGCTGGCACAACAGTTAATCGACAACCACGATCAACGAGCATGCGTAAGATATTTTGTTTAACACCAAAATCATAAACTACGACATGATAAGGTAATATCTTATCCTCCTTGGTATCTGGTAAGCCATTTATTAATGACCAAGTTCTTTGCGTCCATGTATATTGCTGCTGTGTTGTGACCTCTTTTGCTAAATCAAGCCCAATTAATCCAGGGAACTCACGTACTTTCGTTAATGCATCTGTTTCATTAGCCATTTCTCCAGCCATAATACAGCCATTTTGTGAGCCTTTATGCCTCAATAATCGTGTTAACTTACGAGTATCTATATCAGCAATAGCGACAATGTTATGGTATTTTAGATAATCAGATAGGGAAGTTTGACTGCGGAAATTACTTGATATTAATGATAAATCTCGAATAATCAGACCACGAGCATGTATTTTTGAAGATTCTTCATCTGAAATATTAGTACCGATATTGCCAATATGAGGATAAGTAAGTGTAATAATTTGATGGGAATAGGAAGGATCTGTAAGAATTTCTTGATAACCTGTCATTGAAGTATTAAAAACTACTTCACCGACTGTCGATCCTAATGCGCCAATAGATCGACCTCGAAATATGGTCCCATCATCTAGAACCAAAAGAGCTGACTTACGCAAAATACCTCCGACTTAAATAAATATTCATAATTGCTGCATAGTATTTCATCCATTAATGAAAATTAAGATATGCACCTAGCCGGCAAATCAAATTTATTTTAGAGATATACATGTAATTTGTCTAGCCATAATGGTAAGTTATTTTTATATTTTTAGAGATTATAATGCATAGTCAACACATATTGATTAAAAAAAATAATAAACTTGGCAAAAAAAAGCAATTAAGCTTTAGAAAAGGTAGAATAAAAGAAATAAGCGATAATATTAAGAAAAAATAGTATTATCGCTTTAAATTTGAACAAATTATCTACCCATTTAAAGATAAAAATTAATTTTATATTGATTAATAATAAATAACTCACAAAAACATTATTATTTATTTTTATTTTTATTTTTCATTACTTATCAATTAATTAAATTTTATTTTTTTATATAAATTAATAAAATAATGACATTTTTTATTGACTAAATAATGCTATTTTAAACCAAGAACATCTCTCATATCATAAAGACCTTGTTTATATTGATATAACCAGATTGCAGCACGTACTGCACCTTTCGCAAAAGTCATACGACTTGAAGCCTTATGCGTAATTTCTATGCGTTCACCGATATCTGCAAACATTGCGGTATGTTCACCAACTAAATCACCTGCTCTAATGGTTGAAAAACCAATAGTTTTACGATCACGCTCACCAGTATGTCCTTCACGACTATAAACAGCACAGGTTTTTAGATCACGCCCAAGTGTTTTTGCAATAGTTTCACCCATTGCAAGTGCTGTTCCTGAGGGTGCATCAACTTTATGACGATGATGACCTTCTATAATTTCAATATCCGTATACTCACCCATAACTTTTGCTGTCTGTTCTAATAAAGTTAATAATAATGTCACGCCGACACTGAAATTAGCAGCAAAAACAATAGGAATTTTTTCTGCTGCAAGACTAATGCTTGTTTTAGCTTCTTCATCAAATCCAGTTGTTCCAATAATCATTCCCTTATGGTGCTTACAGCAATAAGTTAAGTGATTTAATGTTCCTTCTGGCCGAGTAAAATCAATGAGAATATCAAAGTCATTAATAATATCATCGAGACAATCATTAACTGTTATACCCACATTACCGCAACCAGCAAGCTCACCCGCATCATGGCCAATAAATGAAGATCCAATACGCTCTAATGCTGCACCGAGTACAACCTCTTCCATTTCAAGTATTGCTTGGATCAGCTGGCGACCCATCCGACCACTTGCTCCGGCAACAGCAACACGCACCCTATGATTATTCATAATATTTTCCTTTTGTTTAATACGGGTTATCAACATGATCCATAATGAAATCGAGTCAATTTTTTTAAATGATGTCTATATTATTGAATATATTTATCACATCATTATATTCTGATATCACTCGTTATATCATTTCTCTTTACGAATGCGTAACTCTTTAGGAACTTCAAAAATGATGTTCTCTTCGCGTCCGGGTAATTCAATAACGTCCTTACCGCCCAAGGTATACAATTTTTCAATAACATTTTTTACCAAGATATCTGGTGCAGATGCACCTGCTGTGACGCCAATACAATCGACATTATCTAGCCATTCTTTTTTGATGTCTTCTGAAGAATCAATAAGATAAGATATACGCCCCATTCGTCTGGCTAATTCAGCTAATCGATTAGAATTTGATGAGTTTTTTGAACCAACGACTAAAACAACTTGCGCTCTTTTAGCTAAGCTTGCTACCGCCTCTTGACGATTAGTAGTTGCATAGCAAATATCATCTTTTCGTGGTCCAACAATATCAGGAAAACGTATTAATAATGCTTCAATAATTGCAGATGTATCATCAACAGATAGTGTTGTCTGTGTCATAAAGCACAATTTTTTTTCATCTTTTACCTTTAGCCTTAAAACATCTTCGGGAGATTCAATCAAATACATTCCCCCTGCAGGATTATCATATTGCCCCATAGTCCCTTCAACTTCAGGGTGTCCGGCATGACCAATTAAAATTGCTTCTATACCTTTACGACTCGCGCGAGCGACCTCCATATGGACTTTGGTCACGAGTGGGCATGTTGCATCAAATATGGTGAGTTCACGACTTTTTGCTTCAGCCCTCACAGATTGAGATACACCATGAGCAGAAAAGATTAAAATAGCTCCATCAGGTACTTCACTTATTTCCTCAATAAAAATTGCACCTGTTTTTTTTAGTCTATTGACAACATAACGATTATGGACGACTTCATGACGTACATAAACCGGCGCACCATAAATAGTCAAAGCATGTTCAACAATACTAATTGCACGATCGACACCGGCACAAAATCCTCTTGGATTGGCTAATAAAATTTGCATAAGCGCCTCTTATATTGCAAAGAGCAGCCTAATACTATTAAGCTGCTCCTTAATCTAACAATATATTTTTTGTAAATAAATCAAGCTAATTATTTGCTAACATTTTTCTTGTCAGTCTTCATTTGCTTGTCTACACCATTTGAATGATTGGAATGCCAAAATGAACTTAATATAATTAAGCCAGCACCGATACAAATTGCTGTATCTGCCAAATTAAATATTGGATAACTCCAATTCTTAATAAAAAAATGGAGAAAATCGATAACATAACCATGATAAAGTCGATCTGCAAGATTGCCTAAAGCACCACCAATAATTAAAGCAAAAGAAATTGCTGTGATTTTATCATTTTTGGGCGTGCGATATAACATGACGGTAAGTAGAATACTTACTATTATAGCGATCCCAGAAAGCAGCCAACGATAACCTTCAAATGAGCTGAATGCTGCACCTATATTATGTACATAAGTAAAGCTAAAAAAAGGCAATAGATTTACTGATTCATACTGCTGGAATGTCGTTATAATCCAATATTTACTACCAATATCTAACGCAAATACTAAAGCCGCTAACCAAAGCCAGCGTAATCCTGTTGATGAAATCGATTTGACCATTAAGCGTACCTGCGTTGTTCGCCGTTTCCAGCCACATTCGTCACACAGCGACCACAAAGCGTAGGGTGCTGACTATTCTTACCGATATTTTGAGCATAATGCCAACAACGTGGACATTTTGCGCCAGCAGCTTTAGCCAATCCTATTTTTAAATGATTAAACACATCACTTTGTTGTTCATCACCATTAACTTCACTTAATGGCTTAATGCTGGCACCTGATGTAATGAAAACAAAACGTAACTCATTTTCTAAACGTAACAGCGGTTCAGCAACATCATTATCTGCATAAATCGTCACATCAGCTTCTAATGAACTACCTATTAATTTGTCATTTCGTGCCTGCTCTATTACTTTATTGACTTCACTACGAACCTGCAGAATATGCGCCCAAAAAGCGTCATTCATTGATTCAGTAGCATCAAGATGATAGAGCTGATTATACCATTCTTGCGTGAAAACAAACGTATCCCGCTTACCTGGTAAATAAGACCAAATTTCGTCAGCCGTAAACGATAATATGGGTGCCATCCAGCGTACAAGTGCTTCCGCTATATGATATAGTGCTGTCTGGCAACTACGACGTGCTAAGCTGTCAGCTTTAGCCGTATATTGGCGATCTTTAATGATATCTAAATAGAAGGATCCCATTTCCACTGAACAGAAATGCATTAACCGCTGAACAACCTGATGAAAATCATAATTATCGTAATGCGATATGATTTCATTTTGTGCCGTATAAGCACAACTTACAGCCCAACGATCCAACATTATCATATCTTTTGGATTTACTAGATGTTGTTGAGGATCAAAACCATTTAAGTTTGCCAATAAGAAACGTGCTGTATTACGAATACGACGATAAGCATCAGCTGAACGCTTAAGGATCTCGTCAGAAACAGCTATTTCACCAGTATAATCTGTTGAAGCTACCCAGAGACGTAAAATATCTGCTCCCATTTTATCCATAATTTGTTGAGGACTCACCGTATTCCCTAAGGATTTGGACATTTTCCGGCCTTGTCCATCCACGGTAAAACCGTGAGTTAACACCTCATGATAAGGTGCTTTATTATGTATTGCAGTAGAGATCATTAGTGAAGACATAAACCAACCACGATGTTGATCCGAACCTTCTAAATACATATTTGCTTGTTGTCCGTGAAATTCTGGTCTAACATCAACAACAGAAAAATTCGTTGATCCCGAATCAAACCAAACATCTAATGTATCAGGTACTTTTTCATACTGTTCAGCATCTTCGCCTAACAATGTTTCAGGAGATAAATCCCACCATGCCTGAATTCCTTCTTTCTCAACGCGTTTAGCAACTTCTTCCATCAATTCGGTTGTACGAGGATGTAGCTGCTCAGTTTGTTTATGAACAAACATCGCCATCGGTACGCCCCAGGTTCTCTGACGGGAAATACACCAATCAGGTCGACTCGCAACCATAGTATCAATACGAGCCTCGCCCCAAGAGGGGATCCAACGAACCTCTTGTATTTCTTTTAAAGATTGTTTACGTAAGCCTTTTTGGTCCATACTAATAAACCATTGAGGCGTTGCACGGAAAATAATTGGAGATTTATGCCGCCAGCAACAAGGATAGCTATGTTGAATCGTTTCTTTATGTAATAAAACGCCTTTCGCCTCTAATAGTTCGATGACGACCTTATTAGCTTTAAATACAAACATGCCATCTAGGCCAGCTCCTGTACCAGGTAAAAAATGGCCATCCCCTCCGACCGGATTAGCGATTTCCAAGCCATATTTTTGGCCAATTACAAAGTCATCTGGCCCATGTCCTGGGGCCGTATGAACCGCACCCGTACCTGCATCAAGTGTAACATGTTCACCTAATATAACGGGAACATCAAAATCAAGAAATGGATGTTTAAAACGCATTAGCTCTAAATCAGCGCCTTTACATTGACCTAGAATTGTCCAGTCACTATAACCGTAACGTTGCATAACACTTTCTACAAGTTCAGCAGCTATAATCAAGGTTTGATCATTGGCTTCTACTAATTGATAATCAAATTCAGGATGTAACGCTATTGCGCGATTAGCTGGCAGTGTCCATGGGGTAGTTGTCCAAATAACTAGATTCAAGGTATCAAAGACTTTATTTACTGAAAATATATTTGCAACAGGCTTTGGATCAACGGCAGCAAAACAAACATCAATTGCAGGTGATGTAAGCTCATCATATTCAACTTCAGCTTCAGCGAGAGACGAACGGCAGTCAGTACACCAGTGAACAGGCTTCGCACCTTTAAACAAATGGCCATTATCAATAATACGTGCTAATGCACGAATGATGTTAGCTTCCGTATTATAATCCATTGTTAAATAAGGTTTATCCCATTCACCTAGTACACCAAGACGAATAAATCCCGCTTTTTGCTCTGCGACTTGTATCGCTGCATAATCACGACATGCTTGGCGAAATTCTGCCGCAGAAATTTTATCACCAGGCTTTCCTACTTGTTGTTCAACTTTTAATTCAATTGGTAAACCATGACAATCCCAACCTGGTATATAAGGTGAGTCATAGCCTGCCATTCCTTTAGACTTAATAATAATATCTTTAAGTATCTTGTTTACTGCGTGGCCAATATGAATGGATCCATTTGCATAAGGAGGGCCATCATGCAGTATAAACATTTTTTTACCCTGCTTAGCCTGACGAATTGCACTATATAATTTATTATCATACCAACGTTTTAACATACCTGGTTCTCGTTTAGCGAGATCGCCACGCATTGGAAACCCGGTTTCAGGTAGATTCAGACTATCTTTATAATCACTCATTGGCTTTTTTGTTCCATTCAATATAAATTAATACAAGATATTTTATTTAAATCCATGGTTTTTCTTGATAAATTAAATAACAGTTACCCATACTTTTTGAGTATGTATGTTGTATACCATGTACGTTACAATCAACCACTCCAAAATTGGCGTGCACACATAACATCATTGTCTATTTGTTGCTTTAATGCGTCCAGAGAGGCAAATCGTTGTTCATCGCGTAATTTTTCCCGAAAAATAATATTAAGATGCTCTCCATATAAATTTTGGTTAAAATCAAGTAAATGAACTTCAAGTAAGCGACGTTGACCTGATACAGTAGGCCGAATACCTACATTTGCCACACCATAAAGCTTTTGTTTAGCATTCCCTAAAACTTCGACTGCGTAAACGCCATGAATAGGACAACGCTGATTATCTAAAGCAATATTTGCCGTCGGAAACCCAATCGTTCGACCGATAGCGTCACCATGTATGATGCGACCACTAATACTATAAGGTCGTCCTAGCATTTTCTCAGCTTTATGCAATTCTCCTTGTTGTAATGCCTGACGAATCGCTGTACTACTGATACGTATATCATATTCAGTCATTACACTATCAGCACATGCTGCCTCAAAATGATATTGTTTACCACGCAATTTGAGAAGATCAATATTACCTATTCGGCAACACCCAAATCGAAAATCATCACCAACAGCAATACAGTTAATTTCAAGTTTTTCGACAAGTAACAGTGTGATAAATTCCTCTGCTGTCATTGAGGCAAATTTCTTATCAAATTTCACACACAATAAATAATCAATATCACACTGTGCTAAAAATTTATACTTGTCTCTGAAGCGCGTTATTCGAGGTGGTGCATCCTGTGGAGCGAATACCTCTAATGGTTGCGGTTCAAATATTATTACCATAGCAGGTCGCCCCTGCCGCAAGCTCTTTTCTTTTAGCCGACGCAATAATGCTTGATGGCCTAAATGAACACCATCAAAATTACCAATCGTCAAAACACACCCTTTATGATGGGAGCGAATATTATGTAAACCGCGAATTAGCTCCATTCTAGTAAGCTCTGTTAATCAATCAACAAATTGGGAATTATATCAACTGCCTATACTAAGGTTAACCTTTAATTATACACAGTTCTATGGAATATGTATGCCAAAGTTCTTTTTTAAATGAAATGTTAATCAGATAAATATTATTAATAAAAAAAATACTTGAAAAGCTGTATTATATTTAATAAAACTGATAAAATCCCTGCCCATATATAATTCGTTGCGTTACTTTTGTTACAAAGAAACATTGTGTCTAATATGATAACGTGTTTCTAAGTAAAAAAGCGGCGTTAGTATGTACAAATAGATTGACAATTAGCGGTTATCGAGGCATATTCCTCAACCTTTGAATTGTCCTTTAGAAAATTATTTGGGAGTTGGACCTTGGCTAATATAAAATCAGCTAAGAAACGCGCCGTCCAGTCTGAGAAGCGCCGTAAACACAATGCAAGCCGTCGCTCTATGACTCGTACTTTCATCAAAAAAGTATATGCGGCAATTTCTTCTGGCGATAAAGCTGCTGCAGAAGCTGCATTTAGCGTAATGCAACCTATTGTTGATCGTATGGCAAGCAAAGGCTTGATCCACAAAAATAAGGCTGCGCGTCATAAAGCGAATTTGATGGCGCAAATTAAAGCGATGCAATAATTGTGTTTACACTTTTTATTGCTTTATAAAAAACCAGCGTACGCTGGTTTTTTATTTTTAGTCGCTTAAATTTACATTAATTCATTTATGACTAAGCGACTTCAGCCTCATGAAAAAACCAAGCTAATTCTTCGCTCATTTTTACTACATCACCAATGACTAGTAATGCGGGAGATTCTGCTTGCTTAGCTAATTCAGCAAGTTCACTTAAACACCCGATATGCGTTTGTTGTTCGTCACAAGTACCTTTACTAATAATAGCGACAGGTGTCGATGGATCTTTACCGTAGTTAATAAGTTGTTGTTGAATATAATTTGTTTTCATCATACCCATATAAATAATCACTGTATGAGGTAGTTGTGCTAAGGCTGGCCAATGTAATGTATCTTGATCATCGCTAGAATGTCCAGTAATTAACGTAACACCTCGTGAAACATTTCGGTACGTAATAGGTATACCTGCATATGCACAGCTTCCTATCGCGGCTGTGATCCCTGGAATAGCACTATAAGCTATATTATATTTCCTAAGAACCTTGATTTCTTCACCACCTCGACCAAAGATAAAAGGATCACCACCTTTTAGACGTACAACACATTTACCTTGTTTTGCATAATCAACTAATAAACAATTTGTGTCTGATTGAACAACAGAATGTTTACCCGCTCGCTTACCAACACAAATTAAATCAGACTCTTTTCTCGCGAAGGCTAAAATCTGCGGATTAACTAAGGCATCATATAAAATTACATCTGCACGCTGAATAGCCTGTAAGCCATTAAGCGTTAATAATCCTGTATCACCTGGCCCTGCACCGACTAGTATAACTTCTCCGCATGGGCTCGTATCAATCTCATCTAATTGTTGCAATAAATAGTGTTCTGCTTGCTTTTCATGCCCTTTTTCAATGAGAGAAACAAATTGACTGGTAAAAATGAACTCCCAAAAACGACGACGTAACTTTATATCATGCAATTTTGCACTGACTCGCTCTCGCCAGCAACCTGCAATGTCAGCAATACGACCTAAGCGGGGTGATAGCATTGCTTCAAATTTTTCTTTTAATTGGCGAGCTAATACAGGCGCTTTACCTGTAGATGAAATAGCAATCAATAAGGGGGAACGATCTATAATAGCAGGAAAAATAAATGAGCATAGGGATGGATTATCAACAATGTTAACGAGACATGACTTTTTTGATGCTGTTTCAAATACAATCCGATTGATTTTTTTATCATGCGTCGCCGCAATAACTAAAATTTTGTTATCAAGTAAGGCTTCATCGAATGTTTTTGCATACCAGTAGATTTGATGTTGTTTGACTAATTGCTGCAAAACATCATGTAATACGGGGGCAACAACATGAATAATCGCCCCTGTAGATATTAGCTGTCTAATTTTACGTGTAGCAACCTTACCGCCGCCAACTACTAATACGTTTTTTTCCCGCAAATTAATAAATATTGGTAAATAGTCCATAGATTCTCAAAGATCTTGCGGTTAATTAATCATAAAAATCGCTTGCTGGATCAATAACTGGCTTAATTGTGCCATTGCGGATAATAAAATCGCCAAAACCTTCATTTTTATTTCGATACATCGCCCAGTCACGGATCATAGGTTCAAGTAATAATAGTATTTCTGAATCAGTAATATTTTCTTTAAATAAACGAGGTATGCGTGTACCAATACGGTTACCACCTAAATAGAGATTATAACGGCCTATTGCGCGGCCAACCATTCCTATTTCCGCTAACATAGCTCGACCACAACCATTTGGGCAGCCAGTTATACGTAAAACAATATAGTCCTTTTGTAAATGATATTTCGCCATAATTTTATCTAATTGGCTAATAAATTTAGGCAAAAATCGTTCAGCTTCAGCCATTGCCAATGGACAAGTGGGAAAAGAAACACATGCCATGGCATTTTTTCGTAGTGTGGTTACATTGTCATCAAGTAAGCCACTTTGTCTAGCAAGCTTTTCAATCAGGTTTTTTTGTTCATTACTAACACCCGCAATGATAATATTCTGATTGGCGGTTAAACGGAAATCGCCTTGATGGATTTTTGCTATTTCAGCCATACCGCTTTTTAGTGAATGTTCGGACGAATCGCGCAAACGACCATTTTCAATAAATAATGTTAAATGCCATTGATTATCGATTCCCTTAACCCAACCAAAACGATCACCTCGTGCTGTAAAAGTATAAGGTTTTACTTTTTCGAATGTTATTTTAGCGCGTGTTTCTACTTCACGACGAAAAGGAGTTAGACCAATTCGATTTAAGGTATAACGTGTTTTGGCATTTTTTCTATTATTGCGATTTCCCCAATCACGTTGTGTCGTTACTACTGCCTGGGCAACAGCTAACGTGTCATGGAGGCAGATATAGCCTAATGGTAATGCTAAACCGGGCCAAGTACTTTTATCACCGAATGTCATGGATAATCCGCCCCCAATTAAAACATTAAATCCAATCAACCGACCATGCTGACTCACAGCAATAAAAATAAGATCATTAGCATGAAGATCAATATCATTGTGGGGCGGAATAACGACAGCTGTCTTAAATTTACGTGGTAAATAACTATTTCCTAATATAGGCTCACTTTCTGATCCGGCTATTTTTTCTTTATCTAACCAAATTTCAGCGTAAGCGTGTGTTTTGGGCAACAAATGCTCAGAAATTTTTTTAGCCCATTCATAGGCTTCCTGATGGAGTATTGATTCAACTGGATTGGGCGTACATAGGACATTACGGTTTACATCACCAGCCGTGGCAATGGAGTCAAGTCCTAACTGATTTAACAATTGATGTATTTGTTTAATTTTAGGTTTAAGAATACCATGAAATTGAAATGTTTGCCGGTTAGTTAGGCGAAGGGTACCATATAATGTATTTTGTTTGGCAAAACTATCAATACCAAGCCATTGTGCAGGCGTAATGATCCCCCCCGGTAAACGGCAACGCAGCATCATATTAATCAAAGGTTCAAGTTTTTGCCCAACTCGTTCAGCACGTAAATCACGATCATCTTGCTGATACATCCCATGGAAACGAATGAGTTGGAAATTATCTCCTGTAAAGCCACCTGTAAGACCATTACTCAAATCATCAACAATTGTCCCACGTAATAAATGACTTTGACTTTTCAAGCGTTCATTATCTGAAAGTGGCAAATCTATAGTATGTTTATTATTGCTCATCAGTATATATCTCTTTGATAGCGTCTCAGATTGCGCAACTCAGCTAAAAACGCCGCTGCTTGTTGCGTTGACATTTGCCCTTGTTGCTCAATAAGTGTAAGCAATGACAGTTCAACCTGCTTTGCCATACCTATTGCATCCCCACATACATATATTGCTGCGCCTTGTGTAATCCACTGCCAAACATCTTTAGCCTGTTCTAATAATTTATTTTGTACATAGATTTTTTGTGGTTGATCTCGAGACCAGGCAAGATCAATACGCGTCAACAAGCCTTCTTTGTGGTACCGTTGCCACTCTACTTGATAGAGAAAATCAGAAATAAAATGTGGATTTCCAAAAAATAACCAGTTACGCCCTGTCGCCCCTTGTATAGCTCGTTGTTGTAAAAAAGCCCTAAAAGGGGCAATACCTGTCCCACTGCTAATCATAATAATATCGGTTGACTCATCCGTTGGCAGTCTAAATAAGTCATTGTGCTCAATAAATATATCTAACTGATCGTCTTCGTTTAATGATGCAAGATAACTTGATGCGCCTCCCCATCGTGAATGACCATCAATTATATAATGGACAACACCAACAGTAAGATGAACTTCATTACCTACTTCATCTTGCGATGATGAAATTGAATAAAATCGAGGCGTTAACGGTCTTAATAATGATAATAACTGTTCTGCTGAAATTACCGAAGGATACCGGCGAAACATATCGACAAGAGGAAGTAATTTTGCTAATTGTTGTGCTTGGGATGTCGTAACTATATGCGCTAATAACGCCTGATTTTTACTCAATTCTGCATATTTTTTAACTATAGCGACAGTATTTTGTGTTAATTCATACTGTGTTAATAATGCTTGCTTTATAGGCATTTTAGCATTATTCGCATTCACTTCAGTAAACTCATTAATAGAAAGTAATGTTAAAATTTCGTTAACAAGTGCTGGATTATTACGAAACCATACACCAACCGCATCACCCGGTTGGTAATGAAGATGAGAATCAGCCAGGTCAATCTCCAAATGTCGTATATCTTTTTCGCTTTCCCGAGACGTGATCTTCTGATTAACCAAAACAGATGCCTTAAATGGATGTGCTCTTGTATATAGACTGCTATCAATAATAACAGGTGCTACAGTA
This sequence comes from uncultured Enterobacterales bacterium, assembly GCA_945288535.1. GTDB lineage: Bacteria > Pseudomonadota > Gammaproteobacteria > Enterobacterales > CALYQQ01 > CALYQQ01. Next base: position 160,284 of record CALYQQ010000003.1, on the reverse strand, counting down.
TCTGATTTTGCTACAGGTGGTATAAATTGTTGAGTAAGAAAAGATAATGTTGATTGCCGCCAGCGATCAGCTGTTTGTTGAAAATCAATATCCGCATCAACCCGAGGAAATAAGCGTTTAGCGCCTAATACCGCTAAACGTTCATCAATTCTTTTACCTGCTCGACAAAAAAATTCATAAGATGAATCACCAAGTGCGAATACAGCAAAGTGAGTTTGCGCTAATTCAGGTGCTTTCTTCGAAAAAAGATAATTAAACAATGCAGTAGCTTCTTCAGGTTCTTGTCCCTCACCTTGTGTTGAAATGATAATAATCAGTACTTTTTCTTGTGCTATTCGCTTAAATTTGTAATCAGCAGCACGGTATAATTTTACGTTAAAACCATTACGATCCATGTCCATACTAAGTTGTTCTGCAATTCTTCTGGCATTTCCTGTTTGCGAAGCAGAAATAATAGTCATTGTCGGTAATGGATCGGTATGAATTGTTGAATCATCAACAATCTTATCACCATATGCACTAACTAATACGTTTTCTGGAGATTGAGATGAAATTAATTGTGCTTGTGACCATAAATAACCTGATAGCCAAGCTAATTGTAATGATGAAAACTCCTGGATTACAGCTTCTACCTGCTTTATTTGTACTTCTGATAACGGCAAACCAATTTTAGCCATGATATCATCCATATAAAATAAAAATAATTCATTACACTCGTCTTCTTTAATGAAGTATTACAGTGAAATATACGTTAATTATTGAGTTACTAATCTTCATAACATAGAAAAGAGAATAGCTAAATTAAGTATAATTAATAGAATTAATTCGTTAGGTTATTTAAAGTGTTTTTGGTTATAACGCAACAAAGTACAGCTTGCATTGCTTGGTCAAATTATACTCTTTTTTAATTTAACTATGTTAAGTACTAAAAGCATATTTTATTCATAGCTAAATATAAAATAATAAGTCAGTATTTATTTATTTCTTTAAACTATATAAAAATAGTCTTAGAAAAATAATAAAGTGAGTTTAGACTAGTAAAATCTAGGCAAAATGGTCAGTTGTCAATTAGCTTTTTATTCAAATTTAGTTGCTATTATAAATTAAATAATAAAGACAAAGAAGTGATTAAAAATGGACTAGCAAAGATATTATTTTTATAGCATGCATACCCGGCATTCATTACCGGGCAAATACTATGATGCTCAATGTGTTAAATCATCAAAGAACTTTTTTACACTATCGAAAAAGCTTTTAGATCGTGGGCTATTTTTTGAATTACCATCATTACCAAAACTTTCAGCTAATTGACTTAACAATTTCTTTTGATTTTCATTTAGTTTTACTGGTGTTTCAACTATAACCTGACATAGTAAGTCACCAACTGTACTACTACGAACAGATTTAACACCTTTGCCCCGTATACGGAATAATTTTCCTGTTTGTGTTTCAGCTGGTATTCTTAAACTAACTCGTCCATCTAATGTTGGGACTTCAATTTCGCCTCCTAGAGCAGCGAGTGCAAAATTAATAGGTACTTCACAATACAGATTATTTTCTTGTCGCTGGAAAATTGTATGTGGTTTAACAGTAATTTGTACATTTAAATCACCGGCTACTGCACCCTGTTGTCCCGCTTCACCTTCGCCTGCTAGACGAATACAATCCCCAGTATCCACACCCGCAGGAATTTTAACTAATAGTGTCTTACTCTTATTAACACGACCTTGCCCATGGCATTTAGTGCAAGGATCTTTAATAATCTTACCTTTACCTTGACATTGAGGACAGGTTTGTTGCACCGCAAAAAAGCCCTGGCGCATTTGAACAAAACCACTACCATGACAGGTTGAACAAGTTGTTGTTGATGAACTATTTTTGGCACCAGAACCATGACAGCTATCGCATTCACTCAACGCAGTAATACGAATTTCTTTTTCTACACCACGAACAGCTTCTTCCAAGCTAAGTTGCAAGTTATAGCGTAAATCGGCACCGCGACTAGCTCGCTGCTGACGTCGCCCTCCTCCGAAGATATCACCAAAGATATCACCAAACATATCGCCAAAATCTGCAGCACCGCCGAAGCCACCTCCCCCTTGTTCAAAGGCCGCATGGCCATATTGATCATAAGCCGCTTTCTTCTCAGCATCACTTAATATTTCATAAGCTTCTTTGACTTCTTTAAATTTATTTTCTGATTCTTTGTCACCCTGATTACGGTCAGGATGATATTTCATTGCCAAACGTTTGTAGGCTTTTTTTATTTCACGTTCATCGGCACTTTTAGTTATGCCGAGAATTTCATAATAGTCTCGTTTCGCCATTGCTGGTTTTAGCCCCTATAAATACTCGCACGGGCGATGAATAATTCAGCGCCCGTACTATTTCCAATAGTTTTACAATTTATTGGTTTAAATGATAACGAAAATTATTTCTTATCATCCTTAATTTCTTCAAATTCAGCATCAACAACGTCATCCGCATTAGCGCTATTATTTTGCTCAGCATGACCTGAATGTGAAGCTGCACCGGCTTGTGCTTGTTGTTGAGAAAGTGCTAATAATTTAGAAGATGCCTCGATCAATGCTTGAATTTTCGCTTCGATTTCTGCTTTATCCTCACCTTTAGTAACAGATTCTAAATCAGAAATGGCTTTCTCAATAGATTTTTTATCATCATCAGACAAGGCATCTTTTGCTTCTTCTATTTGTCTACGTGTACTATGAATCAAATGATCCGCTTGGTTACGCACTTGAACGAGTTCTTCAAACTTGCGATCTGCTTCTGAGTTTGCCTCCGCATCACTCACCATTTTTTGGATTTCATCTTCAGATAAACCTGATGAAGCCTTAATCGTAATATTTTGTTCACGTCCTGATTTTTGATCTTTTGCTGATACATGTAAAATACCGTCAGCATCAATATCAAATGTTACTTCGATCTTTGGCATACCACGCGGTGCTGGCTCAATACCTTCAAGGTTAAATTGTCCTAATGATTTGTTATCCATTGCACGTTTACGTTCACCTTGGAGAACATGAATTGTAACCGCCGTTTGATTGTCATCAGCAGTAGAGTACACTTGGCTTTGTTTAGTTGGGATCGTTGTATTCTTTGGTATAACAGTGGTCATTACGCCACCCATAGTCTCAATACCTAACGACAACGGCGTTACATCAAGTAACAATACATCTTTTACATCACCTGCTAAAACACCACCTTGTACAGCTGCACCTACTGCAACAGCTTCATCAGGGTTAACATCTTTACGTGGTTCTTTACCAAAAAAGTCGCTAACAGCTTTTTGAACCATTGGCATACGTGTTTGACCACCAACCAAAATAACATCATTAATATCAGAGACAGACAATCCTGCATCTTTTAATGCAACTTTCACAGGTTCTACTGAGCGTTTGACCAAATCTTCAACTAATGATTCCAATTTAGCACGCGTTACTTTGATATTCATGTGTTTAGGACCAGTAGCATCTGCGGTAATATAAGGCAGATTCACATCGGTTTGTTGCGCTGAAGAGAGTTCAATTTTGGCTTTCTCGGCAGCTTCTTTCAATCGTTGCATCGCTAATGGATCATTACGTAAATCAAAACCTTGTTCTTTTTTGAATTCGTCTACTAAATAATTGATTAAACGAGTGTCAAAGTCTTCACCACCTAGATGTGTATCACCGTTAGTGGCTAATACTTCAAATGTTTTATCTCCATCAGCTTCATCGAGTTCAATAATCGAAATATCGAATGTACCTCCACCAAGGTCATATACTGCAATAGTTTTATTACCATGTCCTTTATCAAGTCCATACGCTAATGCAGCTGCTGTTGGTTCATTGATAATACGTTTCACATCTAAGCCTGCGATACGACCAGCATCTTTAGTCGCTTGGCGTTGAGCATCATTAAAATACGCAGGAACAGTAATTACTGCTTCAGTAACAGCTTCCCCTAAGAAATCTTCTGCCGTTTTTTTCATTTTTTTCAGAACTTCGGCTGATACTTGTGGCGGTGCAATTTTTTGCCCTTTTACATCAATCCACGCATCACCATTATCTGCAGCAACAATTTTGTAAGGCATAATGCCAACGTCACGTTGAACCTCTTCGTCTTTAAAACGACGACCAATCAAACGTTTAATAGCAAATAGGGTGTTTTGAGGATTCGTCACTGCCTGACGTTTAGCAGGTTGACCAACTAAAGTTTCACCGTCAGCTGTATAAGCAATAATAGATGGTGTAGTACGATCACCTTCGCTATTTTCTAGTACACGAACCTGTGTGCCATCCATCACTGCCACGCAGGAATTGGTTGTACCTAAGTCAATACCAATAATTTTACCCATTTAACATCTCCACTTAAAACTTGTTTGCTAATTCATTTTATAACTCTATAGGGATTAACAAATACTTTTTCAAGAAATTGTTAAATATCCTATCAAGTTATATTTATTTATTTCTAAGATGGGGGCATACAGTTGAACATCAAGGGGAGGCAAAAAACTTTTTTCACCACTATAAAACTCAGCACCACCAGTTTATACTATATACCGCTATTTTAACAATAGCGGTATAAGCTGTAGCACAGGAGAGTAAATGATTCTTACATTGGCTTAATTAGGAAAAAATATTTTTTGACTATATGCCACGCATGTTAGATGAGATAAAGTATTTCTTCTGCTGTTTTATTTAATAACCTGTTACTTTTTACTGGGGAAATATGAACGACATTAAATTAGCCAATCCAGGACCATTAGGATTAATGGGGTTTGGTATGACCACTATTCTGCTCAATATTCATAATGCAGGATTCTTTCCGGCAGTAACTGCTATTGCCGCAATGGGTATTTTTTATGGCGGACTTGCTCAGATAATTGCAGGTATTTTAGAGTTTCGTAAAGGAAATACATTTGGTGTAACAGCATTTACATCCTATGGGTTCTTTTGGTTAACACTTGTAGCAATCTGGTACCTGCCAACCAACGGTAGTGTAGCACCTACTGATAAACTATTTTTAGGTATTTACCTTGCGATGTGGGGTATTTTTACACTATTTATGTTTATTGGTTCATTGAAAGCTAATCGAGCTTTGCAATTTGTTTTTGCTAGCTTAACTTTATTATTCTTTTTATTAGCTATTCATAACATTATGGGTAATGATGCTATTTTAACCTTTGCTGGTTATGAAGGTATTGTCTGTGGTGCTAGTGCAATCTATTTAGCCATGGCTGAAGTAATTAACGAACAGTTTGGTCGCACTATTCTGCCTATCGGTGCACACAAACCTCATTAATTATTAACTGACAATCGCGTAGTTTATGAATAACAAACTACGCGATAATAACTCGATAATAAAATGTTATAAACAAAGTTTTTAAAATATCTCTTACTTATTTTAAGTATCTATTTAATCTGTATTCCCTTTATGTTCAAAAAATTTTTCTTATTTATTATGACTAACCATGTATTGCTGATTAACTAATTTATTTAGCTGCTTTAATAGCACTTTTAGGTCTAAACGATTGAATGATCTGTGGATTTGTCTCAATATAAGGTCCGTCCAATAATTGTATACAATAAGGAATACTCGCAAAAATACCAGCCACAACTGAGTTACCATTATCATCTTTAACACCTTCCAATGTCTCTTTAATTGACTTTGGTTGACCAGGAAGATTCACAATTAAAGACTTCTTACGGATCACGGCTACTTGACGAGAAAGGATTGCCGTAGGTACATAATATAAACTAATTTGCCGCATTTGTTCACCAAATCCAGGCATTACTCTGTCAGCAATAGCTAAGGTTGCATCCGGTGTAACATCACGATAAGCTGGACCAGTCCCTCCAGTGCTAAAAATAATATGACAGCCGACATGATCGACCAATTCACATAATGTTTGTTCAATGGTTAATTGTTCATCAGGAATGAGGCGTGTTTCAAAAATAAACTCGCCCACTAATGCTTCTGTTAACCATTTGGTAAGTGCAGGGATCCCCTGATCTTGGTACAGACCATTTGCTGCACGATCTGATACTGAAACTAAGCCAATTTTGAGTATAGAAGAGTTCATATGATATAGCTTTCTTATGATATAGTTATAGACAATAACTTAACTCAAATTTATATTACAAAAATAATACATGAGCAATAAAATTCAAAAATCATACGGAGTATGATTAATAATTAGCCACATTAAACTCCATTTAAGCTATTTTATTCTATTATATACGCAATTTATTACAAAATTTAATAAATAATATAAAAAAACAGAAAATTGATTTATATTCTCATCAAAAATCGTGCACATTAATAAACCACATTTTCTAAATGATAAAATCCCATTTTTATATAATTAGCCTTTTCATGAAATAAATAACATTATATTTATAAAATTAAAAAGTATTTGGTGATAATATATTATCATTTCGATAAAACATAAAAATTAAATACTTTTTGATTTTAACAACTTTTATATTATTATTTTTTTATGTTTTAACTTGTTATAAATAACTATAATAATATAAAATTTATATTTTATTTTTCATTAAATAATAAATCAGGTTATACTAAGGAAAATTTTATTCCGTTAATAACATTAAGATTTGTGCTAATTTAACTTATAAAAAATAATATATTAAAACTTTTAGGGAAAGAAAGATTCTTATCTCTTGCGGCAGCTATGCATAAATAATGCTATAGTACATTATCATCAAGAGTGACATCTGCTTATGTTTAATAATGTAATAAATAAAATATCAATTAAACCATATTAAAATAGTATAATTTAGAATAATACACTAAAATGAATATTTTATACAAAACAATCAACCAATAATGTGAAATAGTAACTTCCATGACAATGACTGAATATCAACTATTGCCAATACGCAATGCTATTTCATCTTAATTAGATGCTACATCTGTATCATTGCTAATAATTGTTATCTAAATATAATAAAATAATTTATCCTCCTACGCCTAATTACACATTATTTTTACTATTACTTTTTCGTTTATTATTTACTATTCAAAATGTTAGTCAAAAGGATAACATTATGCCTTATTTTAATTTTTACTGTAACGTCTATATAAAATATATTTTATTTTTTGTGGGATATTCCCTTATAGTAGGATGTTCTTCATCAGATAATAATGAATCTTTTATATATAAAATAAAATTTCACTCAGCCAAAGTAGCGAATACAGATATAAAATCACGCCGAGCAACGCCACTAAAAGTACATTTTTTTTTCCTGACCTCTAATATTAAATTTTTAGAAGCAGATTTCTTTGGTTTACAAAATAATACGACCTTATTATTGGGTAATGAATTATTAAAAAGCGAACAATTTTTTCTTCTTCCTGAAGAAAATAAAACTATTTCAAATATCGCCCCTAAAGGCACTCGTTATATTGGTATTATTGCTGAATATCTTCAACTAAATGATAAAGTATGGCGTTTAGCATTGCCTATTGCAGAAGACAGTTCATGGAACTTAAGAACACTATGGTCGGGTAATAAATATTACAAATTGAATATTGATGTCAATCAAACAGGACTACTTATTAATCCTTAGAAAATTCAATCATCAATTAGCTATCAGGAAGACTAAAAATTATGGCATATAAAAATAAAGTCATATGGACTGAAGGTATGTTCTTGCGCCCCCATCATTTTCAGCAACAAGAACTTTATATTGAAAATTATATCAATGCCTGGGGTATTTCACAAAACCCTTTTTATTGGGGTTTTACTATGCTTGAAATCAATCATTTTTTATTAGCGCAGGGAAAATTAGCTATATCTAAAGCAGCCGGTATCATGCCCGATGGCACACCTTTTCTTTTTGAGAATATGGAACAAGCCCCCTTGCCTTTGCATATCAAAAATAAAAAAAATCATCTTCATATCGTTCTTGCTTTACCCAATCAATACGAAGGTAAAAAAAGTATTATTTTTGATGAGCAAAAACATGCTTTAGCTCGTTATCAAGCTATTGAGCAAGAAATTGACGATGTGAATGCCATCTCTATGGGGAGTACGCCACTACAATTTGCCTATCCTCGTTTTAGACTTATGGCCGAGGATGAACTAACGTCAGATTGGATTGCAATGGGCATTGCTACCATTGTGGAAAAAACGAACGACAATAGCATTTATCTAGAAACAAATTATATTCCTCCTATCTTACGTTGCCAAGCAAATCACGTAATGCAAGGCTTTATCAATGAGTTATTCGGAATATTACAACAACGCAGTAAAGAATTAAAAATGCGAATAGGCCAAGACGAAATTGGTATATCAAATATTAATGATTTAATCATGCTTCAGCTAATCAATCGTTATATTGGTCAACTTAGTCATGTACATAATATCCCCCAACTTCATCCTGAACGTATTTTTAGCGAATGGGTGGAATTTTCTTGTGAATTAGCAACCTTTTCAGAAAATAGAACACCAAATGAGCACTATCCGCTTTATAATCATAATGACCTCATTACTTGTTTTACGCAATTATTAACTTTATTACGCGAACAGTTATCGTTTGTTCTTAAGGAACGTGCTATTGCAATCGAGCTCCAAGAAAGAGCTCATGGCTTATATGTTTCTATCATTCACGATAGAAAGATTTTTTCCGAATTTCGTTTTATTTTGGCTGTGCGCGCTGACTTACCAAAAGATGTCATAATGAGTCGTTACCCAACACAAGTAAAAATTGGTCCTATTTCACATATTAGAGATCTTGTTCAATTACAATTGCCGGGTATTAGTTTGTCATCCCTCCCGATAAAACCTCAATATTTGCCTTTACATACCGGTTATATTTATTTTGAATTAATAAATGAAGGTGACCTCTGGCAACAAATCGAAAAATCAGGCAACTTCGCTTTACATATTGCAGGCGATTTTCCTGGATTGAAAATGGAACTATGGGCTATTCAAGACTGATCCAAAGAGTTTAAGCCTATTATTTATCAGGATACCCTAATTAATGCAGGAACACTATCACGTGGATCAATCGTTACAAGCGAATTATGCGGCATGCGCTTATCACAAAAATCCCCTTATTATTGCAGCAAATCCATTGCTTAATGCCATTCCGCAAATTCGAAATTCTGTTACACAAGTTAATCCTAGCCAACTACGTCAACAGCTAATTGATAATATTCGTCATTTTGAAATCGAGGCACAACGTGCCGGTTTACCTTATGAAGTCATTATTGGTGCTCGCTACTGTTTATGTACAGCATTGGATGAATCTGCTGCACTTACGCCTTGGGGAAGTCGAGTATGGTCAGCAAATGGATTACTCGTGACATTTCATAATGAAACATGGGGTGGTGAAAAATTTTTTCAGCTATTAGCCAAATTATCGAAACATCCACGAGAGCATTTATTTTTACTTGAATTGTTATGTTATTGTCTATTACTTGGTTTTGAAGGCCGTTATCGGGTTATTGAAAATGGTCGTTCACAATTGGATACATTAACCCAGCGTCTACTGCAACTGATACGGCATGAAAAAGGTAATTATCCAGAATGTTTATCATTACACGCTGAAGATAAACCTGTTTTAATGAAATTTTGGCGACCAATTGTCCCTTTATGGGCTAGCCTTATTTTAGCAGGGTTTATCTGTTGTTTAATATTTATTACATTAAACTGGCGACTCGGCGATGCAACAAATCCAGTACTCGCTACAATTATTCAAACCAAAATACCTAATTTAACGATTAAAGAAACAGTGATCCCCCCTGTACAAATTCAACGCTTAGCGCCTTTACTACAAAATGAAATCAAAGCAGGAATAATGCTTGTCCCAGAAACAGCAGAAGAAAGTAAAATCATTTTAATTGGTGATGGCATGTTTGTTTCTGGTGGCGTATCTCTTTCACCAAAATATATTAAAGCAATTAAACGAGTTATTGAAGAAATAGATAAACTCGAAGGTCGAATTGAAGTTATTGGTCATACTGATGATCGACCAATCCGTAGCTCAATTTATCCCTCAAACTGGGAATTATCCGAAGCAAGAGCCAAAACTGTCGCTCGATTAATTTCAACCCTACAAACAACGAATAAACAAATTAGCGTGCGTGGTTTCGGCGCAACCAAACCTGTTGGCGATAATAAGACACCTGAAGGCCGTGCGGCCAACCGCCGTGTGGAAATTATTCTCTATTTGCCTGCCTCCCAAATAAAAAAGTACTGATGAACAACCAGTGAGATCAAATGATAAGGATGAATAATAAATAATGGATAGGTTGTTAAAAATAGTTACGAGTCGTTTATTCTGGAGTTTTATTGGTATCACATTACTTGCAATACTTATTTATATTGCAGGGCCAATGCTAGCATTTAATGACCATCGTCCTCTAGAATCAAAATTTAGCTGTATTGTACTAATTATTGCTATTTATGTTATTTGGTTACTATGCCAAATTATACCAAAACTCTATTCAAACTGGCTTAATGCTAAACTTCTTAAACAATTAAGTGCTCATCAACACGTTAATCAAGAGAATAAAACGCATGGAACAAACGATAACGTCTTAATAGAGCAATTTAATGATGCATTAAATATTCTCAAAAAAGCCAAATTAAGCCCAGCTGGTGATAATAAACTACGTTGGTATGATCATTTTTCAAAACAATATATTTATCAATTACCCTGGTATATTATTATTGGTGCGCCTGGTTCGGGCAAAACAACCGCTTTAATCAATTCCGGATTACATTTTCCCCTTGCAGATCAATATGGTAAAACGGCATTACGCGGTATAGCGGGTACACGTAATTGCGATTGGTGGTTCACAAATAATGCGATTTTACTTGATACCGCAGGCCGTTATACAACTCAAGAAAGTCATCAAGAAAATGACGCAAGGGAATGGTTAAATTTCGTCAATTTACTGAAAAAATTTCGCTCTCGCCAACCCATTAATGGCGTAATTATGACGATTAGTCTTCCTGATCTCTTGAATACACATCCTGATGAACGGCGCTTACATGCGGTCGCAATACGTAAACGATTAAACGAACTCTATCAAGAGTTTGGTATTTATTTTCCTATATATGTGATGGTGACAAAAGTAGATCTTTTAGTCGGCTTTATGCCCTATTTTGAATTATTTGATAAAAAATTGCGCAGTCAAATATGGGGATTCACTTTTCCTTACAACGAAATGCAGCAGGCCAACTTCAATTTACTCGCGGCTTATGACAAAGAGTATGAACTTTTACAGCAACGTCTGGAAAATGCGTTACCAGAAACCATGTACCGTGAACATGATTTAAAGAAACGTGCAGAAATCTATCAATTTCCACAGCAATTTTCACAATTAAAAAGTATATTACGTCAATATGTTGAGGATGTATTTAGCTCTTCCGCCTTTGAAACAACCTTATTACCTCGTGGTATTTATTTTACAAGTGGCACACAAGACAATTTAGAACAATTAAAAAATACTATGTGGGATACATTAAGCAATCGTGTTCCTTATAGCAGTAATGTTCAAGATTTTTCTTTTGCGCATCTGCCACAAAGTGAGGCATCGTTATCAAACAACAATAAAGGCCATAGTTATTTTCTAAAAAGTTTACTACAAGATGTTATTTTTAGAGAATCAGGATTAGCTGGTAATAATCGCTGGTGGATATATCGCACTCGGCTACTTCATTGGATTGGTTACATCACCATTATTCTGCTAACTGGGTTTGCTTTTATATGTTGGATTAATAGCTATAACAATAATAAAAACTATCTGAAAGTAATTGAACAACATACAACAGCATTAAACGGAAAAAATTATGTTTTCGATAAGATAGAGGCCGGTGACGTTATGCTTTTGTTACCCTATTTAAACAGGTTAGCAACCTTAGCATCAGATGATAAATTTGACGTCAACAATCCCCCTTGGTCCTATAAATTCGGTTTATATCGGGGAAAATCTGTAAAAATTGCCGCTAATGCCTTATATCAACAAGCACTACAGGAACTCTTATTACCACAAGCGGTATCCCAAACAAAAGCGCTACTAAAGCAAGACAAAGGAGAAGATCCTGATTTTACCTATGAAGCTTTAAAAGCCTATTTAATGTTTTATGATGCTGAACACTATGATGGCGACTATTTGCATAATTGGTTGATGGCTAACTTACAAAATACACTTGACGTAACTGTTACACGTCAGCAACGAGAACAACTTAGCTCACATTATTATCATTTATTGACCAGTAAAATACAGTTATCAACATATGAAAAAGACAATGACGAAATTACTTTAAAGCGTCATTATCTCAATCAGAAATCTTTATCTACAAGGATTTATAGTAGACTAAAACGTATTTTACAATCACAAAATAACACGTTAAATGAAATAAGCCTAACCGATCTGGCGGGCCCTCTTACTGATGCTATATTTAAACGTAAAAGTGGAAAACCCAATAATAGAGGCGTTGCTGGATTTTATACACCTAAAGGTTATTGGGATCTTTTTGATACAAATATTGCTATTGTTGCTAATACACTCAATCAAGAAAGTCATTGGGTACTAGGTAGTACAAGTAGTTATAAAACAGATGAAATCCTGTTTAATCAAGTTCGCAAAGAGTATATGCACGACTATATCAAAGAATGGGATGCCTTTCTTGCGGATATTCAGTTAATAGAATATAAATCAATTGATCAGCTTATCGACATGATATTAGCGTTATCAAATAAGCAGTCTCCTTTAAGAGAATTGGCTATTAATGCAGCACGTGCCACGACGCTAAAAGGCGGTTTGACATTACTCAATAATCCAGCCTCAAAAAATAATATTAAAGAGAAAGTTAATAATTCGGTGAGTTCTGGTCGTTTAAATTGGCTTATTCCTCATAATGTTGCTGATAATTTGTTAAGTAATACACCAACACCTGAAGACGATGTCGCCATCCATTTTCGCAATTTACATGCCTTAGCTAAATCAACAGAAAATCAGGCTAATGATATTTCTTTTGATAGTATATTACCGACCATTAATGCTAGTTATGCTTATCTTATTGCTGTTAAAGCGACCAAAGATGGAGGAAAAACCATACCAGAATCTACTATTGCGACAGAATTGCAAACTCAAGCTTATAATTTGCCAGTTCCTTTCAAAGATATTATTGATAAACTGGCCCTTGATATTGAAAATATTGCCATCATCATTACGACGGAAAATATTGAACGAAAATCTCAACAAGAGCTGAGCCCACTTTGCCGACAAACAATAGTAAACCGTTATCCCTTAAGCCGCCGCGCGAGTATTGATGTAACACCCGATGATTTAGCTGTAATGTTTGCACCACAACATGGCTTGTTAGATCAGTTTTATCAAGCGAATCTAGCAGGTAAAGTAAATACATTAACTACTCCCTGGAGTTTCCGCTTACCTAATGGAAAAAGTAAATCAAATAGTCTATTAGTGCCATTTCAACAAGCCGCAAAAATTCGCAGTGCTCTCTTTGTTAATAATGCACAACGACCATCATTTCAAGTCCATTTACAACCCGTTTCATTAGATAATGACATTCTTAGTATGACTTTAAATATCAACGGACAAATAGTGACTTATAGTCATGGACCTAGAATCTCATCAAGAATTGAATGGCCTGGGAAACAACAAAATAATCAAGTAACTATTCAATTTAGTTTAGTTGGCGGGCGATCAGCAAGCGTCACCTATTCTGGTTATTGGGCATTGCATAGACTCTATGACAAAGCTTACGTTAGAAATAAATCAGGAAATACCAAATTATTAACGCTAGATATTGAAGGGCATCGAGCAACTATTGAATTAACACCATCCAGCGCGATTAACCCATTTGACTTACCTACGTTTATTTGTCCATAAGAATTACCTTTCATATCGTTAATTAATAAAGGAAATAGGTATGTATCATGATAATGGAAACGCAGAGTTAATCGCATGGTATGGTAAATTACCTAGCTCTGGTGATTATATTCAGCGTTATATGCCAACTTCATTGGTCAATTGGTGGGCTAATTGGTTTCAAAATAGTATTTTTAGCTGGCAAAAACATAAAAATACTTTTGATTATACCTTTAAATCTGCTCCCATATGGAACTTCGCCATACCGGCAACACTTGGGCCACAGTTTGTTCAACTTGGTTGTTTATTGCCAGCTATGGATAAGGTTGGACGTCTCTATCCTACTTGTGCTGTTCGGTATTTTACATTAGATACCTGGCATCCACATATGATGAGCATGACAGCTCAATGGTATAAAAGATTAGGCCATATTTTGTATACGGCTATCCATTGTCATCATTCAGCTGAACAATTAGAACAAGCATTACTGAAAATTCCCTCACTGCGCGTTCCTTTTCCCAAAGAATCAGAGATCTTATCTGTAATAGGTATGTATGATCCCACTATTCCGCGCTTAAGTTGGCAACAAGTGACGGAATGCTTTAAAGCAGATCAATACACAAGCTTTTGGTGGACTAATCAAGCTGATGGCCACGCACTAATAACTTGTGGGCATAGTGGCACCTTAACACCACAGCTATTTTGTCGCTTATTCAACCTTAACTCCAAAAAACAACAATCTGTTACGAATGGTCCTGGTTTATACCCCAAAATGTTTGATTAAAAGAGATACCTCATGGATATAGAGTCATTGCTATCAGAAATTAATTCCGAATTACCTTGTGGTGAAAATCTTGAATATAATACCGATTTTATGGCGATGGAACTTGCTGCTACTGGAAAATCTGAGCAACAGTTTGGTTCAACCATTATTCCAGCAGAACCCGCTAATTGGACAGAGGTCATCAAATTAGGTGAAAACCTTCTTAGCCGAACCAAAGATTTACGTATTCTCGTTTATCTTACACAGGCCTATACAGAATTATATGGTATCAGTGGTTATTTAACAGGAATAACTATTGTACGCCAAGCATTAGAACGCTACTGGCAAACGATTCATCCACAATTAGAGTTTGAGGGAGAATATGATCCACTTTTTCGCATAAATGTACTATCCCGATTAAGTGATAAAGGCGAGATGATGGGTTGTTTGCGATCTAGCTATTTGATCACTGGTATCTCCGGCGCAATTACATTACGTGATGCTTGTTCTCTCATTGACGGAACGAAACAGGAATGTGAATCTTATCCGGGTGGCCGTATTCGTTTGATTAATGAATTGACGGTAAGTGAAAATCTGCAAAACCTACGCAATGCCACTGAACAAATAATGGCAATTCAACATATCTTACAAACACAACTCAGTGACATTATATTACCTGATTTCAGCCAATTACTTAAAATGTTCAGAATGTTGATTGATTCTGTAGGTAATGATAATCAGCAAAATGCACAATCCTCCGCTGATATCTTAGTGACAGACGCAACTCATCATATATTAACGACTAGAGTATCGACAGATAATACAAATCGTGATACGTCACAAAATTGGCGATTAACTGAGATTCAAACACGCGATGATGCTGTTTTCATGTTAGACAAAGTTAAAGCGTACTTTACACATTATGAACCCAGTCATCCTGCTCCCATCATGATAGATCGTATACAACGCCTTATTTCCATGGATTTTATACAAATTATCAATGAGTTATCACCAAACAGCTTAAGCGAAATAAGTTCAATATTAGGGAAGATCAATAATGATAGCGAAGAGAATTATTAAGATAGTCTGACTTACACTAGCCTAATACTTTTACTGTGATAATTCGCTGACTACTCCATTTTTATTACATGACATAACAATAATAGAGGTATTTTGACTATGGCAACATCTAATAGCTCACAAAAATTTATAGCAAAGAATAGAGCTCCAAGAGTTCAAATTGAATATGACGTTGAAATTTACGGTGCTGAAAAAAAAATCCAACTCCCTTTCATCATGGGCGTGCTAGCAGATCTTGCCGGTAAATCTATCGAACCTCCGGTAGCAATGAGCGACCGTAAATTTTTAGATATTGACATTGATAATTTTGATGACCGAATGAAATCAATTAAACCACGTGTAGTTTTTCAGGTGGAAAACACATTAACTAACGAGGGTAATATGAATATTGATCTAACCTTCGAAAGTATTCATGATTTTTCACCTGCTGCTATTGCGCGCAAAGTCGATCCCCTAAATAAACTCCTTCAAGCACGTACTGAGTTATCCAATCTGCTCTCTTATATGGATGGTAAAGCCGGAGCTGAAGAGCTGATTTCTAAAATACTACAAGAGCCTAACTTACTCAAATCATTAACTCGCGCCCCCAACCCCGAAAACACCTATACCGGTGAAGAAGAGTAGGAGATTTAGAAATGAGTGATATACAACAACAAGAATATCTCAAGCAACAGTTTGAAAGCTTTTCTGACAATGAATTAACTACTTTATTAAACAAAGAATTTAAACCAAAAACCGATCAAGCTAAAGAAGCTGTTTCAAATGCAATAAAAACACTTGCGCAGCAAGCATTAGAAAACACGGTTACTATTTCATCTGATGCTTATAGGACCATTCAAGCCTTAATAGCTGAAATCGATCGCAAATTATCTCAACAAATTAATAAAATTATACATCATGATGATTTCCAGAAACTGGAAGGAACGTGGAGTGGTTTGCATTATTTAGTTAATAATACTGAAACAGATGAAATGTTGAAAATTCGGTTTATGTCAGCGACTAAAAATGAATTAAGTCGTACATTAAAGCGTTATAAAGGAACAGGATGGGATCAAAGCCCATTATTTAAAAAAATCTATGAAGAAGAATATGGTCAATTTGGTGGCGAGCCCTTTGGTTGTTTAGTAGGCGACTATTATTTTGACCATAGTCCACAAGATGTTGAATTATTGGGTGAACTAGCCAAAATTGCTGCAGCGGCACACTGTCCATTTATTTCAGGCGCTTCACCAAGTGTTATGCAAATGGAGTCTTGGCAAGAACTATCCAATCCTCGTGATTTAACTAAAATTTTCCAAAATACGGAATATGTTGCCTGGCGAAGTTTACGTGAATCGGAAGACGCTCGCTATCTTGGTCTGGTTATGCCTCGTTTTCTTACTCGCTTACCTTATGGTATTAGAACTAATCCTGTCGATGAATTTGACTTTGAAGAAGATACGGAAGGCGCCACCCATTCTAATTATACTTGGACAAATGCTGCCTATGCCATGGCTGCCAATATTAATCGTTCATTTAAAGAATATGGCTGGTGTACGTCTATTCGTGGTGTTGAATCAGGCGGGGCTGTAGCAAACCTCCCATGTCATACATTTCCTAGTGATGATGGCGGTGTTGATATCAAATGCCCAACAGAAATTGCAATCAGTGATAGACGTGAGGCTGAACTTGCTAAAAATGGCTTTATATCGCTCGTACATCGGAAAAACTCAGATTTTGCAGCATTTATCGGCGCTCAATCACTACAAAAACCAGGCGAGTACTATGATGCCGATGCATCAGCAAATGCCCAACTATCTGCACGTTTGCCTTATTTATTTGCCTGTTGTCGGTTTGCTCATTATTTAAAATGCATTGTACGCGACAAAATTGGTTCCTTTCGTGAACGTAGTGATATGGAAATTTGGCTGAATGAATGGATTATGAATTATGTCGATGGCGATCCTGCCAACTCGTCGCAGGAAACAAAAGCGCGTAAACCCTTGGCGGCAGCTGAAGTCAATGTTGAAGAGTTACCTGATGCGCCAGGATATTATAATGCAAAATTTTTCCTTCGCCCACATTACCAATTAGAAGGTCTAACCGTTTCATTACGATTAGTTTCTAAATTGCCATCAATTAAAGCAAGTGAAATTTGATGGTCTTTCTTATTAACCATGAATGGCATCTTGATTATTAGTTTCATCAAAAAATAGATGGATATTTATACAATAAAACGTTAGTTAAAATAAGGGAAAAATATGGCTACAGATATGTTTTTAAAAGTAGAAGGGGCTACTGGTGAATCTCTTGATTCTAACCATAAAGGTTGGACTGAAATAAAATCCTTCTCATGGGGAGCATCTCAGCCTGGCAATATGGGATCGGGCGGCGGCGGCGGTGCTGGTAAAGTATGCTTTAATGACTTATTAGTTAATGCTGCTATCGACAAATCTACAGGCGCCATCTTAAAGCATTGCTCCAGTGGTAAGCATATTAGCAAAGTTGAATTATCAGCTTGTAAAGCAGGTGGAAAACAAGTTGAATATGCAAAAATCACTTTAGAAGAAGTAATTGTAACCGCTGTCCAATTTACTGGAACCCAAGGAGATGATCTTATTGGTGTTACTTATGCTTTCCAGGCAGCGCGTGTTAAACAACAATATTGGGAGCAAAATGCTACGGGTGGTAAAGCTGCTGAAAGTGGTGCGGCATGGAACATTAAAGAAAACAAAGAGATGTAATAGCTTTTTCTTCCCAGGTGAATTGCCTGGGATATTTTGAATAAAAGAGTATGCATAATTTAAGCACATCTTGTTCGATTTAATTCTTTATATTGCAGTTTATTACATAAAAAAACCGCTAAATTAGCGATCCCTATAAAAAATGATTCATTACATTACTCTTTTTGTTTAATTATAAAAAATAGTTAAAAAATAGAGTGATATACAATTAAATCAACTTTATCTAAGCGAATTTAGCTTTATTTTCTTCGTTAACACAAAAGAATGCATTACGTTGTTGTAACTGTGCTCATCCAAAACAAGTAATATCGAAAGTAAACGAAATTAAAGGGTTAGCTATTCATAATAGCTATATTAAGTTACTGTTAGTACGATTAGAAATTAACGGAATATGCTAATGCGATTTACTATTATCAAAAATAATAACGCGACGAATAGTCCTGAGGTATATTATGATTTTTTACCGCCAGGCGGCACGCTTGGAAGAAGTATCAATAATACACTCGTGCTTAAAGATGAAACACATACCATCTCACGCTTACAGGCTATTATTCATGTTAATGACACTGATACGTGTTATATCGTAAATAAAGGCACCGTGTGTCCCCTATATATTAATGGATTAGCAACGGAAAGAGATAAAAAAATCCCTGTTAAGCAGGGTGATTTCATTAGCATTGGAAGTTATACCATCTTGGTAAGTCATCTTAACCTACATCATACTAATTCTGCGCAAACGATAACGAACCAACAACAGCAACAATATGAACAACCAATTTTACTGCCTGATAACGAAATTAATACTTATTTTAATGAGAACAATAATGTTTCTGATACGCCGTCCTATACTGCTATAAATAATAACTTACTCCAAATGAATAATACGCTATTATCCGATGAGAATATAGCGCAGTCCCCTCATTATGAGGAGAAACATCAAACAGCTATCAATACGGATGCGCTGTGTACAAAAACCTCTCAAGGCAATACGGATAATAGATTATTAACTAATGAAAAAGCCATCGTTGACAATCTCATTATTACGGAAAGACTTAATCCAACACGACAAGATAAGCATAATTCACATATTGTACATGATGAAGCAATATTAACGACTATTCCTGTTAATCAAGCTCATTTACTAGATACTAGCGAAATTAATGATGTTATAGCATCAGCTATAGAAGCCAATATACGTACCACAGATACCAATACCTCCTATTCTTCTGATTATGAAGGAGAAAACACCATTATGATGGATAAAATATCACCAGAGAATAAATCAATATCCCCCGATACTACTGATAATTATGTCCCTAATGAAACCGAAAAAGAGATCCCTAAAGAAATATGGGATAACCTATTATCTGAATTTTTAGATGCCATACCTACATCTCATGCATCAGTTACGCCATCTCAGCCATTATCACAAGATGATAACATCATGGCTTATAGTGAAAATAATCACAATAGTAGAGATCCATTAAGCCATTTAGAGACGACCGTTGATCTCAATGCACTGGAACAAAAAGTCCCTGACATATCAACATTTTTTAATCAATCAACAACCTATCACGAAACGGATATATTTGATCCTACACCAACAACATTATTGACTGAGGTATCGTCTACGACGAGGGTCCCAGATATAGCACAGGCACAACCAATATCAGCAACGTTAGCCCAAAACTGTAATCAACCTATTGGACCAACCACCCTATCCACTGAACAAGCTACTCACATTCCAATAGATGATCCTTTATTACTATTCACCAATGATAATAGCAATTTGAATCGTACTGAAGATCCCTTTGATATTTTAAATAATGCTGCACCATTAGCGTCGATAAATTCTAATACCAGAGAAAACACCTCTTTCGGCCCTCTATCTGCTACTGATCCTTATTCGTTTACATCACCTCCCCCTTCTTCCGAAATAGAGAAAGTGTCGCTTCTACAAAGAATGAATAACTCGGTAAATATAGCGAATCCCACAATGCCATTGCCACCATTACTCGAACCCAAGCAATCTACATCACAACAGACGTCATCGATGCTTATTGATCAAGCATTACAGTCTACAGCAATACCCACTGAACCAGAACATTCATCTATAGATATAAGTGCACCACACTATTATGTGAATAACAGTCAACAATCTATTGAGAATATATTACAACAAATACCACAATCAAATACGCTATATTCTCAAATAAAACCGCAAAGTAGTAATCAACTATCGTCAACACAGACGATCTCTAGGCATGGACAATCAGAACAACGCGTACCACAACAACCATCGCAACAGCAACAACCACGACAGCAATCATTACAACAACAACCTATAGTAAACTCTATGGCTAATACACAGCCCGTTAGTGTTGAACAGCCAATACATCATTCTCCTTATCAGCAACAAAATCAGGTATTACAAGCTAATCAATATTCTGGTAGTCACTCACAACAAGGATCTTCTTTACCTATTAGCAATCAAGCTGATTTAGAGCAAACATCGTCATTACATACCCCCACACTTAATCAGTCAAATATGGCGGATATGAAAACAAATACACAGCAACCTTATGCTTTTCCTCCTAATGCTATTACGACTACAATACCAAACATACCCTCAACACAATCAAATATGGGCAACGAGAAGAGTGGCAGTACTTATAGCAAAATAAAAGGTGCTGTTAATAAACGTTTAGCTATAAATCCAGTTAAAAGTTCTGTACCTAATGTCCAAATTAATACTGAACATGTATTACAAGATGATATGTTAAATGCCTTACTCGAAGGTATTGGTTTAAGTGATTTGAATCCACATCCGATTTTTGATACTGAAAGAATGAAATTATTAGGTCGCTTGGTAAGTGTCTACTTTCAGGGAACAATTGCATTGCTTCAATCTCGTAATATTTTAAAGGATTTTATTATTAATGATGATGATCGAACCATGATTTTAGAAGAAGCAAACAACCCGTTTAAACTATTACCAACCGGTAAAACGGTATTGATGCAAATGTTTGGATCGCCTATGCCTGGCTTTATGGAACCTGAACATGCTGTTATGGATGCACTGACCGATCTTCAAGCACACCAACTTGGTATGATCGCCGGGATCAGGGCAATCGTTGCTGTCATGTTACAATCATTTAACCCAGATAAAATTGAAGCAGATGCTAAACAAAACGAAGCATTACCAGCTTTTAGTCTATCATGGCGTAAAAAAGCAGCTTTGTGGGATTTATATGTTAATAATTATCATAAAATCATGGATAAAATTGACGATAATTTTAGTACATATTTCGGTGAAGCTTTTAGCTTAGCTTACAAAGTTGAAGTTGATCAATATAAACAAGCACAGAAAAATCAGGATAATTAATGAAGATTACTATTGCCTCATTATCAAATACTGGCAATCGTCAAGAAAATCAGGATGTCATTGGCCACTGTATAGGTAGTCGTTCAGCTTGTTTTATTGTTTGTGATGGTATTGCGGGTAATCCTGGTGGTGAACTTGCTGCTAAATTAGCCATAAATACTATTTTAGATAATTTTGATGGTGAGGCACATTTTGATTCTCATGCGGTAAGACAATTCATCATTAAAGCAAATCATGCTATTCTTGAACAGCAGCAAAAAACAACTTTTACTAAGATGGGCACAACGATTGTCTGCTTATTTATTGATCGTGATTATAATTTGGCCTATTGGGCACATGTTGGCGATAGTCGACTTTATTTGTTTCATCATGGCATCTTATATAATGTAACTATTGATCATAGTTTAGTGGAACAAATGCGGCAAGCAGGTTACCAAACCACTGGCGTAAACAGCAATCTTCTTTATCAGGCACTTGGTACTCATTCTAATCGCGAAGCTAGCTATGGTGATGTCCATCAATTACAAGATGGCGATGCGTTTTTGTTATGTACCGATGGGTTTTGGCATATTTTAGAACAGGTAGATGTTGAACAAACACTTTGTTTAGTTAATTCACCAAAAGAATGGTTAACCTTGATTGAAAAATCATCGATTAAACCAGGAAATGGTGATAATTACAGCGCTATTGCGATATGGATTGGCGAGCCTCAGGATGTAACACGAATTTATTCCTCATTTAATAAAGAACAATTTATTTCTATTAAACGATAAGAAAAGTATATGCGTAACGATGCAGGCGCGTTTTTTAATTAATTAAAAATGAGCATCAAATTAATAGCATTAATATAGCCACATAATACTAGCCCTTTGATATAAAAAAGTTATTGCCAAGGCTATTTTCGTAAACATTATAGCTTTCCGCTGTAATATTAATCGTATTACAGTATAAGTGCATACGAGGTTGCTCATATTCAATTATTTGAACAATATGACCAATTTGGCGGCTTACTCCCATAATGATTATTTATTGTCGTAAATAAATATTTATCGCTACTTATCGCGGAGCAACAAAATAACTTTATTCGAGATAAAGGCATTTTATTATTCATATAAACTCAGCAATAATCACTTTTCATTAATAAAAAATAAGTGATTAACGCCTCTAATTAGCAGTACTTTTCTTATTGTGCAAGGTGCACTTACCAAAATAAAAAGCAATAGACAAAAATTAAGTTAATAAGTAGTTGCTTAATTATATGTTAGCTATTTTCTAAACAACGACCTCACGAGCCGTCAGCTTGTTATCGATTCATTAAGGAGAATAGAGTGAAATTATTATCAGTCGAGCTTAATCAACGTTCACTGCAAGAAGTCATTGACGATATTCGATCACAAATAAAAAGCATACCAACAAAAGCTGATTTACGCGCTTATCTTGTTCAGTTACTCTGTTTACAAGGAGAATGGAATGCAGCATTAAAACAGTTATCCCCTTGGCAAGCACTAACACCTATTGCTGAACCAACAATTACACTCTTATCCCAACTGATTGAAGCAGAAAAGCAACGTGTACACGCATTTACTGGTAAAAAACTGCCTTCTCTTGTCACATCATTGACGCCTTACCTTGAATTATTAGTAAAAGCGATTCGACATGATATTAATGGCGAAATGGAACTGGCATTTACGACACGAAATCAAGCCTATGACTTAGCGTTGCCTATATCTGGAACAATTGTTTTACATCAGAAAGGCAAAGATGAAATAAGCTATTCATTTAATTGGTTAGCCGATGGGGACAATCGTTTTGGTCCAATTTGTGAACTTATTATAAATGGAAAATATTGCTGGTTGCCCTTTAGTAATATTCAAAGGATCCTTTTTCAAGAACCTATTTGTACAACAGATCTGCTTTGGCGACATGCCTGTATTACTTTACATGATGGACAAGAGCATGTATGCCAAATTCCGGCACGCTATCCTCTAGATAAATTAACAAAAGATCAGCCACTATTAATTGGTCAGCGTACTGAGTGGTTACCATTAGATAATCATGAGACCTATTATCGCGGTCTAGGTCAGCGTATGTATATTAGTGATGAATTCGAATTTCCGATCATGGAAGTAAAATCACTGACATTTGATGTAATCAATCACGTTATAGACTAATTAATAGAAAATCATGAAATTATCAGAAAAAACCATAACGAATCGTTCATCAGTAAAAAAAACTAACGCACCAGTTAAAAATCATATTTTGCCAGTATTACTTGATCATCTGACAGATAACTATCCACAAGTCAAGCAAGATACACTAAATATTTCACATACTGAGTTAAAACATATAGTATTGCGTGATCTGCAATGGTTATTTAATTGTAATAATAATGAATCCAATGATCGTTTAAAAGACTACCCGCGGATCCTTACCTCTACGCTTAATTATGGTATTCCTTCTTTTTCTGGTAAACGTATGTCTGAAATTGAATGGAATGATATTAAACATGCATTGACACAGGCTATTCTCAATTTTGAACCACGGATATTACCTGAGGGATTAGTGATCCGTTGTATTACTGATACGTCAAGATTAGATAGCCACAATATGTTATCAATAGAAATTAAAGGACAACTCTGGTGTATTCCTCATCCCATGGCCTTTTTATTTCGCTCTGATGTTGATCTGGAAAATGGCCACTTTGAATTAAAAGATATAGGGTAACTACCATGGATAACAGGTTGCTTGAATACTATAACAATGAGCTTATTTATCTAAAAGAACTTGGCGCTGAATTTTCACGTCATTACCCTAAAGTTGCTTCACGATTAGGTATGCAAAATATTGATATTGCTGATCCCTACATTGAAAGATTATTGGAAGGATTCGCTTTTTTAACAGCAAGAATACAGCTTAAAATGGATAGCGAATTTCCGCGATTATCACAAAAACTGCTGGAAATGATCTATCCTAATTATTTAGCTCCCACACCCTCGATGGCAATAGTTGAATTAACCCCAGATGTTAATAAAGGGGAACTTAGTCGTGGATTTACTGTACCACATGGTACTGTCATGGAAAGTCTAAGTGTAAAAAAAGATAATATAACCTGTCATTATGTTTCGGCACATGACGTAAACCTTTTACCTCTTAAAATAAAATCAGTATCACTAGGCGGGATCCCTAGTAGTCTAAAACTTAACGCCTTTGGTCTAAATCGGCATCAAGTCATAGGTGGGTTAAAGATCACATTACAAACCTATGAAAAAGTTCCTCTCACAAGTTTAAATCTTAATCACATAGGTTTTTATCTTTGCGGGCCAGACATTCAAGCACACGCCCTACTTGAACTCATTATGGCTCATACCGTTGGTATCATTAGCCAAATAGACAATGAATCAGCGTATAAACAATTTTTACCGGTTAATGCACTGGTTCATGAAGGCTTCCAGCCGACACAAAGCCTACTGCCTAATGATTTACGTAATTTTGATGGTTACCGATTATTACAAGAATATTATGCTTTTCCTGAACGTTTTTTATTTTTTAGTATTAATGGATTGGCACCCATTGCAACAAATATTCTTTCTCACCCAGAAGAAACAGCTGCTACCGCCCAACCCGATCAATTTGACATATTCATTCTTTTCGATCAATTACCAGGCGAATTAGAAAGTCTGGTAGATGAAAATCACTTAGCATTACATTGTACCCCCATTATTAATTTATTCCCTAAACACATAGAACGAATTACATTGACAGATCATCAATATGAATACCATATGGTGATTGATAATACTCGGCCACTAGATTACGAAATATTTTCTATTCGTCATGTTTATGGCGGAAATAATGAACGTAAACAGGAACAAGAATTTCGCTCTTTTTATAATACCTACAGTAAAGACAAAGGTGATTATGGTGCTTACTTCTGTACACGTCGGGAACAACGCATATTATCTGAAAATGCTCAATGGTTTGGTTCTCGTACTGGCTATATTGGTTCTGAACTTTATGTATCATTAGTTGATCAAAATGAATCACCTTATAATAATGATTTAAAATATATTACCGCGGATGCTCTTTGTTCTAATCGCGATCTTCCATTATTGTTAAATAAAGATGAAACTCGTTTTGTTTTACCTGATTCAATTCCTGTATTAACGACTCGATTACGTAGTATGCCTACGCCACCGAGAGCACCCATCGCAGAAGGCCTATTTGCCTGGAAATTAATTAGTCATTTAAATCTTAATTATTTAGGTTTAGTTGATAATGATCCAGAAAAAGGCGCCGCGGCATTGCGTGAATTACTTGAACTTTATGCAAATGTATCTGAACCCGCTATAGCGAAACAAATTCAAGGAATACGCCATTGTGTAATGAAATCTATTTATCGGCGTATTCCTGAACAAGGATTAATTGTTTATGGACGTGGCATTGCCATAGATCTTACCGTAGATGAGCTGGCTTTCTCTGGCATTAGTCCATACCTTTTTGGCAGCGTACTGGAACGCTTTTTGTCACGACTTGTGTCAATCAATGCCTTTACGGAAATGACATTACATAGTTTACAACGTGGCAAAATTGCCCATTGGCCAGTACGTATGGGAAAAAGGAATATTTTATGAGTAAAGCGCCTTCCGCTACATCTCAAATAATGGATAGGTTACCTTCTGATTTTTGGCAACACGTACAAAATACACCTTTTTCATATGATCTTTTTCAGCTACTAAGACGTATTGATGCGCAAGCGGGTAGTAGTTTTCGCTTGGGAAAAGCACCTAACCCAAGGTTCGAACCCATAAGAATGGGGCAAGAGCCATCACTTTCTTTTGCACCATCAACCCTTGCTAAAGCGGTACGACGGGAAAGCGACGGAATTAACGAAGTATTAATTTACAATTTTGGCTTATTTGGACCAAATGGCCCTTTACCCCTTCATTTGACGGAATATATTCGTGAACGGGTCTACCAAAATCAAGATAATACTATCCTTGCCTTTACTAATTTATTTCATCATAGATTAATCTTGTTATTTTATAGAGCATGGGCAAATGCGCAACCAACCGTATCATTAGATCGCTTAGATGATCATAAAATAAGTCGTTTTATCGCCAGTTTTACGTCCCTTGGCTTTAATAATTTACAAAAAAGAGATTCATTATCCGATCACGCTAAAAACTTCTTAGCGGGCCATTTAGTTAGGCAAAGTCGTAATGCTGAAGGCCTAGTGAAAATAATTACACATTACTTTTCTGTTCCTACAAAACTCATTGAAAACGTACCCTGCTGGATTGAGATCGCAACAAATGAACGCGCCAGATTAGGCAGCAGCAATACGGTACCGCAATTAGGAATATCGACATTTATTGGTCAATATATGCGAAATATTCAGCATAAATTTCGTATTGTACTTGGTCCAATGTCATTAAAAGATTATGTCGATTTTTTGCCTGGTAAACCACTAAGCCAACAATTAAAAGATTGGGTTAGGCAATATATTAATTATGAATTTGAGTGGGATGTACAATTACTGCTGAAAAGTGAAGAAATTCAGCCTTATCAATTAGGCGCCAATTTAACCCTAGGCTATACAAGTTGGTTAGGTTATCGGCAAAGTGATTCACCTGGTAATGATCTTATTCTGAATTTGGAAACAACTTAGCTTAAAAAATAATATCTTTTTATTACTTAACTAGTTGTTATTACCTTCTTATATCAACC
Organism: uncultured Enterobacterales bacterium; assembly: GCA_945288535.1. Taxonomy (GTDB): domain Bacteria; phylum Pseudomonadota; class Gammaproteobacteria; order Enterobacterales; family CALYQQ01; genus CALYQQ01. The sequence continues at coordinate 132,731 of CALYQQ010000003.1, read as the reverse complement.
TTAAAACATTTCGTATTATTATAGGATATAAAATTATGTCTGAGATTAGCCGTGCCGTTCTATTTGGAAAGTTAAATAATTTTCTATTCAAATCATTAGAAAGTGCCACTGCTTTTTGTAAATTACGAGGTAATCCTTATGTTGAATTAGCTCACTGGCTCCATCAAATATTACAAACAACCGATAATGATATTCAACGCATTATTACTCGCTTTTCAATTAATCAAGAGCAATTAGAAAAAGATATAATTTTAACATTAGACCGTTTACCTCGTGGTGCTAGTGCAATTTCAGATTTATCTGAGCATATCGATAGTGCTGTAGAACGTGCTTGGGTTTATGGATCACTTAAGTATGGGGCAAGTCAAATTCGCAGTGGTCATCTATTAATTGGTATCATTAAAACATTTAATTTGCGTAATGCTTTAATGAGTATTTCTAGACAATTTGAGAAAATAACAATCGATCAATTAATAGATGAATTTGAAAACATTGCTCACCACTCAGCCGAACATATTCAACCGACAAGCACTGCTACAACTAATCACGAGATCACTACAGACAACACGACGCTAAAATCAAATGACAAAAGCGCATTGAACCAATATGCTATTAATATGACAGAAAAAGCCCAACAAGGTAATATGGATCACGTCATTGGTCGTGATGAGGAGATTCGTCAAATTATTGATATTTTAATGCGTCGCCGTCAAAATAATCCTCTATTAGCGGGTGAGGCGGGTGTAGGTAAAACAGCTATTATTGAAGGATTAGCTCAACGTATTACTCTAGGTGATGTACCTCCTCCTCTAAAAGATATTCAACTCTATTTACTTGATATTGGCATGTTACAAGCAGGGGCCAGTATGAAAGGTGAATTTGAAACCAGATTAAAAGCAGTTATAGAAGAAGTTCAAAGCAGTCCTAAATCGATTATTTTATTTATTGATGAAATCCATACATTGATTGGTGCTGGTGGTGCTTCAGGTACTGGAGATGCCGCAAACTTGCTAAAACCAGCACTGGCTCGTGGGCAGCTGCGTACCATTGGTGCCACTACATGGGCAGAATACAAAAAATATATTGAAAAAGATCCTGCGCTAACTCGTCGATTTCAATTAGTTCAAGTCATGGAGCCTGATGAAGACAAAGCTTTGACTATGTTACGCGGAAGTGTCAGTTTTCTTGAACAACACCATCATGTTTTATTACTTGACGAGGCAGTTGACGCGGCAGTTCGCTTATCACACCGCTACATACCAGCTCGTCAGCTACCCGATAAGGCAGTAAGTTTACTTGATACTGCTTGTGCTAGAGTTGCCATTAGCCAACATGCTGAACCCGCGTTAGTAGAAAATTGTCGACGCATCATTGAAAATTTAATAATTGAATTAGGTATTGCAAAACGCGAAACAAGCATAGGTATTGGTAATCGTGAACGTGCACAACAAATTGAAGCTCAATTGATTGAGAAGCAAAAAGAATTAGATGAATTATATATGCGTTGGCAACAAGAAAAAGCCCTCGTAGAAAAAATCATTACATTGCGTGCAGCATTACAAGAAAATAATCACGCAGTTGCTGCCATATCATCAGATCAGACCTCAATAAATCCCTCTATTGAACCCAAAACGTTAACGCAAACACCAGAGGATAATCCCGTATCAATAGGTGCTGAAAAAATTAAGCAATCTACCGATCATCAAACGAATATGGCAAGGTTAGTATCCATACAAAAACAATTAGCTGAACTCCAGGGCGAAACACCTTTAATCTTTGCTGCAGTAGATGCAAACACGGTAGCTTCTGTTGTTTCTGACTGGACGGGTATCCCATTAGGCCGTATGGTAAAAGATGAAATTGAATCCGTACTTAAACTTGCTGATACACTCAATAAGCGTGTTATTGGCCAACGCCATGGATTAGAGTTAATTGCTAAGCGCGTAGCAACATCCCGGGCACAACTTGATGATCCTAATAAACCTATTGGTGTATTCATGTTGTGCGGTCCCTCCGGTGTTGGTAAAACAGAAACAGCGCTCGCACTTGCAGAAGCTCTCTATGGTGGCGAACAAAATATTATAACGATTAATATGAGTGAATTTCAGGAAGCCCATACAGTTTCAACCTTAAAAGGTGCTCCCCCTGGTTATGTTGGATATGGTGAAGGCGGTGTTTTAACAGAGGCCGTGCGTCGTAGACCCTATAGTATTGTGTTATTGGATGAAATTGAAAAAGCTCATCCAGATGTTCACGAACTATTTTTTCAAGTATTCGATAAAGGATGGATGGAAGATGGTGAAGGTCGTTATATTGATTTTCGCAATACAATCATCATTCTCACATCGAATGTGGGTACAGAATTAATCGCCGGTTTATGTAGTGATCCTGAGCTCCTACCTGAACCTGACGTATTGGCTAATGCATTACGCAATCCATTATTACAAAAATTCCCCGCGGCCTTATTAGGTCGATTATTGGTTATACCCTATTATCCATTATCAGATGAGATGCTAGGCGATATTATTCGTTTACAATTGGCCCGGATTCAACAAAGGTTACTAAAAAATCATGGCATCGTATGTAGTTTTGATGATGCTGTAATCCAACAAATTATATCGCGCTGTACCGAGATTGAATCTGGTGGTCGAATGATTAATGCGATACTAACAAATACGTTACTCCCACAAATTAGTAAAACGTTATTAACATTATCAACTGACCACGAAAAACCAACTAAATTACATATTCATATTAAACATAATGATTTTTCTTATGATTATTCGTAATCTGTTATTACTATTTCCTATTACGGATAGTGGTTAATTGGCACTATTCGTATAGAAAAAGACAACTATACCCGAGATATAAAATGATATGAAAACTTCAACAGTTCAATCGGCAAATATCAACAATTGTTTACCAATCGGTTATCGACTTCATGAATTTGAAATTAAGAATGTCATTGGAGAAGGTGGTTTTGGTATTGTTTATTTAGCTTATGATCATCAATTGGACAGAATGCTGGCTATCAAGGAATATATGCCAACATCGTTAGCAAAACGTTTAGATGATTATAGTATTGCTCTACGTGAAGAACGATTTCAGCAAAGTTTCAATATTGGATTAAAAAGCTTTGAACAGGAAGCGCGTGCATTAGCGCAATTTTCTCATCCCTCTTTAGTGCATGTATTTCGCTTTTGGAATAGCAATAATACATCTTACATGGCTATTCAACGCTATAAAGGGATAACATTAAAAAAATATCGTACTGAATCGCCTGATAAGATAAATGAAGCATGGCTCAAAAAGATCCTGACGCCCTTACTTGGCGCTATTGATACGTTACATCAAAAAAATTACATTCATCTTGATATTGCCATGGATAATATCATGATCCAGCCATCCGGTTTGCCCGTTTTACTTGATTTTGGTTCAGCAAAAAAAGCTATTGGTCATTTAGATAATCAAAATGAAATTATTCTGAAGTCAGGTTATGCTCCTATTGAACAATATGTCAAAAATAGTAATGAATTAGGCCCATGGACAGATATTTATGCATTAGGAGCTGTTCTTCATACATTAATAACGGGGAGTCCGCCCCCTGTCAGTATGGTTCGTTACGTTGAAGATCCTTATATTCCTTTAACAAAACGGGGTTTAAACAATTATTCATTTCAATTTCTAGACGTGATCGATCAGATGTTAGTTGTAAAATATGAGAAAAGAACCCAAAGTATCAAGCAACTTGCCGATAATATGGGCATAACTGTAGCAAGTGTAACGGATATAATTTCACACCAAAAAAGGCAAGATAGCCCGCTAATCAAAGCACAGAATTTAGGAAACCACCATAATAAATTAGATACGTTAATTGCTACACAAAAACAAGCGCGACACATAGAGAAATTATCTACTGATAAAAACATACATCGACTTACACAACAAATGTTCAACTCTCTATATCAACATAATCTCATTTTAGAAATTGTCACAGGATTAGCACTCTTAATTTTATTTCTTAGTTATTCAATTAACAGTATTTGATTGAGAGTTAAATTAATACTGTGATATTTCTGATTTAACATCATCTTTGACACAATTTATTGCCAAATAAAATAAAGGGTTTATATCTATACGCGATGATTAAATTTTCCTTCAAAACACTATGTTAAGATTTACCAAATGAAATGCCATTTTATAATATTCAATAAGTAAAAAAACTATCTCAAAGTAATCCGCCAAAGAGTTTGTCAAACTTTATAAGAACATCATTTATGTATATTGAGTGTTCGATGATAAAATATTACACAACATCCTACGAAGACCCCAATACTGATAATAGATTGTATAATTGGCCAACTATCCCCATAAATTGATATTAACCAATGCTCAATGGCTAATGGTGTTGCTGACTTTCCTGAATTAATACTAATAACAATAATTACCGCCATTAATACTCCAATTAAACTTTCCCCAACAATAAAACCCGAGGCAATCAACGTTCCTTTATGTTTAATCGGTTTGTAGTAGTTTTGATAATCAACAACATGTTGGATTGCCAAACGTTTAACGCGACGACGAATAATCCAAGACAATAATGAACCAATAATTAATGGGATTGTTACAGCCGGTGGCAAATAAATACCCATACCAACCGCCAATGCTGGAATATGAAAGTGACTACCTGAAGTTTTTAAAATGGAATCGATTGCAATAATGACAACACCGATACAGATACCAATAATAATCATTGTCCATTCGATATTATGCTGGAATATTCCTTTCGAAATGGTTGTCATAATTATTGCTTGTGGTGCAGCAAGAGCAAGGTGTTCATCCATATCAGCGCGTGGCAAAGCATCTGTAAAACCATAAGCCATATATAATAATTGCAATACTGGTGAAATTACTGATGCTCCAACAACACAACCTATTAATAAGGCTACTTGCTGCCGCCAGGGTGTTGCACGAATAAGATAACCTGTCTTTAAGTCTTGTAAATTATCATTAGAAATAGTGGCTATGCCTATTACAGCACTTGTTGTAAATATTGCTAAGGCAATAATTACATTGTGACCACTCTTTGTGGTCAGTAGGCCGTCCACGTTACCAAAAAATAACAATAATAATGAGATAATTATAATTGCAATAATCCCAATTCCTGAAATTGGGCTGGTAGATGAACCGACTAATCCAGCCATATAGCCACATACGCTAGCAACCAAGAAGCCAATAACAAAGGAAAAAATCACGGTCAGTAAGACAAATGGCCAAATGACATTATAAGGTAATCCGCTATCAGCCATAAAAGAATAAAAGGTGCCTAATAATAAAATAAAAGTAATACCACTAATACCTAAAATAATACTTGGTGGTAAATCTTGTTCTGTGTGTGCTACCATTTTAGCACGATGCTTACTAGTTTTACTCATCATGTTAAATGAGCGTTTAATGCCATCTATAATAGGTTTTATCAAGGTAAAGAGCGTCCATACTGCAGCTATAGCCAACGTACCTGCACCGATAAATCTAACATCATTTTTCCAAATTATTGTTGCAAAGTCAGCAATGGAGATACCATCTGTCATAATGCGTTCTGCAGTAAGGAGCGGTACGATAATTCCCCATGTTATTAAGACACCAATAAAAATTGCAATACCCGAAATCGTGCCTATAAGATAACCAGCACTCAGCATAGCTAATGAGAATCCTAAAGGTAGTTGAAAAATGGAACGCCCGTAGGTAAACCAATATCCATAGCTTTCCGTAAGCACTTTTAATCCTGATGTTGCAAATGAAACTAAAGAGGCTAAAATACCACCAAATAAAATATCTGAAAATTGGCTTTGCTGCTGAGGTAAATGTTTATTTAGTTTCGTATCTTTATGTTTGGTTGGATATTTCAAGCATGATTTTTTGGTATTATCACTTTCTTGCCTCGTTTCATCACCGCTCTCCGCAGCCGGGCAACTTGCTTTTAAAATTTCGGCAGCCGCAACACCTTCAGGATAAGGCAAATCACTTTCAACTACCATGGCATGGCGAAGTGGAATAGTAAAGATAACACCTAACATACCACCAGAAGCACATACGAATAACGTTTGCCAAAAGTGAAAATTATGCCAATAACCAATCATCAACAAGCCAGGTAATACAAAAATGATGGATGATAATGTGCCCGCAGCAGATGCTTGCGTTTGAACCATATTGTATTCAAGAATAGTCGCATCAGAAAAGATACGCAATATACCCATTGCTATCACTGTTGCAGGAATAGCAGTAGAAAAGGTTAATCCAACTTTTAATCCTAAATAAAGATTAGCTGCAGTGAATACAATGGTAATCAATGCACCAACAATTATACCACGTAGTGTCAATTCTTTTATTTCAGAACGGGATACATACCTTTTTGCCATTAATTCAAATTCTCCCTACCTCAAAATATCTATTTGCTGACGAGATAATTAATAGAAATTCATTTAATTATCAAACTCAACAGATGATAGAAAAGACCAAATGAATAAAGTGAATCGATGTACCACACAATGCGTTTTATTAATTAAATTAACAAATAATTGTAAAAAATGAGTTGATACTAAAAAATAACGACTAACATAATCACATTATAGATGAAATAGATAGGCGCGTTACTTATCATATAGTAGTAGAAAAATAATAGAATAACTTATTACCAAGTAAAATAATTCTATTATATAAAGAAGATAGCTACTTTATAATACTGTTCCATTACCTGCTAAGCAATAGCTTGTATCATCGCTTTTTAATTAATTTTTGATTAAAGCAACTGTTCGCTTAATGTATTAATATGTAGAAAAGCGTTACTCATCCATTATAACTGTTCTATTTCATGGTTTATAACATTTTTTACTTTTATTTGATGACCGAATGCTAATACACACGTATTTCAGGGGATAACTAACAGAAAAAGGTCTTTGTACTGATCGAAATTCTATTAGATTCAGAACATATAGAATTGTTATATGACAGATATATTTTTATCTTTTTTAGTTCGTTATAAAATTTTTAACAGCACTCTTATTATAATAAATTGCTTTATAACTCAGTTAGTTATCATTGTATAATGTTTATCAAAACAAAAGCCACTCTTTTTTCCTCGTCTCTTTGGTACTAATGATCATACGCCATAACTATTATCACTTTCTTTATTATTTTATTTATTACCTTTAGTCATAATGATGTCACTATTAAAAAAATAAATAATATTCAATATAATTGATATTATGTTCACCTATAACAAGTTATAACTGTCAATAAGATAATTAATGAAAATGATGTCACTAGACATCTTCTCTATTTTTCATTTATGTGATAACAGTTTAAGAATAATTAATAAATTTGATCTAATTGCAAGAAAAACAAATGTTATTTCGATTATTATAAAAACTTAATGATAACTGAAATACTGTAATAGGCCTTATATCATGAAGACTAATTCGTCTCTGTCCTTAACATCTTTTCAAGATCGCTGTCATCAAATCATTACCGATGCTCATTTATCACCAAAACAAAAAGCAACTTTTCTCGCGCTTGAAGCGGAAAATAATCTTCCTTATCCGACATTAAGTGAAGCGACACAACACGCTTTAGAACAACGTATTATTTGTGATATGTACGAAGGGCATGCGCCTTACAAGCCGCGTTACGTTTTACCCGATTATGCGCGTTTTCTTAAACAAGGCTCTTGCTGGCTTGAATTGCAACCGGCAACAGATTTTGATGATGCGTTAAATATGCTGACGATTATTTACCATCATATTCCTTCGGTTACCGGCTTACCCGTTTATCTTGGTTGTCTCGATACGCTATTATTACCTTATGTAGGTAATTTAAGTGAAGATCAACTTTATCGTAAATTACGCCATTTTTGGATCATGCTTGATAGAACATTACCTGATGCCTTTATGCATGCCAATATCGGTCCTACAGATAATATTATTTGCCGCCTTATATTACGTATTGATGCAGAATTAAAGCAAGTTGCCCCTAACTTGACCTTCTTCTGGGATCCTCAACAAACACCAGAAACATTATTATTACAAGCCATAACAAATATTTGTGAATGTAGCAAACCGCATATTGCTAACATGCCACTACAAAAAAAATCATTTGATCAACAAGGTTATGGTGTAGTCAGTTGTTATAATTCACTCCCCTTAGCAGGCGGTGGAAGTACTTTAGCACGTATTAATTTGAAAGAAGTTGCTTTACGCAGTCTTAATGTAGACGATTTCTTTACAAATAAATTACCAATCTATTGTGCCCAGCAAATTGAACTCATTAATGCGCGTTTAACATTCCTTTATGACAAATCCAACTTTTTTAAAGAAAGTTTTTTAGTGACTGAAGGATTAATTGATCCTAACCGCTTCGTCGCCATGTTCGGTATTTATGCGATGGCAGAAGCCGTCAATATTTTACAAGATAAGGCTAAATTATCGGATCGTTATGGTCAGTCGCAACAAGCTAACGAATTAGGTATTCGTATTAGCCAACAATTAGCACACTTTGTTGAATCGACGCCAGTAAAAAATAGCTGGTGTAATCGTGCTATGCTTCATGCGCAATCAGGTATTAGCTCTGATAAAGACACAACACCTGGTGTCCGTCTCACTTATGGGCAAGAGCCCGATCCGGTCAATCATATAATGGCTATCGCAGGCCATCATCCTTATTATGCGTCAGGCATTAGTGATATTCTTACTATTGATGAAACAATAAAGCAAAATCCTCAAGCACTCATGCAACTATGTAAAGGGGCATTTAATGCAGGTCTGCGTGAATTTACGGCTAATGTAGCAGGTAATGATTTAATCCGAATAACTGGCTATATGGTTCGCTTGTCAGATATTGCACGTTACAAAAAAGAAGGCTCAAGAACGAATACAACCTGGTTAGGCAGCGAAGCTGCTGATGTCACTAATATAATGAAGCGTCAACCCAGAGTGATTAGCAATGAGCAATCTATGCGCTATCATAAATAGAATATTACCTTTTTCTTGTGTAGATGGCCCAGGCAATCGCCTGGTCATCTTTTTTCAAGGGTGTAATTTTCGTTGTTTGAATTGTCATAATCCATATACGATTGGCATGTGTAACCATTGCCATGCTTGTGTAACAACGTGTCCACATAGTGCATTAAATATTCAACAAGGGAAAGTATTGTGGCAACAATCTCTTTGTCAGCATTGTGATACTTGTTTAACTACATGTTCGCGTAATGCTACGCCAATGGCACAACATTATACTGTGCGTCAGGTACTAAACATTATTAGAAAATATTCCCCTTTTTTAACTGGAGTTACTGTGAGTGGCGGCGAAGCAACATTACAACTGCCATTTATTGTTGAGTTATTTAAACAGATACGTTTGGATAAAACACTACATCATTTAACTTGCTTAATTGATAGTAATGGTTATCTGGCCGAAACGGGCTGGTCTAAGTTGATACCTTTCATGGATGGTGCAATGATTGATTTAAAAGCCTGGGATAGTAAAATACATCAACGTTTGACAGGACGCGATAATACAAGAGTGATTAAAAGTTTAACACAGCTTGCTGCAACAAATAAACTTTATGAAGTAAGATTATTAATTATTCCTCATCATTCTGATTTAATAGAAAACATTGTACCTTTAGCTAAATTTCTTACATCACTATCAGCTAATCTACGTATTCGTATTAATGCATTTCAACATCATGGTGTAAAAGGTGAAGCCCGCTTTTGGCAAGTAACTCGTCAACATGATGTCGAACAATTTGTGGATAAACTTATCTCTTTTGGTTTAACAAACATCATTAAACCCGCACTTTATTTACCCGAAATGAGTGCATCACACTCTTGATGTCATATTAAACTAGTATACTAAATCTAAATAAAAAATAACTATAATTTGTAGATAATTAATTGAGTAAATTTAAATTATCAAATTTATTATAAGCTATAATATTGATAAGTTACCTTTATATTAATTTTTACTGAATTTTATAGAACATTAAATAATAAAAAAATATAACTTTAGCTAGATGTTTTATTTAATAATAAAATAGTATTAGCTTTTTCATTAATGTATATTTATAACGTGAATAATTAATAATATTGATTTTATTATTACCCCCAATGAAAACAACTTATTATTATATTTTTTGCCAATAACTTAAATAAGTATTAAAATATTTTAAAAATAGATGAGAAAAATTCTAATGCTTATTATACAGTTAACAATTAATCTTTATGGTAATCAATTTTGTGTACATGATTTAATTAATATAATAAAAGATCCCGTTAAAATTATAGCCTTTCATGAACCTACTGATATAAATCCATTAATTAAGCAAAAGTATGATTTTGGCCATATTGCCATCCAACATCCTACACAATTAGGTATTAATTATCAATTTAATGAATACTATCTTTGGCATATCAATTTTATTGAAAATTATTATATTTCTTTTCAAATTAATGGCGTAGAAGAAATTAATGTTTTCATTAAAGTTTATTATTCGAAAGAATGTAATATTGAAATATTTGACAATCAATTAATTAAACGTTTAGCTGAATATAATGTATCAATTCCATTAAGTGCACATAAAATGACAAATGAGCAAATTAAAATTTTTCTTATTAGTAATGGTTATTCACCTTTAATGATTGAACAACTATTTAAATATGAATAAGCTAATTTTAAAAACGTATTCAAATAAAAATAACATTATAATGTTAGATAAATAATTTAATGGTTTAATATTTTAATAAATTATTAACAATATTTAAATTATAAAAAACAACTATTATTTTATTTAAAAAAATTAAATAAAAACAATTATTGTATATTGTCTTTTTTAATTTAATAAATTGTATTATTTTATTATATACTTTCAACTTGGTTATATTTTATCATTATAAGAATTAAATAAAATAATAATGCTATTTATACAAGAAAAAGCTTAATATTGAATAAAATTAATTTTTAAACAAAATAATAATAGAAACTGGTGTTTTATAATAAATCAAGAATTATTATAATTACATTAAATATAAAAGATAAATAATTATTTTTTCTTTTCTTAAAAACTTGCTTACTATACAGAATTAGAATTATCTAACATAATTAAGGAAACAGTATTGAGACGTCCTTTCTTATTTAAAAACTAATTTTATCACTTAATTTATATTGATTTAGGCTTCTCATATGATTGCATTATTTGCTAAAGTAATAAATAACGTATTATATAACACGTTATTCTGTATTATCTTATGGAGCTTGTCCCATGTTAGTAATCATATCACCTGCTAAAACTTTAGATTTTAAAACACCACCACCGACGGAGCAGTATAGTCAGCCCATTTTTTTACATCAGGCAAAAACGCTTGTGGATTTATGTCGTCAACTTACACCTGCAAAACTGGCTTCATTAATGTCCATTAGTGATAAACTTGCTGGGTTAAATGCTATACGCTTTGCTCACTGGCAAGGTGATACAACGATTGACCATGCCCGTCAGGCACTTTTTGCATTTAAAGGTGAAGTATATCAAGGGTTACAGTCAGCTGATTTCAACCAAAATGATATTGCGTTTGCTCAACATCATTTACGTATTTTATCTGGACTCTATGGTATTTTACGACCATTAGATCTGATCCAACCTTATCGTTTGGAAATGTCAATTAAATTACAAAATGACCAAGGTAAAGATTTATATCATTTTTGGCAAAATAAGATTACAGATGCGCTTAATACTTTACTCGCCAAGCAAACGCAACCATTACTTATTAACTTGGCATCTGATGAATATTTTAAAGCTATTATGCCCGGAAAAATAAACGCAAAAATAATTAAGCCTATTTTTCTTGATAAAAAGAGTGGTAAATATAAAACAATTAGTTTTTATGCTAAAAAAGCCCGCGGGTTAATGTGCCGCTATATTATTAAACATCAATTAACAACAGAGGAACAATTAACAAAATTTACAATCGACGGCTATCAATTTTGTCATCAGGATTCTAATGATCATCAATTAATTTTTAAACGTGATAATGAGTAAACTGAATAGACTATTTCACCTAACATTCTATTAAATAAACTAATCCGGTATAATAATCTAGATCCATACTAATAGCTACGTTATCGCTTATAGATTATCATTCATAATGAGCAGACCCTCTTTAGTCAATAAATCGAGCTATTATGCTTTAAATAGTGTGATCCTATACCAACAAAAATAACTTTTTGAAAATAAAAAGAAATCATTACTAGCCACATTAATAGTATCTTATTGTTAATGCATGCACTAATAGTAAAATACGATTAATGCCTGCATTATTTTTTTCGCTTATAATATTAGGTCATTCAAACAGGTAAATTAACCAAAAATTTGCGCAAAATAGTAAAATCATTTGACATAACATGTGACAATAACGGTAAATTAGCACGTCTCGCTAAAGGCTCTGGTAATTCAAGCGACATATTTAACACGGATTCAACACTTTCTTTAAACTTTGCTGGATGTGCTGTGCCCAAAAATAGACCGAACTCATCTTTTTGCAAATTATCACGTAATGCCCGGTAAGCGATCGCACCATGTGGCTCAGATAGATAGCCAAGTGCTGATAATGCCTTAATCGTTTCCTTAGTGATATCATCATTGATCGCCAGGCTAGTTAATTCAGATAAATTCCATCCTTTTCGGCGAAAAATTTCTTCAATTCTAGGCCAGTTGTTAGGTTGACTCACATCCATAGCATTTGACAAGGTCGCTATAGTCGCATGGGGGTGCCAATGACCGCTATGCAAGTAACGCGGTACGGTATCATTTGCATTAGTCGCTGCAATAAAACGTTTAACAGGTAAACCTAGAGATTTTGCTAAGAGCCCTGCTGTCAAATCACCAAAATTGCCACTTGGCACAGATATAACTAATTTATTACGTTGTCGTTCATCTAGCTGTGCGACAGCTTCGAAATAGTAGCAAATTTGTGCTAATAATCGACTAATATTAATGGAATTAGCTGAATTTAACCCCAATTGTTGTCGTAACTCTACATCATCAAAAGCTTGTTTAACCAGTGACTGACACGCATCGAAATCACTTTCGATCGCTACAGTATGAATATTATCTCCCAGCGTACAAAATAATTTTTCCTGTAGTGGACTAATTTTGCCCTTGGGATAAAGAATGACAACACGAATATTTTTCATACTATAAAAAGCATGAGCAACTGCTGCACCCGTATCACCAGAGGTTGCTGTAAGAATAGTAATTGGCTCGTTTTCTGCCACGGTAGCCAACATTTGTGCCATAAACCGACCACCAAAATCTTTGAAAGCTAGCGTAGGCCCATGGAACAACTCTAATGTGGCGATATTATCTTCAATATTGACAACAGGTGCAGGAAATTGAAAGGCCTTTTTGACTCTCTGCAATACAATTTCTTTTGCTATTTCATCACCAATATAAGCCGATAAAATCGCCGCACTGCGTGTTACAAAATCTTGTTTAAGCAATGAATCAATTTCAGTTGAGGTAATTTGCGGTAACTCCGTTGGAAAAAATAGGCCTTGTTGCTGACCTAATCCTTGACGAACTGCCTGAGCAAAACTTACCGTTTCATGATGATCTTTCAAATTATATAATTTCATATTGTTATCCTAAATTCCTTGCTCCAGCAGTATCTAAACGGCAAATATGAGTAAAACCTTCACTATTTTGAACATAGTGAGATTGTAACCAATCAGCTAAATATTGTGCTGTTTCCATTTGATTTGTGATAGCAAATAATGTTGGCCCTGATCCGGAAATACCGCATGCTAACGCACCCGCATTTTCAACTACTTGACGGGCTTGGTTAAAGCCAGGTAATAAACGTGTACGGTAAGGCTCTGCAATCACATCATGCATTAATTTTGCTGCAAGTTCAGCTTGTTGACTATAACAAGCATGAATAAAGCCTGCTAAGTTACGCCCATGCCAAATACAGTCCTGACGCTTATAGTGTTCAGGAAGTATAGCACGCGCCTCGGCAGTGGATACTTTAACTCCGGGATACGCCATAACCCATAGCCAATCATCAAAACAAGGAATGGTTTGACTAATAATATTGTCTTCTTCGATTATGAGCTGTAAACCACCTAAATAGCAGGGTGCCACATTATCAAAATGTACACCACCTGATATGCGACCTTCCATTTCCCCCATTAATGCTAATAATTGTTGTGAATTAAAGGGTTCCCCACAATATTCATTGAGTGCAACCAAAGCGGCAACAATCGAACACGCACTAGAACCTAGTCCCGAACCTATAGGCATATTTTTGTCTAATACCATTCTCACAGGAACGTCTCGTTGCAATGCCTGACAATAACGTTGCCAACATTGGTAAACAATATTATCTTCCATATTCACGGGAAGTTTTGTTAAAAAACGACCTGTAGTTTCCAAACTAAAGTGTTTTGCTTTTTCCACAATAACACTATCACCCAACAACGTACCGTCAATCGGTGAAACTGCAGCACCAAGTACATCAAAACCGACACTTACATTCCCAATAGACGCTGGAGCATGAATTTTAATCATAAAATATTAAACTCCTAACTTTGTTGGAAGAGAACGTAATAAATCAGCAAATACCCCTGCGGCAGTAACTGTATTTCCAGCACCATACCCCCGTAAGACTAACGGAATTGGCTGGTAATAGCGTGTCAAAAAAGCCAATGCATTTTCACCATTTTTTACTTTATAAAGCGGATCATCGTCATCCACTTCTGTAATTTTCACTTTACATTTACCATTATCAATCATGCCAATGTAACGTAAAACTTTACCTGCAACAGCTGCCTTTTTACTACGTTCAGCAAATTCAACATCCAATTCTGGTAAACGTTGCATAAACATAGCTATATCACCACTATTGTCAAAGCTAGCAGGTAAAACAGATTCTACTTCGATATCCGATAACTCTAGCTTATAACCGACTTCACGTGCCAATATTAATAATTTACGCGCTACATCCATACCTGATAAATCATCGCGTGGGTCAGGTTCAGTGTAACCTTTCTGTTTTGCCAATGTAGTGGCTTCTGATAAACTCATACCTTCATCAATTTTACCAAAGATAAATGATAACGACCCGGATAGGATCCCGGAAAACTTGATAAGCTCATCACCGGCATTCAATAAATTTTGTAAATTTTCAATTACCGGTAACCCAGCACCGACATTTGTTTCATATAGAAAATTACGGCCACTATGAATAGCAGTCTGACGTAACTGACGGTAGTAATCCATTGATGAGGTATTAGCTTTTTTATTTGGGGTAACAATGTGGAAACCATCATTAAGAAAATCAACATACTGGTCAGCGATTTTCTGACTCGAGGTACAATCTACAATAACAGGGTTAAGCAAATGATTTTCTTTAACTAAACGAATGATATGCGCCAAATTAAACGACTCCGTTGCTGACGACAATGTTTCGCGCCAGTGACGTAAATCAATACCATGCGTATTGGTTATCATACCGCGAGAATTAGCAATACCACATACCCGCAAATTGATTCGTTTTTGCTTCAACCATGTTTGTTGGCGATAAATTTGATCTAATAGCGCAGCACCAACACCGCCACTACCAATAACGAAAACATCTAACATTTGATCAGTTTCAAACAACATTTGGTGGCTGGCACGAACACCAACAATACCATCACTATTATTAATTACTGCGGAAATAGAGCGTTCAGATGAACCTTGGGCAATGGCGATAATATTGATTTTTGCCTGAGATAATGCTGTAAAGAATCGTGCAGATAATCCATGCTGCGTCCGCATGTTATCACCAACCACAGAAATGATAGCCAGATCCTCCATGATATCGAGTGATTCTAACATGCCACTTTTTAGCTCAAGATTAAATTCATCTTCTAATGTTTCGCAGGCGCGAGCTAACTCATGCTGCGGAACACAGAAACTAATACTATATTCAGAAGAAGATTGAGTTATTAATACAACCGAAATTCCTGCACGTGACATTGCCGCAAATATACGTGCGGCCATACCAACCATGCCTTTCATACCTGGCCCAGAGACGTTGATCATCGCCATATTGCCTAAGTTGGTAATTCCCTTAACAGGATAACGTTTTTCGCCACTTTCTCGGCTAATTAAAGTACCTTCCGCTTGTGGATTAGCAGTATTTTTAATTAAACAAGGGATCTGGAATTGCGCAATAGGTGCGATCGTGCGTGGATGAAGTACTTTAGCACCAAAGTAAGAGAGCTCCATAGCCTCTTGATAAGACATTGACCGTAATAATCGTGCATTAGGTACAGAACGCGGATCACAAGTATAAACACCGTCAACATCAGTCCAAATTTCACAACAATCTGCGCGTAAACATGCTGCCAGCACTGCAGCAGAATAGTCAGAACCATTGCGACCTAACACCACAAGTTCACCTTTATCATTTCCTGCAGTAAAACCCGCCATTAAAACAATATGTTGCTGAGGAATAGCCATAGCGTGTAAACGGCGCGTTGATTCATCTATGTCAACTGTAGATTCCAAGTAATTCCCATGGGCTAAAAGGGATTTAACAGGATCAATGATAGTAACGGCATACCCTCTGGCTTGAAAAACAGCTTTCATGATAGCGATGGAAAGCTTTTCACCACGACAAATAAATGCAGCATTTACACTATCTGGGCATTGACCTAATAAAGCTATACCATGCAATATTTGCTTAATTTGCTGGAATTCATCGGCAACCAAACGTTTCAGAGCGTCATACTCAATATTAGGTTGACGTTCAACTAATCCATTAAGTAAATTCTCAAAAATTTTTTCCGCATCTGATAAATGTGTTGCTGCATCGCCATGGGTGATCGTGTTCTCAATCATGGCAACGAGATGATTAGTAATCTTTGCAGGCGCAGACAATACCGTTGCTGTCTGCTCTTGACGTGCATAATGTTCAATGATATCAGCGACTCGTATAAACTGTTCAGCATTTGCTACAGATGTCCCACCAAATTTAAGCACTCGCATGTTGTTCCTCATTTCTGCTTGCTATCAATAATTATAAAAAAACCCGCATCAGGTGCGGGTTTTTGGGATCTTTGTGTGCGTCAACCCGCCCCGCAACAACTCGTTTCGGTGGTGATGGTAATAATAATTGTCATTAGGGTAATTGTTCGCATTGTTTTTTATATAAGTTATATTTGGCAATATAAGCAGATTATCATCGGTTGACCAAATTCTATAAATTTATTGCCACGGATTTGTCTAGTTGTATTGAATATAACCTATCATGGAGAGTGAGTAAAAATATTTTTTTAGTAAATGCTATTTCTTTATAAAATAAGGTAGCCTTACCAGAATATCATTTATTTTTTTGTATTTTTTTTTCTATATCATGTAATAATCGATGCAACATTGCTGTGTCACGTTGAGCGAGAAAACTACTACGCTGCACAAACCAATTCGCCAATTTTTTATCATTGACTACATCTAATTTTATAAGTAAATCATGAAATCGTTGGCGTAATGCCCGCAGTTGACTATGGTCGCTGGGAAAAGGTGTAGCTGGAGAACGGACTAATGAAGTAAGTTGATAACAATATACCATTACCGATTGCGCAAGATTTAATGACGGATAATCAGCAGCTAATTCAACACTCGTCAATAAATCAGTCAACGCTAATTGCTCATTAGATAACCCAGCGTTCTCTGGACCAAATACCAGTGCTACATTATTCATCCACTGTTTTTTTTCTTCTAATAAAGTTAATAATTGAGGTGGTGTACAGTAATAATGGTAGTCAGAACGATGACGCGCAGTTGACGCTACGACAAAATCAATATCCTTAATGGCCTGGGCTAATGTAGAAAATGTACAGCTATTATCAAGAATATCTGTTGCGCCATGGGCTACCCAGCGTGCCTGAGGCAATAAATGTGCCTCACTATTCACAATCCGTAATGATGAAAACCCCATTGTTTTCATTGCCCGTGCAACGGCACCGATATTTTCTGGCCTGGCTGGTGATACCAATATAATATGAAACTGCATGATATTTAACGTATGCTTGTCTATTGACACTATTGTGCCAGTAAAATAATAAGTAAAGATTGTTAGTCAGAATTATAATAACGTGATATAAAACCTAATTATATAAAAATCAAGTAAATAATATCAGAGAGTTATAATAATTCACATCTAAAAACTAAAATATCCTCTTTATATGTCCCCAGACTTGTTATTGCTCGCCGCTAGCAAATAAGCTATTTTGACAAGGTTGACCATTTGCTAATTGCTGTAGATTTGTTAAGGTAATTTCAGATATATTAATAAGGGCTTCCTCTGTCAAAAAAGCCTGATGGCCGGTAAATAATACATTGTGACAAGCTGACAATCGCCGAAAAATATCATCTTGAATAATGTCATTCGATTTATCTTCAAAAAACAGATCTCGTTCATTTTCATAAACGTCAAGACCTAATGCGCCGATACGTTGTTGTTTTAATGCATCGATAGCAGCAGGTGAATTAATTAATCCACCACGACTGGTATTAATAATCATTACTCCTGGTTTCATCTGATCAAATGCCGCTTTATCTAAAAGATGGTGGTTTTCGGGTGACATCGGACAATGTAAGGAAATAATATCTGATTGTGCATATAATGTTTTTAAATCAACATATTCTACACCAAGTTCTAACACGTGTTGATTAATAATGGGATCAAATGCTAATAACCGCATACCAAAACCACGCAAAATGCGTATTACAGCCAGACCAATTCGTCCAGTACCGATAATACCCGCAGTGCGGTTATGCATTGTAAAACCCGTCAATCCTTCTAATGAAAAATTAGCATCGCGTGTACGTTGATAAGCACGGTGGATTTTCCGATTTAAACTCATCATTAATCCTACTGCATGCTCTGCTACCGCTTCTGGCGAATAGGCGGGGACACGTACGATGTGTAAACCGACTCGTTTTGCAGTTTCTATATCAACATTATTAAAACCCGCGCAACGTAATGCAATATATTTAATGCCATATTTTACTAATTCCTCTATGGTTTCTTTACCACAATCATCATTAACAAAAATACATATTGCATCACTACCTTCGGCCGTTTTTGCGGTTGTTGGATTTAATTTAAATTCAAAATAGTCAATTTCATTATTAAATTGCTGATTTGCAATATTGAAGTACTTTTTATCATATTGCTTAGCACTATATAGTTTAATTTTCATCTATATTTATTCCCATCTATGTTCTTATGGCTCGATACTTATTAATTTAATATGTATAAACAATTTTTAAAGTAGGATAATGAACGACATCATACAACTTACAGATGGGGTAAATAAGATAACAAGAGTTATTGTATACTAAGAAAATAAGAAATTAAGGTAATTTTTATCTAGCATATTTCATACTATTGTCATAAACATAGCCTAGTAATATTCGATTTTAGAGAGAGATACAATCAAAAGATACCGCACAAAACTAGAGATAAATATTATTGTAATAAAATGTATTAGATAACATTGCGAATACATCTATTAAATCCGCTTTGAAAGAGTAATTAAACATAAGATAGATTCCACTATTTTATTTGACGAAGGAGTAAGTTATCTATAATTAATGTCAGCATTAATAGCAATAAAATGACCACTTATCTCACTGTCGTTATTAGTATTTATGCCTATCGTATTTACTTAATTAGCCTGTGAACGAATAAAATTTACGTCATTATGTTTTTTAATACAGGTATAAATAACAGGAAGTTTTATCAAAAAAGAGTTTACGGCCATAATACACAGTCCTATATATATATTTAAACCATGCCATCTGGTAATAGAAAAGCTTACCTGAATATGATGAGATAATAAAATATCATGAATTGATTAGTATTTTCAGCATATTACGGAAGATGTTGATGTCTGTATTAAGACGAGAAAAGAATTGTTCATCAACCATTTCTACTTGTGGTACAGTGATATCCACCACATTATAGCCTTTCTCGGTCAATTTGATGGACTTTGCTCTACTGTCTTTAGCCGATATTCTTCTCTCAATAAATGCTTTCTTTTCTAAGTTTTCTAATATTTGTGAAATTGTCATGACATCAATATTTGCCTGTTGAGAAAGCATAATCTGTGTAACTTCATTCTCTTTTTCTAAAAGGTAAGCAAGTGTTGCAAGAACGACAAATTGGGGATGGGTAATACCATGTTTTTTTAGACAGTGCTTAATTAAACTATGCCACGCAGAATACGTTTTCATAAATAAAAAACCAACTGATTTTGATGAGTCATCATTAAATTTTGATGAAAACGTATTATGCTGAGACAATATATTAACCTTCTATTAATTTTTTCAATGTAAATGCTTTATCCATAATATCACTTGAAATGTCTTTTAGAAAGTTGTGGCACGCATCATCAGTTAATTCTGCGTTGGGCTTTAGAGCAATAACCGATTTGATAGCACATAACTGATCAGATACTAGTTCAATTTGATGTGAAAAATACAAGGTTCCTATATCAGGTAAAATAAATTGCTCTGTTAATTCTTGTTCAATAATAACTGTTGATAGTTCAACCTCCATGGCTGGTGAATTTTTAATTTTAAATATTCCTTTACTACCACTTTTTAATTCACCAAATAATGTAAATTCTTCGAGATCAGTTTCCCATAATTTTCTTAATAAAATATCAGTATAATATTGCCAAATCCTTTGAGGTGTTGCAGATGTGATTACTTTAAAACTAATTGAGAAATTGTCCATTATTAACCTCAATAATATATAATAATTAAATAAGTACTATTATTATATGTACACTTAGTATTCTGTCAACAGAAATTATTTTTTAATTATAGGTTTAACTTTATTTTGTGGAAAAAACATGCAACAGGTTAGTTTTTAATTCTTTACAGAAATAACGTCAACAATATTGCAGCCTACACAGAGAATACAATTTTCATAGTAAACAGTCTCTAATTCTGCTGCAGTTTAGCCCCGTGTGCACGAGGAATACTCTTACAATAACAACTTATTTTATATTAAATTTTTTTCACCTAATTAATCTACCCATTATTTATCGCATTTTTATAAAAATAACTTACTAATTTTTAAAGGTCACAAAAATGTGGCTGTTTTTCAGTCTCCACCCTATGCACATAATTTAACCATATTTATCCTTTTTCTTCCGGTAGAAAAGAGACCAAACGTAATCCATCCAACTTAATAATATCAGCAATATCATAAAAAAAAGTGAGATGTTTTCCCCAATGAGTAAAATCAATTGATGGTGCATAATCTGTAGCTAAAACGGCAATTTCAGAAAGACCATACAAACATGATGTTGCAATGCTAATACACTGATTAATCGTATCACCCATGGCCCATTATTTTGGCTCATATTTGCGATCTGACCATTTGGAACCATAACGCTTAGCCAATAAAATATACATTTTTTTCACTCGCGCGCCTTCAATACTGCGCAATTGCTCAATGGAACGACGCACTGGCGGTACTTCTCTGAAACGAAGAAAATACATGTACCGAACTATCTTTAATCGCAAATTATCGTCAAGCGCAAGTTTAGCCTGATGCAATAATCGATCTGAACGAGCACCACCAGTTTGACCAGATGCATACATTCTATCCCCGCTTCACCAACCCAAACTAATAACGTTCCCGCTATTGCTGCTAATCTCACAGCGGCATGAGAGTCACGCATACCAGGCTCTAACATAATGCATGCAATTGCCCCATAGGGATATGCGTCCTTACACCTTGCGGAATAATCTCTAATGCCTTTTGTACATTGCATAAAGCATACTTTTGCCAGTATTTACAATAAAGGCATATATTCTGAATGGTAGGCAAATTTATCTTCATTTGTCCTAAGCCAGCCGTCCAGAACAGTAATACCCACTAGTAACCAGCAAGTTTGATTTAATTTTATTGCTATTTGCTTCGTAGAAAATTTGGCGAGGAAAAGATCAACATGAAAAAGTTTTTTAGTGTCATTAACCAATCTATAGTGGCTTTCTCACCTTCTTCATTACAAGATCTAGGAAGCGTATTATCAACGATCGGCAGCTTACCATAATGACCCGTCATAATATATATCCATTGATTTAGATACAGATACAAAAAAATAAATCGAGAAGTCGAGCACTTCATCAAAAAGGATATTGCCACTATCGTATAATAGCTTATTTAACAGCATAAACCCAATACTGTCATGCCGGGTTGCCGCTGACATTAATTCATTTTTTTTAATTAAATATTGCAGGATATCTGGGCATTTATTTTGAAAATTACTTGCATATTTACCAATATCATGCAGCGCTAAAAAGTAGGCAAACCATTCAGCCACTTGTTCAGCGAGGATCTCTATTTCTGTTAAAAGAGTAGTAAGTTGATAACAGTTTTGTTTTACTAATAAATAACCACAAACTACTATATCTAAACAATGATAAGGCAATAAATGGTAAGACAATGTGTTCATTGCGCTGTTATCAGAAGATATGTTTTTATATTTACCAAAATAATAATATAAGGATTATATATAAATAAAATAGTTCCTATTTTAAGAACACTAAATAAGAATTTTTATTAACAGTATTTTAAAAAAATAAAGTTTTTATAATATTCTTTGAAACTATAATAAACTTTATTTAATTAATAAATTTAACTCATTATTTTTAATATTTATTATTATTTATAAATTCATTATTAAATATAATAAATTTTTAGCATAAAAATTATTAGATATTACTTTAAAAGAAATAAATTTTATATATAAAAATAATAATAACTTGATTAGTTTTCAATAAATTTATTTATTAATGATTTATTAAAATATTTTGATTTATAGTAACATTTATAACTGGATTATATATAATCAACATCATAATACTTTCTATAAAAAATAAAATTTATATTTTAATAAAACAAGAAATTAGTTATATAAAACAGTAAATAATCAGTTGTAATTTTAAAAACTAATTAACAAAATCATTATTATTATAATTTAGTAAAAAATAATTTTATTAATTAAATTTTTATACTAAATTTAATATTTATATTTAAAATAAAACTAACATTGTAATAACAGGATATTATCTTTATTTAAATAATATAGTTTTATATTATATATTATCTTTAAATTTTATTTTTATAAAGAAATTAAATTCATATGTTAGAGAAATATTAGTATAAATAGCTGTCTGCTTATTAAAAAAGCATAAGATGACCATATGTTAACTTACTTTATATATTTATCTTTATATCTTGTAATAAGAAAAAATAGAAAAATTCTATATTACACTTTATCAAATCATAAGTATTAAATCTAAATAGGTAAAAATGCTCATCATAATACGTCTATTTTACCCCTTACGATTAGACTTTATATTAAAGCTATTCTTTTCCGCACTTTATGGGGCTAAACTATATTGATTTAAAAGAATTTTAATATCTCCACATCAGTGAGGATTACTACAACCCCCATTTTAGGCATATTGCCTATATTATGAGTAGAGTACGATATGAAGTAGACACTTTGTATTATACGCAGTGGCGATAATCGCCTATATATGGAATTACCACCAATTTTCAAAGACGCTTAATGCAATATTGACAAGGCAAAAGAGCAAAAACCCTGTGTGGACGGCAGCCATTAACACTGGTTTATCAACACCACGTTGATGATCATTCAACAGCACTTAAACTTGAATATCGCATAAAGCAGTTATCCAAACAACAAAAAGAGCAATTGATTCTTGGCTATCGACCTTTACCTATTATTACTTATTAAATAAAACCAAAAGGTGCAGAATAAGTCACTAAGCCAGTAATATTTGCCGTACTTTCATTATTTAAAATACAAAGTTGAAAGGTTTCTTCTGTATTGGGTAAGGCACAATATAACTGTTGATGTGCAGCTAATTTAAATCCTAATTGATGATATAAATCAACGTCACCTAACGTAACAATTGCGGTATAGCCAAATTCATTTAACATATTCATTCCTTCACTAATTAACTGTTTGGCTAACGTTTGTTGATTGTAAGAGTTGGCAATGGCTAAAGGAGCAAGTGCTACCCATTGTTGATCCTGTCCCATTACACTGACGGGGCTAAACGCCGTATAGCCGATAATATTTCCCGTTGTCTCATCAGTAGCGACGACACCGAGTGTCAATAAGCCTTCTTTTCGCAATCGCCGAACCATGTCAGCTTCCTTGCTTCTATTAAATACATTACGTAGCAATTGATCAATTTTCATTGCATCAACTGGAATTTCTGCTCTTATTAGCATGGTACAAGCTCTCATTTAACTATTTGGTTATACGTTATCTATTAATTCCCATAAAATTAGTTATAATCAATGCATATGAGATGATGTACTGAATTACGTGCAAATTCATCCATCTTCTTCAATAATGCTATTCATTACCTTAATTTAATGTCACTTTTAATGCTTAATCAAGGATAAAGGAAATAATATAAATGATCTCAATATTTAGGCATAACATCATATGCAATGGCTAAAAATAGCGCATTTTTGCTACTATCTTCTATTAGATCTAGTTTATTATTTTTCAATGTGTTCATCCAGTGAAATAACAAATAATATAATGGAATTCTTTATTAACGATTTAAAAAAAATGAAATGCTATTTACTTAATAATAAGTACAGATAGACTATTTATTAATTTTTATAATAATATAATGATAACAAAAAAGTCAGTATAGGTAGTATTAAACTCTTATTTTGAATAAGTAATAATTTTTAAAATAAGT
Source organism: uncultured Enterobacterales bacterium (assembly GCA_945288535.1). GTDB lineage: Bacteria > Pseudomonadota > Gammaproteobacteria > Enterobacterales > CALYQQ01 > CALYQQ01. The sequence continues at coordinate 107,860 of CALYQQ010000003.1, read as the reverse complement.
AATTTAATAAATTATCATTATGCTTAACTTAACAATTTACATTTTAATCTATAATATAAATTGTTTTTTTATATTTAATGATAATAGATTAATATTTCACTCAAAAGATAAATCTAGTTTATTTGTATAGCTAATATAATTATCATAAAACCATGCTAACTTTATATTTTTCAAAATGAAAATTCGTTGATAAATTAGTTCTTATAATATTTTATATTGATTAAGTTATTTTAGCAAAATAAGTCTACCATATAACCTGCATATAATTACAACCATTTATTGTGAAACACGTTATTTTTAGATCGATTAATATAGTAAAACAATGTAAAAATTAAATACAACTATTTCTTTATAGATAATATATTGATAAATACTCTTTTTTCTTTATAAAAATACTAGCTATAAAATAGTCACTTGCAAATTAATATTTAGTCTATTACCATATATTATTTAATAACTAAAATGAGTACACTATACTTATTTCGATTATTTTACGTATTGTTAATAGTATCAAATTATTTCTGCGATGAATAACGTTGTTGAAATAATAATAAATTGATATGACCTATAAAAAATACTGACTTTTAAGATGTAACTTATAGTGAAAAGTATAGTTATTATTTTAAATGAAATAATGCATTAAAAAGTAAGTGATTTTAGTTTAAATTATCTCGGAAAACGAACAAAATACTTAAAATAAAACCCCATTAATACGGGGTTTTATTTCATAATATATAAAAAATACCTACTTAACTACGACGATCATTTTTATGATCACGACGCGGCGCACGGTTAAAGCCGTCATTTTTGCCTTCTGAACGATAATGACGTTCACGTCCTAGTTTGCCTTCTTTAAATGACTTTCCATTACGATGGCTTGATGCATTATCATAAGATTGTGCTTCGCCAATAAACTTCATGTTCATTTGTTTGTTTAACACCCTAGTTTTAATAAAGTGTTGTTGTAACGTTTTTGGCATACCTCTCGGTAATTCAATTGTTGAATAATCATCAAATAATTTGATATTACCAATATAACGGCTACTGATATCACCTTCATTAGCGATCGCACCAACAATATGACGGACTTCAACACCATCATTACGCCCCACTTCAATACGGTAAAGATCCATTTCACCAATATCGCGACGTTCACGACGTGCTGGACGGCCATCATTGCGGCTATTGCCATCACGACCTCGTCTATCTCGACGATCATCTCGTTCACGGTATTCGCGTTTAGCTCGACGATTAACCGGAGGTTCAGGTGGTACAATCAATGGACGTTCACCTTGCGCCATCTTCAATAATGCCGCAGCTAGAGTTTCGATATCTTGATCTTCTGTTTGTTGCAACTGAGGTAGCAAAGTACGATATTGTTCTAAATCACTACTTTCTAGTTGTTGAGTGACTCGAATAATAAAACGTTCCAGACGTCGTTTAGCTAACAACTCACCTGATGGAAGATCTACTTCAGGAATAGTGATCTTCATGGTTCTTTCGATGTTACGTAATAAGCGACGTTCACGATTTTCTACGAAAAGTAACGCTCGACCCGCACGCCCTGCGCGACCGGTACGACCAATGCGATGCACGTAGGACTCTGAATCCATAGGAATATCATAGTTTACGACTAAGCTAATACGCTCAACATCTAAACCACGTGCAGCGACATCGGTCGCAATAAGTATATCTAGGCGTCCATCTTTCAAACTATCAAGCGTTTGTTCACGCAGTGCTTGATTCATGTCACCATTTAGAGCAGCACAATTATAACCATTGCGCTTTAAAACTTCTGCTACATCAAGTGTTGCATTTTTAGTTCTGACAAAAATAATCGCTGCATCAAAATCTTCTACTTCAAGAAAACGAAGTAGTGCCTGATCTTTACGCATCCCGAAAACAGTCCAATAGCTTTGACTAATATCTGGACGTGTTGTAATACTTGACTGAATTCTTACTTCATGTGGGTTATCCATGAAACGACGAGTAATGCGACGGATAGGCTCTGGCATCGTTGCAGAAAATAGTGCTGTTTGATGATCCGCAGGAATTTCTGCCATTATGGTTTCAACATCATCAATGAAACCCATGCGTAACATTTCATCTGCTTCATCTAAAACCAAACCGGTAAGCTTGGAAAGATCCAGCGTTCCACGTTTAAGATGATCTAATAATCGACCTGGTGTACCTACAACAATTTGAGGGCCTTGTCGAAGTGCTCGTAGCTGAACATCATAACGTTGACCACCATAAAGTGCTAATACACGCACGCCTGTTAAATATTTAGCATATTCAGTACATGCATCAGCAACTTGTATCGCAAGTTCACGTGTCGGCGCTAAGACAAGTACCTGAGGGTAAGCTTGACTAGCATCAATTTTACTTAACATAGGTAACGCAAATGCGGCTGTTTTACCGCTTCCTGTTTGCGCCATACCCAATACATCACGACCTTCCAGTAGCTGAGGAATACACGCTGCTTGAATCGGTGATGGTTTTTCATAACCAATATCGGTTAATGCTTGTAATACCGGCTGAGATAATCCCAGTTCTGTAAATAACACTTCATTTTTCTCAGCCATGTTTACATTCCCCCACAGTTTACATCGATACGTTGATACTTGTTATCGAGAAAACAACTAACTATTTTCATTAAAATTTGAACCTACATAAATGATATTAATATAAGGCATTTAATACGTTACACTAATGTGACGTAATATAATGACTCATCGATTTAATTTCAGGTTATTGGCTACCCAGTTCTGATAAATTGTCCTGATCTCTTTCTAACAAAGCTAGTTCAAGTAACGAATAACGATGCTCAATAAAATAGGGCACGTTATTTGCTATAGATAACTTAAACAATTTTGAGGCTGTATTAATATCGCCCTGGCTTTGATAGTATTTACCTAAATAGAAGTGAACTTCACTGAGGTGTTCTGCTAGAGCTGTATTATCTATAATTTCAATTGCCAGTTTATTTAGTAGCTGTTTTTCGCTAATTTTTCCTAAATAAAAACCAACAACATTCCATCCCCATTCCCCTTTTACCGCCACATCATAACGGCGTTGTAACTCAATTTTTGCTTGTTTCTGGTCAAGCTCACGCTCAACTAAATAGAGCCACAATGTTCGATATGGTTCGTTAGGTGCGATATAATAAAACGTCATTAAATCCTTTTGCGCCATTTCATAACGCCCGGCATAGTAAAACGTTGAACCTCGATTAAAATAGCTGCTGCTAAATGTTGGATCCAATTCAAACACTGAATCAAATGCATCAAATGCAGCATCAAAATTACCTTCTAGAGTGTGATAAACCCCTAAAATATTATACACTTCTGGTAGATCAGGCCGTATTGTCAGTATCTGTGAAAAATCATTACGCGCCAACACTCGCATTCCCAAACTATCCAACAATAGGCCTCGTTGGTAAAGTAGTGTAATGCGTTCTTCATCTTTAAGGCGTTTATTAGCCAGTCCTTGATCCAACCGTGCTAACATAACTTCTTGTTGAAAGCTTGGTTGTAAAGGTATAGCTAACGTGCTCATTGATGTATATCTAGAAGAACTACACCCTGTAGTAAATAATATACTACATAGTAAGCTTAATAAGATATAGCAATGACGCAATACAGATTTCATCCACTCTCCTGAAGCCTAACTACTAAGTAGTTAAGACAAATACATCCTTGCAATTACTTGACTGATAGCGAATATTTTCGCTATCAGTCATAGTTATTCCTAATAAATAACACAATGTGTTAATTTAGTAACTCATTCTGTTACTGGATTATTTGTTGCTGTTTGACTATCAAGAGCTTCTTTAATACTCAGGCGAATACGACCTTGGCGATCAATTTCCATTACTTTAACCTGAACTTCCTGACCTTCTTTTAAATAATCAGTAACTTTTTCAACTCGCTGCTCTGCGATTTGAGAAATATGTACCAAGCCTTCTTTACCACCAGCAATAGCCACAAATGCACCAAATTCCACAATACGAACAACTTTACCCGTATAAATCCGATTAACTTCAATATCAGCCGTAATTTCTTCAATACGGCTAATGGCATGTTTTGCTTTTTGATTATCAGTTGCAGCTATTTTTACAGTACCGTCATCATCAATTTCAATAGTTGTTCCCGTTTCTTCCGTTAAGGCACGAATAACAGCACCCCCTTTACCAATAACATCACGGATTTTATCCGGGTTAATCTTGATTGTATGAATACGAGGCGCAAATTCAGAAATCTCAGTACGAGGTACACTAATTGCTTCTTCCATGACATTTAAAATGTGTAAACGCGCACTTTTCGCTTGATTTAATGCTATTTGCATGATTTCACGCGTAATACCTTCAATCTTAATATCCATTTGTAAGGCACTTACACCATCACGACTACCTGCAACTTTAAAGTCCATATCACCTAAATGATCTTCATCGCCAAGAATATCAGATAAAACAACAAAGTTATCCCCTTCTTTAACGAGTCCCATTGCAATACCTGCAACAGCAGATTTAATAGGCACCCCCGCATCCATTAACGCTAAAGAAGCACCACATACTGAGGCCATAGAAGATGAACCATTGGATTCAGTAATTTCTGAAACGATTCTAACAGTATAGGGGAAATTTTCTGGTTTTGGCATAACCGCTAATACACCGCGTTTTGCTAAACGTCCATGACCAATTTCACGACGTTTAGGTGAGCCTATCATACCTGTTTCACCTACTGAATAAGGAGGGAAGTTATAATGGAATAAAAAGCGATCAGAACGCTCGCCGCTTAGCTCATCAATAATTTGTGCATCACGTTCTGTACCTAGGGTAGCCACAACTAATGCTTGTGTTTCACCACGTGTGAATAGTGCTGAACCATGCGTTCTTGGTAATACACCTGTACGAATATCTAATGCACGAACCATGTCTTTTTCGCGACCATCAATACGTGGTTCACCACGCAATACACGGCTACGAACAACCTTTTTCTCTAGTTCACCAAGAATTTCTTCCACTTCACTTACATTGAGTGTTTCATCTTCTGAAGTAAGTTGTTCAAGTATTTCAGATTTAATCTTATCAACTTCAGCATAACGTTCTAATTTCTCAGAAATACGATAAGCATCACCTAAACGGTTTTCAGCCATAGCAGAAATACGATCACGAAGCGCTTTGTTTATTTCTGGTGGTTGCCAATCCCATTTTGGCTTTCCTACTTCAGCAACTAATGCATTAATATTTTGAATAATTACTTGTTGCTGTTCATGCCCATAGACAACAGCGCCTAACATTTCGTCTTCAGTTAATAAATCAGCTTCTGATTCCACCATCAGAACTGCATTTTCAGTCCCTGCCACAACAAGATCTAAGCGACTATCTTTTAATTCACTTTGCGTCGGATTTAATATGTATTGATTATTGATATAACCCACACGAGCAGCACCAATAGGACCATTAAAAGGTATTCCGGCGAGACTGAGTGCCGCTGATGCACCAATCATTGCAGGTATATCTGGATTAACTTCTGGATTCAAAGAGACAACAGTCGCAATAACTTGAACTTCATTATAGAAGCCTTCAGGAAATAAAGGACGTAATGGACGATCAATTAAACGGGCAATTAACGTCTCACCTTCTGATGCACGGCCTTCACGACGGAAAAAACCACCAGGAATACGGCCTGCCGCATAGGTACGCTCCTGGTAATTGATTGTTAATGGGAAGAAGTCTTGACCTTCTTTTACTTTATTCTGTGCAACGACAGTGACAAAAACAGATGTATCGTCCATATTAACCATTACAGCTGCTGTTGCCTGACGAGCTATCATTCCAGTTTCCAAAGAAACTGTATGCTGGCCGTATTGAAATTTACGAACGGTTGGTTTTAACAAAATCTTTTCCTTATTGTATCAAAACGGTTATCTGATATCTTAACCAGATAAACTTGATTATATAAATTCTATAGCGTACCTCGCGACTAATGACAAATCAGTCATTATAAATAGATTTCTCATTAGTCGCGCGAATCCTACTCTATAGTTCCTTATCGATAACATATTATCGTTATCGTTTATTCATGTTATCAGAAGAAAGGGGCCGGATATCGGCCCCTTTCCCTGATATAAACTGTAATTAGCGACGTAATCCTAAACGAGCAATCAGCTGTGAATAACGTTCTACATTCTTACGTTTTAAATAGTCAAGTAACTTACGACGTTGAGATACCATCCGCAACAAACCACGACGGCTATGGTGATCTTTTTTGTGTTCGCTAAAGTGACCTTGTAGTTGATTAATTCGTGCTGTTAACAGTGCTACTTGAACCTCAGTAGAACCACTGTCATTTTGATCACGACCAAATTCAGCAATCACATTTGCTTTTTGTTCAACAGTTAGAGACATTTTATACTCCAAATTTAATAACAATAAAATACGGGTGCCAATCTCTAATTCAGCAACCTAAGAAATATACACGATTTATTTTAGTCTTTTGCGTTAACCATATCAAGGTTAAATCGACAGCGCATACTATTAATTACTAAGATTATTTATCAATCAGTTAAATTGATTCACTAATTTAATAAATGTAACAATATTACCGCTGATTTAATAGATAAAGTCACAATAAATAAAATAGAAAATATTATACATATGTATATTAATTAATTTAGATTGAATCATTATATTTAAGATAATTTTTCAATAAAAACCGTAATTATAACGATTTTTTTTAACACTTTATTTTATTATGGCCTCTTGAGGCGCGTTTCGTTATCCACCACTAAACGACGAGGAGCAACTCTGCCTTGTATATCAATTTCACCAATACCAATAAATTTACGTTCATTGCCTACGGTGATACGTACAAAACCTTCGAGTGGTGCTCCAGAGACCAATATTGCTTGTCCTTGTTTTACATAACTCGCCATTGTCGATGTAATATTACATTCAATAAGATCAGTTACTGCACTATCCATTGATAATAATAAAGGGTCTAAACAGGTTGATGGAACCGTATTCGTCTCGACTGCTTGCTCATATAATTGCGTTAATTGTTCCAACGTAACCATTTTTTCAATAGGATAGTTCGCAACACGAAGCCGACGTAAATAGATAACATGGGCACCACATCCCAGTAACTCACCTAAATCATCAATAATAGTACGAATATAAGTTCCTTTTGAACACGCTATTTCTAATTCCAATTCATTATCACAAAATCGATGTTGTTCAAGTTGATAGATGGTAATTTTTCGTGCTTCACGTGGAATGCTTATTCCTTGTCGAGCATATTCATACAGCGGTTTACCTTGGTATTTTAATGCTGAATACATTGATGGAACTTGCTCTATAACACCACGGAATTGCTTCAGTGCATTATCTATTTGTTGTTGTGTAACATTGACTGGACGCTGACTAATAATATCACCATCAGCATCGGATGTTGTTGTTCTTTGTCCTAATTTAGCAATAACACGATAGCGTTTGTCCGACTCAAGTAAAAATTGAGAAAACTTTGTCGCCTCACCAAGACAAATAGGAAGCATACCTGTGGCTAATGGATCAAGTGCACCCGTATGACCTGCTTTTTCCGCGTTATAAATACGCTTTACTTTCTGCAAAGCTTGATTAGAACTCATACCTAATGGTTTATCTAACAAGATAATACCGTCAACCAGACGACCTTTACGTCTACGCGCCATTAATTATCCTCATCATCTTTGGTGATATTATCTCCAGCCGCTTGACGACGAGCTTCATCTTGCTTTATCACTTCACTCACTAGATTTGACATACGCATACCATCAACTAAAGAACGATCATAAAAAAACGTTAGTTGTGGCACTATACGCAATCGCATAGCTTTACCTAATAACATGCGTATAAATCCTGTTGCATCCTGTAATACTTTTAATCCTTCTTTAATTGCGTCTTCATCTTTATCATTAAGAAATGTTACATAAACTTTAGCGTAAGCTAGATCTCGAGACACTTCTACATCAGAGACTGTCGTCATAACCAAACGAGGATCTTTAATTTCACGCTGTAATATAATGGCAATTTCTTTTTGCATTTCCTGAGAAACACGTTGAGTTCGGCTAAATTCTCTGGCCATAATTATTCTCCCGACCACAGTAATAAGGGGGCTTTAGCCCCCTTTAGTAGTAAATAACTCTCTTTCAAAATTCGTCAGCCATTGTAGAGAATTTATTACATGACTCTCAAAATGGATATCTATTAGTTTATTAGCCAATAGAGCGTTTTACTTCAACCGTTTCAAAAACTTCAATAATATCACCTACGCGAACATCATTGTAATTTTTAACACCAATACCACACTCCATACCATTACGAACTTCACTAACATCATCTTTAAAGCGACGTAATGATTCTAATTCACCTTCATAAATTACAACATTGTCACGTAATACACGGATAGGGTTGTGTCGTTTAATGATGCCTTCGGTAACCATACAACCCGCAATTGAACCAAACTTTGGTGAACGGAATACATCGCGTACTTCTGCTAATCCAATAATTTGTTGTTTATATTCTGGTGCTAGCATACCACTCATTGCTTGTTTGACTTCATCAATCAAATCATAAATAACAGAGTAGTAACGGAGATCCAGATTTTCGTTTTCAACAACTTTACGTGCCGAAGCATCTGCACGAACATTAAAACCTAATAAAATAGCATTTGATGCTGCTGCTAAAGTCGCATCAGTTTCTGTAATACCACCTACACCAGAACCAATAATTTTAACTTTAACTTCGTCCGTCGAAAGCTTAAGTAAAGCATCGTTAATTGCCTCAACAGAACCTTGAACATCAGCTTTCATTACAATATTGAGTTCAGAAACATCACCTTCGGCCATATTAGCAAACATATTCTCGAGTTTAGCCTTTTGCTGGCGAGCTAGCTTAACTTCACGATATTTGCCTTGACGATAAAGAGCAACTTCTCGTGCTTTTTTCTCATCACGAACAACCGTTACTTCATCTCCTGCAGCAGGGACACCTGAAAGACCAAGGATTTCAACAGGAATAGAAGGACCCGCAGTTTCAATTTGCTTGCCTAGTTCATTACGCATAGCTCTTACCCGACCATACTCAAAACCGCACAACACAATATCTCCGCGATGCAAAGTTCCTTCTTGAACTAAGATAGTTGCGACTGGACCACGACCTTTATCAAGGAATGACTCGATAACAACACCACTTGCCATACCTTCACGAACAGCAGTTAATTCAAGAACTTCAGCTTGTAATAAAATTGCATCAAGCAAGTTATCAACGCCTTCACCTGTTTTTGCCGATACAGGGATAAATTGCGTATCTCCCCCCCACTCTTCAGGTAAAACATCATACTGTGCTAGTTCACCTCTCACTCGTTCAGGATCAGCTTCAGGTTTATCTATTTTATTGACAGCTACAACAATCGGTACATTTGCGGCTTTCGCATGTTGTATAGCTTCGATAGTCTGAGGCATAACACCATCATCAGCAGCAACTACCAATACGACAATATCGGTTGCTTTAGCTCCACGCGCACGCATTGAAGTAAATGCGGCATGGCCAGGGGTATCCAGAAAAGTAATCATGCCATTATCAGTTTCAACATGATAGGCACCGATATGTTGAGTAATACCACCCGCTTCACCCGATGCAACTTTAGTGGAGCGGATATAATCTAGTAAGGAAGTTTTACCATGGTCTACATGCCCCATGATAGTAACAACAGGTGCACGCGCTTCTTTTGCTGCTGTAGTATCACGATCACTCATAATGGCTTCTTCAAGCTCATTTTCGCGACGTAAAATCACTTTATGTCCCATTTCTTCAGCGACTAACTGCGCTGTTTCTTGATCAATAACTTGATTAATGGTTGCCATCGCACCCATTTTCATCATTACTTTGATGACTTGAGACCCTTTGACCGCCATTTTATTCGCTAATTCAGCAACCGTAATCGTTTCGCCAATAATAACGTCCCGATTGACCACTTGAGCTGGTTTATTAAAACCATGCTGTAAGGCACTTGGTTTACGTTTACCTTTACCACCACGTTCACGACTTGCCGCTCTAGCTTCTTCGCGTTCTGCTTTAGATTCCGATAATTTATGACTTTTTTTCTGTTTTGCCGCTTTACCACCACGATTACGACGATCGCCTTCTACCTGACGGTCGCTTTCATCTTCCGCAACTCTAGCATGAATCGACGTCGTAACATGATAATCACCTAAATCATTATCTTCTGCGTCAAAATTTTCTGCCCAACGACCTTCATTCTGTTCAGCCATTTTACGCGCTTCTTCTGCTACACGACGTGCTTCCGCTTCCACTTTGCGACGTGTTTCCTCTTCTGCCTTACGTTTCAACTCAGCAGCTTCAGCTTCACGACGCATCTTTTCAATATTTTCTTTATCATTAACGGTTTTAGCAGGTTTTGTCGCTTTTTGCTTTTCCTGCTTAACTATATCTACATTCATCTTTGGTTTTTCTATGGCAACTGTCGATGAGCTAGACTTTTTTGTTTCTACAACATCTGATTTAACAATCAGCTTAGCTTCATCTTTATCTTTTTGCTTAGCTTGTTCTGCTTTCTGTTGTTCAGCATCTGCTTGAGCCTGCGCCTTCTGATGCTGCTCTTCTTTTATCTGTTTAGCTTGTACTTCGGTCTCACAACGAGCATGTTCTTCAGCTTGTTTTAATGCTTGCGGATCACGCTTAACATAGGTTTTTTTAGTACGCACTTCAACTTGTACTGATTTACTTTTACCCCCTGTACTCGGGATATTAATAGTGGTACGTGTTTTGCGATTTAACGTTAACTTTTTGGCTGTCGCAGAACCTTCAGGGATATCGCTTAAATGCGCCAATAAGATCTCTTTTTCTTTCTGGCTAACAGTATCCGATAAAGATTTGTTAATGCCTGCATCAGCTAATTGCTGTAACAGGCGATCCACAGGCGTATTTATATCCTCGGCCAGCGATTTAACGGTTACTTCTGATGACGACATGCTGTTTATTTTCCTGTTACTTTAATTACTTTCACTATCGCCAAACCAGCAAATATTTCTTGCAGCCATGATTAGCTCACCTGCTAGTGTGCCATTTAGACCTTCTATATCTGCTATATCGTCGATACCTTGTTCAGCCAGATCTTCTAATGAACAGATGCCTCTGGCAGCTAATTTATAAGCGATCGTTTGATGTAAACCTGGTAATGCTAACAGTTCTTCGCTTGGTTTATTATCACCAAGACTTTCTTGCTCAGCCAATGCAATAGTTGTCAAGGCTGCCTTAGCTCTGGTTCGTAAAATTTCAACAGTATTTTCATCCAGGCCGTCAATCTCTAATAATTCGTTAACTGGCACATACGCTAATTCCTCTAGCGAAGAAATACCTTCATCTACTAATGTTAACGCAAATTCTTCATCAATATCTAGATGCTTCATAAATTTATTGATGGTTTCATGCGTTTCAGCCTGATGTTTCTCTTGCAATTGAGCCGTTGTCATCACATTTAGCTCCCAACCGGTAAGTTGTGATGCTAAGCGAACGTTTTGACCATTACGACCAATTGCTTGTGCTAAATTACTCTCCTCTACTGCAATATCCATTGCATTTGTTTCTTCATCAACAACAATAGAAGTTACGTCAGCTGGAGCCATAGCATTAATAACGAATTGAGCAGGATTATCATCCCATAATACTATATCAATTCGTTCGCCACCTAATTCACCAGAAACAGCTTGAACTCGAGCACCACGCATACCGACACAAGCACCTACTGGATCAATACGCTTATCATTGCTTTTTACCGCGATTTTTGCCCTTGAACCTGGATCACGTGCTGCAACTTTAATCTCGATAACCTCTTCACCTATTTCAGGTACTTCAATACGAAATAGCTCAATAAGCATTTCAGGGCAAGAGCGACTAACAACAAGCTGTGCCCCACGCATATCTGGATTAACAATTCGTAATACGCCTCGTATACGATCACTTGGGCGGAAATTTTCCCGTGGTAACATATCCTCACGGTTAATTATTGCTTCAGCATTGTTTCCTAAATCTAATATAACATTGTCACGATTTACTTTTTTTACAACACCAGTAACAATTTCACCTTCATGTTCACGAAATTGTTCAATAACCATAGCGCGTTCGGCTTCACGCACTTTCTGAACAATAACTTGTTTTGCTGTTTGTGTAGTAATACGATCAAACGCAATAGAATCTATTTGTTCTTCGGTATACTCACCCGCTTGAGCACTCGGGTCATCAAAACGAGCGGCTTCTAGTGTAATTTCACGTGTCGGCATAACAACTTTATCAACAATTAACCAACGTCTAAAAGTTTCATAATCGCCTGTACGTGGATTGATAACAACACGAACATCAATATCTTGTTCATATTTCTTTTTTGTTGCTGTTGCTAGTGCTATTTCCAAAGCCTCAAAAATTTTTTCTCTTGGCAGTGCTTTCTCATTAGAAACAGCTTCTACAACAGCCAGAATTTCTTTATTCATACCCTAGTTGCCTCATTCAAACTAAAATTGGGGTACTAGATTCGCTTTCTGTATATTGCTCAATGCGAATGTCTCATCTGTATCATCAATGGTAAGCGTTATAGTATCGCCTTCATTTACAGATTTAATAATCCCAGTCCATTTACGACGATTTTGTACAGCTATTCGTAAAACCATAACAATTTCGCGACCAATATAACGTTGATAATGCCCTGCATTAAATAAAGGCCTGTCCAGGCCTGGCGAAGAGACTTCTAGCGTATAAGCACCAGATATCGGTTCTTCCACATCAAGCACTGCACTGATCTGATGGCTGACATCGGCACAATCGTCAACAGTTACTCCGCCATCTTTATCAATATATATTCGTAATAATATTTGGCGACCACGGTTTAATTCGATACCAACCAGTTCAAAACCTAACGCCGTAACCGGTGTATTAATTAGTTCTGTTAACTGTTTTTCTAATGTGGACAAAACCACCCCCAAGAAATAAAAAAAGGGCATGAAGCCCAAGTAAATCTCATATTTCGCCAACAAAAAACCCCGTTATACGGGGCTTTTGCAACCTGGACCCTGTTTATCATAATCAAGCGATTATGATCAATCAGCTATCTTAGTTAAATAATTCTTAACAATTCCCTAGCATTACTTAACAAAAATATCTAGAAGTTACTGGTTGCGGGGGCTGGATTTGAACCAACGACCTTCGGGTTATGAGCCCGACGAGCTACCAGACTGCTCCACCCCGCGTCAATACGCGATATATATTATGTTATGGTCACGAATAATGCAAGAAATAATAGCAATGTCAAGAACTAATTATTCTTAATTCTTACTATCTATATAGTATCAACATGATAAAAATAATTATTCAATCCTAAAATAGCATCTATTTATAATAATGATAATACTATTATCTAAATAAATAATTAAAAATAGTTAATAATTATTAGTCTTATTTTTCCACAATTTTAATTAAATAGAATACAGCATTATATGCTCATTCATTTTAACTCTATGACAAGTATTATTTATTGTATAGATAATTATGGCATTTCAAAGTTCAATTTATTTAAAATGAGTAAAGTATATTAAGAATAATCAAATAATATCATTTATTATCATAATTATTTTACTTCAATTAATGATTTATATCTGCATATTCATATAAAAATAACAGTAAATTTTTCATGTTGTACGTTATGTTGCTATCTATGCTTAATATGCTTATTATCATATATCATAATAGCTCACACTATTAATTAAAGAAGCATGGATATAAAATGATCCTTACTTTTAGCTTATTCTAATTGTTATAAAATAACAATCGTAACCTACTAATTTATATATAAATTTATCACTCTATTTATATTTATCCGCGACTCTGATGGCGTAAATTATCTAAAATAACTAAATCGACGTTTTGCTCTATAAACTAACAAGAAATAATAATGAGATATCAAAATGTATCAGAAATTCAAAATACTATTATCTTTAAATTTTAAATATAAAAAAAGACGCCTAACGACGTCTTTTTATTTTTTATTGGTACCGAGGACGGGACTTGAACCCGTAAGCTCTATTGAGCACTACCACCTCAAGGTAGCGTGTCTACCAATTCCACCACCTCGGCATCTTATTTAAATAAATACGTATATGATTATTGCGGAATATCACTATTCGGCGTTGCAGGACTCATTGGCTCAGCTTTATCATTATGACTTTGTTGAGCAGCAGGTAAGGCTAAATCATCCCATGCGCCAGAGCTTTTTGTTTTTATGTTATTGCTCATAGAACCTAATGCCAAGCAAATGATAAAAAATATCGCAGCTAAAACCGCTGTTGTACGGGTCATAAAATTGCCTGAACCACTAGAACCAAACAGGGTAGCAGATGCACCAGCACCAAATGATGCGCCCATATCAGCACCTTTTCCTTGTTGCAACAATATCAGACCAATTAATGCAATTGAATCCAGCAATAAAACAATGAGAAGTATCTCGTACATAGCTTTACCCGTATTCCGCTAGCCAATTACCCAAACTTTTACAGCTAGAGTAAAGACAAATTTAATAAAAACTTACGTAAGTGGGAGTGCATACTACCTAAAGCTGAATTAAGGCGCAAGTGCAATTTGCTAACCTATAATCATTTGCATAAAAAAACAGCATTTTCTTTTATAAATACTCTTTTTTTTTGAAAATCATCACATTGCACGATTAAAAATCGTACAATGCTATATTTCCAATATTTCTTTTTCTTATTTTTATTCTACATTTTTAACTTCGTCAGCAATAAAATTAGCTAATTTTGCAACCTGATCGGCATGTTCCCCTTCAACCATCACTCGAATAAGTGGTTCTGTGCCAGATTTTCTTAATAAAACTCTGCCTCGCCCACCTAACTCAGTTTCCACTTTAGCAACGGCTTGTTTGACTTTAGTATTAGCTAAAGGATCAAGTTGACCTGAGAATTGAACATTTACTAATATTTGTGGCAATAGCTTCATACCACTTGATAAATCATGCAGAGTCATATTATTACGGATCATAGCCGCTAACACTTGAATAGCCGCAATAATACCGTCACCTGTAGTCGTAATATCAAGCGCAATAACATGCCCTGAATTTTCTGCCCCTAAATACCAATTAAGTTCCTGCATTTTTTCAAGGACATAGCGATCACCTACTTTAGCTCGTGCAAAAGGAATACCTAAGTCCCGAAATGCCAACTCAAGTCCCATATTACTCATTAAAGTTCCTACAGCGCCACCACGAAGCTTACCTTGTTTCAATGCTTCTCGAGCAATAATATAGAGGATTTGATCACCATCAATTGTATTACCTAGATGATCTATTAGAATTAAACGATCACCGTCACCATCTAATGCCAATCCCAAATCGGCCTTTTCGGTAAGTACACGTTGTCGTAATAAGTTAACATCGGTAGCTCCACACTGTTCATTTATATTCATGCCGTCTGGTGATATGCCAATAGCGATAACATCAGCACCTAATTCTTTAAATACATTTGGAGCAATGTGATAAGTTGCTCCATTAGCACAATCAACAACTATTTTTAATGTATTTAAACTTAAATCATTAGGAAATGCACTTTTACAAAATTCAATATAACGTCCCGATGCATCAACAATACGACGTGCCTTACCTAACATAGCTGATTCAACACAGGTAAGTGGCTTTTCCATTTCGGTTTCAATAGCTTCTTCGACTTCATCGGGTAATTTCATACCATTATTTGAAAAAAACTTTATACCATTATCATAATAAGGATTATGAGAAGCTGAAATAACAATACCTGCTTCAGCCCGAAAAGTTCGTGTAAGATAGGCAATAGCAGGTGTCGGCATAGGGCCTGTAAATAGTGCAGATAAGCCTGCTGCAGATAAGCCTGCTTCTAATGCTGATTCAAGCATATAACCAGATATTCGAGTATCTTTACCAATCAAAATACTTTTAGAACCATGCCTTGCCAATACTTTCCCTGCTGCCCAACCTAATTTGAGAACAAAATCAGGCGTAATGGGATAGTTTCCTACTTTACCCCTGATACCATCAGTTCCAAAATACTTACGCGAACTCATAATAATAATCCTTATGCAGAAAATGTTGCTTCGACAACACGTATTGCATCCACTGTTTCTTTAACGTCGTGAACACGAATAATTTTAGCCCCTTTTATAGCAGCAATAACCGCACAGGCAATACTGCCCGATAAACGTTGCTCTGGACCCACACCAAGTAGTTGTCCTATCATTGATTTTCTAGACATACCGACTAAAAGGGGTAATTCTAATTGTAGAAACTCGTCTAAACGCGATAATAATTGATAATTGTGATTTAGTGTTTTACCAAATCCAAAACCAGGATCTAATATTAATTTATCTTTTGCTATGCCTGATTGTTGACAGATAGCAATGCGTTCTTTAAAAAAGTCTAAAACTTGATTAAAAATGTCATTGTACTGAGGTGCTTGTTGCATTGTTCCAGGCTCACCTTGCATATGCATTAGACATACAGGTAAATTACTTGAAACAGCAGCTTCGAGTGCGCCAGGTGCCTTCAACGCACGAATATCATTAATCAAATGAGCACCGGCTTTAGCGGCTTCGGTAATAACTATTGCATTCGATGTATCAACTGAAATCCATGCATCACAACGTTGAGCTAACATTTCAATAACAGGAATCACTCTCTCTAGCTCTTCTGTAGTCGACACTTGAGCTGCACCAGGTCGTGTTGATTCACCGCCAATATCAATAATAGTTGCTCCCGCTTGGATAAGTTCCATGGCATGCGCTAATGCTTTATAAGGGGTATTATATTGACCACCATCAGAAAATGAATCAGGTGTAACATTAACAATACCCATAATTTGAGGATAATTTAGATTAAGTTGTGTTCCTCTACTTTCTAATATCATTTTGAACACCTAAGTGAAGCTATTACAATATCAAAAATATATTTGTTAGATTAATATAAATCATTTATATCATAACAGAAGTTAATCTTATCGTGACGCAATAAGTGAATTTTAATTATTAATAATATGACAAAATCAGCCGTAATAGATAAAAATCCATAGTAATAAAAAATAAAGCCCTGATAAAATCAGAGCTTTATATTTACAATAAGTTAATCATATCTATAGAGAACCCGATTCAGATTGATCGTTGTTATTAGTAGACGAAGAGTTATTGTCAGTTGAATTATCTTTACGTTGACCCTCTGTAACAGAAGATTGTTTTTGTTTACTATCATTTTTACCTTGATCATCCCAATCTGCAGGAGGTCTTACTTCACGACGAGCCATGAGATCATCAACTTGATTAACATCAATTGTTTCATATTTCATCAAGGCGTCTTTCATTGCATGTAAGATATCCATATTATCAATTAGAATTTGGCGAGCCCGCTGATAATTACGATCGATGATAGCTTTAATTTCTTGATCAATTAAACGTGCAGTCTCATCTGACATCTGTTGTGCCTTTGACACAGAACGTCCGAGGAAAACTTCGTTTTCTTCTTCTGTATAAAGTAAAGGCCCTAATTTATCAGAAAAGCCCCATTGGGTAACCATATTGCGTGCAATTGATGTAGCCATCCGAATATCCTGAGATGCACCTGTAGATACCTGATCAGGACCATAAATTAATTCTTCGGCTAAACGGCCACCATAAGCTGTTGATATTTGGCTTTCTAGTTTTTGACGGTTTTCACTTATTCGATCACCTTCAGGTAAAAAGAACGTGACACCAAGTGCTCGACCACGAGGAATAATAGTTACTTTATGTACTGGGTCTTGTTCTGGAACCAGACGGCCAACAATAGCGTGACCAGCCTCATGATAAGCTGTTGATTCTTTTTGCTCTTCAGTCATTACCATGGATCTACGTTCAGCACCCATCATAATTTTATCTTTAGCATTTTCAAAATCTTGCATTGACACTACGCGTTTATTACCGCGTGCAGCAAACAATGCTGCTTCATTAACTAAATTTGCTAAATCAGCACCAGAAAATCCGGGAGTGCCTCTCGCAATAATATTTTCATCAACATCTGGTGCAATAGGTACACGACGCATATGTACCTTAAGTATCTGTGCCCGACCACGAACATCAGGCAAACCAACTATAACTTGACGATCAAAACGTCCAGGACGCAATAATGCCGGGTCTAATACATCTGGTCGGTTGGTGGCAGCAATAACGATAATACCTTCACTACCTTCAAAGCCATCCATTTCGACTAACATTTGATTTAGTGTCTGTTCACGTTCATCGTGCCCACCACCTAGGCCAGCACCACGTTGTCTCCCAACAGCATCAATTTCATCGATAAAAATAATACAAGGTGCTTGTTTTTTCGCTTGCTCAAACATATCTCTTACACGTGAAGCACCGACACCGACAAACATTTCAACAAAATCAGAACCTGAAATAGTAAAAAAGGCAACTTTTGCTTCACCGGCGATAGCCTTAGCAAGTAATGTTTTACCTGTTCCTGGAGGCCCAACCATTAGAATACCTTTTGGAATACGACCACCAAGTTTTTGGAAACGACTTGGATCACGAAGAAAATCAACTAATTCAGCAACATCTTCTTTTGCTTCATCACAACCGGCTACGTCAGCAAACGTCGTTTTGATTTGTTCTTCAGTTAGCATTCTTGCTTTACTCTTACCAAATGACATGGCGCCTTTACCACCACCACCTTGCATTTGACGAATAAAGAAGATCCAAACACCCACCAAGAGAACCATAGGAAACCACGAAATAAGCAGTTGACTTAAGAAACCGATTTTTTCTGGTGGACGGCCACTTACTTCGACTTTATGTTCTAATAATGTATCGAGCAAACGACTATCATAACCGGTAGGAACAACTGTTTTGTATTGCTGTCCATTAGTTTTAACTACAATAATATCGCTATCATCAATTTGAACGCGATTTACGCTATTAGACACCACATCATTCATGAATTTGGTATAGTTAACAACGTCTCCTTTTGCATTTCCTGGACCAAAGTTATGAAATACTGATAACAAAATCAGCGCAATCACACCCCAAAGAATCAGATTTTTCGCCATGTCGCTCAAAGAATTAGCCTCATCTTACAAAAAACTTATAAATACAGGGTAACGGTACATAAAAGTACATGTGTTACTGTGTTACTATATATCTACCTATATCCACCTAGAGTACTACAATTTACGCCCGACTGCTACAATGTAAACTTCACGAGATCGTGCCCTTGATGCATCAGGCTTGCGAATTTTAACTTTTTTAAACAAAGATCGGATTTGTTGCAAGTATTCATCAAATCCTTCACCTTGGAAGACTTTTACAACAAAATTTCCTCCCGGTGCTAATATATCCCGTGTCATATCTAATGCAAGCTCAACAAGATACATTGAACGCGGAATATCGACCGCAGGATTACCACTCATATTAGGTGCCATATCTGACATAACGAGCTGGACTTTTTTGTCGCCAACGCGTTCTAACAAAGCGTTAAGGACTAATTCGTCTCGAAAATCACCTTGAAGAAAATCAACGCCAGCAATAGGATCCATAGGGAGAATGTCGCAAGCGATAACACGCCCCGTTGACCCTATTTTGGTAACAGCGTATTGAGACCATCCACCAGGTGCTGCGCCTAAATCAACAACAGTCATTCCCGAATAAAATAATTTATCCGATTGTTGTAATTCATCTAACTTAAACCATGCTCGAGAACGTAAACCTTTTTTTTGTGCTTTTTGCACATATTGATCACTAAAATGTTCCTGTAACCAACGTTTTGAACTCGCTGTACGCTTTTTATTATGTAGTTTATCAACCATATTATTTTACTACATGTTAATTAGTTATATACTTAAGATGGCGGTAAACCTACCATTTTCAATACTAACTTAAGAAAAAATAATGAATTTAACAAATAAACAGAAACAACACTTAAAAAGTTTAGCTCATTCACTCAAACCAGTCGTTATGTTAGGTAATAACGGATTGACCGAAGCTATTATTGCTGAAATCGATCAAGCCTTAACATATCATGAACTGATCAAAGTTAAAATTATCAGCGAAGATCGTCAGATGTTAAAATTGATTACTGATGCTATTACAAGAGAAACTCAAGCCTGTAATGTTCAAGTTATTGGTAAAATTTTAACAATTTATCGACCTTCTGAAGCGCATAAAATTAAACTTCCTCGTTAAAAATAAAAAGGCCATTATCGGCCTTTTTCGCCTAACGATTTAAATCTATTTCTATTTAGCTTAAGCTATTATATGTAGAGGACACTAACGATTTCATACTCCACATCACCCCCTGGTGTTTTGACTAGAGCGATTTCATCTTGACTTTTACCAATCAATCCTCTAGCCATTGGTGAATTTACTGATATCAGATTTTGCTTAAAATCAGCTTCATCATCACCAACAATACGAAATGTTTGCTCTTCTTCTGTTTCTAGGTTAACTATAGTAACCGTTGTACCAAAAATAATACGTCCTGTATTTGGCATCTTAGAAATATCAATAATTTGTGCATTTGATAGTTTTGCTTCAATTTCTTGTATACGACCTTCACAAAAGCCTTGTTGTTCACGTGCAGCATGATACTCAGCATTTTCTTTCAAATCACCGTGCTCTCGTGCCTCAGCAATTGCAGCTATAATAGCAGGACGTCGTTCGTTTTTTAAATAATTTAGTTCTTCACGCAGACGCTCTGCGCCACGTAAGGTCATCGGAATCTGTTGCATATTATTAATATCCTCAAAAACGCCTTTGAACTTATTACCCACAATCGGCATAGGTAGAATTAACGCCAGCATTTGGTAAAAATAATTTAGTAAAAAGAAAAGCGGCCCTAATTTATTATCATTGGGCCTGCGAGTTTACTGCCATTATAAAATAATCGTTTTTACGTTCAAATACGACTATTTTACATTTATGTTTATCCTAATTTGATTTAAACTTTAACGCAATCTAGTATGACACAAAATTATTAATTTATATGAAATCATGTCACATTTAAAAAACGCATTATTACTAAAGGCACTTTTTGTAATTATAGCTTACTGTGGCTGGTCTGTTGGTATACAAGCCTCAGTAAAAATCGACAATTATCTCCCCTTATTGCCCTCTGGCAGCAATCTTTCATTACTTATTGAAGATCTCACTGATAATAAGCTGATTACCGAATTTCAAAGTGAGCAATTAACATTACCTGCAAGTACACAAAAAATCATTACCGCCTTAGCAGCTATGTTAGAATTAGGAACAGATTTTCGCTATTCAACTACATTTGCAACCGATAGTACAATTACTAATGGGATATTAAATGGTGATTTAGTTGCTACTTTTCGTGGTGATCCAACATTTGGCCGTAAACAATTAGCCGACATGATTAACCAACTAAAATCACAAGGGATAAACAAGATCTCGGGCAATTTAATAATCGATACCTCAGTATTTGCGAGTCATGATAAAGCTTCTGGATGGTCATGGAATAATCTAGCACATTGCTATAACACTCCTCCTTCAGCAGCCATAATTGATCGTAATTGTTTTCATGTGTTAATAAAAAGTGCTAATAAACAATTAGGTATAGCTAAAGTAACAATACCTTCCTCAACACCGGTTTCTGTTACTAGCGAAATTGTAACCTATACGCAACAAAAAGAAATGAAATACTGTGAATTAGATGTGACTACCTATGATAATTTACGTTATCGACTCACAGGATGTATGTTGTATTATAAAAATCCTATTATGCTCTCTTTTGCCATTCAAGATGGTAATGAATACGTTGGCCGTATAATAAGAAATGCATTGAATAACATGGGAATTATATTCAATGGTAAGGTTATTTTACGAACAACTTTAGTTACAAAAAAGACCGCTATTTTAGCAACTAATAAGTCGGTGCCTTTATCTGAGCTATTAACAATTATGCTAAAGCAATCTGATAATTTGATTGCTGATTCTTTATTTAGAACATTAGGTAATCATTATTACAAAAAACCAGGAACGTGGCGTAATGGCCGAGATGCTGTTTTACATATTTTACAAGATAAAGCAGGTATTAAGCTCGATAATACTGTCATTGCTGATGGCTCCGGTTTATCTAAAGATAATCTCATTTCGTCAAAAATGTTATTACAAATATTACGCTATATTGCCAGTAATGATGATGTATTGAAAATGACTGCAATGATGCCTATTGCTGGGTTAGATGGTACTTTAAGAAATCGTAAGAGTTTTACTGGAACGGAATTAGAAGGTAAAATAATAGCTAAAACAGGTTCATTAAAAGGTGTTTATAATTTAGCAGGTTTTATTATTTCTGCTAAAGGCCACAAAATTGCCTTTGTTCAATTGTTATCCAGTTATTCAAGTAAAAATCAGCAAGCGTTAAATCAGTTTGAATCAGCACTTTACCAAGATATCTATGCAAAAAATTAAGCGCTAGTTATGTGTAAACTTTTTTTAATAATCCAAGACCAAAGGCATTGTATTTTTAGACATCGCCTTTGGCCTATTGCAGATAAATCAGTCTAATAATAACTAACGCTGATAGATAAACTCTATACCGTCACCATCACTTTCTTGCCAATCATCAACATCATTATCTACATCAAAAGCATCTTCAGTAAGTAGCTCTCGATGATAATCATCCCAGACAAATCCGGCTTTTTCTGGTTCAGAAGATGCAATACTTAATGATCTTGGATGTTCATTAATATATTGCATGATATTGCGACATAATGATTCAATGCCTTTTTTACTTGCAGCCGAAATAAGGAAATAATCCCCTTGCCAACCTAGTTCAGTAATAATCTCTGCTGCTCTATCTTTAGCTTCTTGCTCATCTAACAAATCTGTCTTATTGAAGACTAACCAACGGGGTTTTTCAGCTAGCATTTCACTATAGGTATGCAATTCATTAATAATTATTTTAGCATTATCAGCTGGATTTGAGCCATCAATTGGTGCAATATCAATAAGATGTAATAATACTCGACAACGTTCTAAATGTTTTAAAAAGCGAACCCCTAATCCAGCACCATTAGACGCACCTTCAATAAGACCAGGAATATCTGCAATTACAAAACTTTGTTCACTATCAACTCTGACAACACCAAGGCTTGGTACTAATGTAGTAAATGGATAATCAGCTACTTTCGGTTTTGCCGCTGAGACTGAACGAATAAATGTTGATTTACCTGCATTAGGTAATCCTAACATTCCAACATCAGCGAGTAGCAATAATTCCAACAGCACATCTCGTTTTTCACCTAGAGTACCATCTGTTTTTTGTCGAGGTGTTCGATTGATGGAGGATTTAAAGCGAATATTACCTAAACCATGAAAACCACCTTTAGCAATCATGACTTTTTGCTGATGCTTGACTAAATCAGCTAAAATTTCATTTGTCGCTTGATCTATCACTCGGGTACCAACAGGAACATTTACAATAATATCTTGCCCTCTTTTACCTGTACAACCCTTACCTTGCCCATTTTGACCTCGCTCCGCGCGGTACGTTTTTTCAAAACGGAAATCAATAAGAGTATTCAAGTTTTCATCTGCCAGGAAATAAACATCGCCACCATCGCCACCATCGCCACCATCAGGCCCCCCTTTAGGAATGTATTTTTCCCGACGGAAACTAACACATCCGTTACCACCATCACCTGCTTCAATATGGATTATTGCTTCATCAACAAATTTCATTTCTTACTCCAGAACTCGGCACAACTAATTCCTGTCTGGAATAGTTAGTTGTGTTTCTTTTTTCTTGGACAATAAACGATGCCCAATAGCAGAAAACATTGCACCTGCAACCACCATAAACGCACCAACATAGCCAAGCATATTCATTACTTCAATACTAAATACCTTTGGCCATAATAACGATAAAAGATCAGAAAAGACCAAGGTAAAAAGAGGTGTAAACGTGATTATTGCACTTACTTGCGCCGCTTGCCAACGAGACATTGCTTCGGCTAGCGCACCATAACCTATTACTGTATTTAGACCACAAAAAATTAGACACATCCATTGCCAAAGTGTCAGTTTTGTAATTTCCGATAAATGAGATAATGGAAAAACGATAATGACAGACAATATATATAGCAATAATAGAATTTGTTGAGCACCTAATCTACGTAGTAATATCTTTTGTGCTACACCATAAACAACCCAAACTAAAGCAGCACTTACCCCAAAAATAATACCTAACGTGAAGTTAGATAGCTGAGTAAATATTTCAACTAAACTTTTATTAAAAAATAAAAGCAACCCTGCAATAAGAATTAATGAGCCGACGATTTGCGTTCCCCTCATCTTTTCTTTCAAGACAAAAACACTCGCTAGCATCAAACCTATAGGTGATAGTTGACCAATAACTTGCGATGTAGTCGGTGTCAAATATTGTAATGCGGTACTAAAAAAGATAAAATTACCTGCAAGTCCAATCACAGCAATAAATAAGATAAATATCCAGCGAGGCTTTAAAATAAGCTGCAAAGATGGTAGCTTTTTGCGAAAACTTAGATAAATAAATAAACATATCGCTGAAATAAAGAAACGATACCAGACAATTGTATAAGGTCCCATATTACTGAATAATTGCTTCATCGCTATAGGCACTAATCCCCACATAATTGCTGTTAGTAATGCCAAGGAAAAACCAATACCCACATTTTGTTTACTATTTATCATAGTGTAGCCGCCCCTATTTAAAGACTGCTTAAAATATAAAAGCCCCGCAACATTTAATTGCAGGGCTTATATATGCATTGTTCTAAAAACTATTCAGTAACAATACTGACATATTTACGGTTTTTAGGACCTTTGACTTCAAATTTAACTTTGCCATCAATTAATGCATATAGTGTATGATCGCGACCACAACCAACATTCGTACCTGCATGGAATTTAGTTCCACGTTGGCGAACAAGGATATTGCCTGCGAGAATTGCTTCACCACCAAAACGTTTTACACCAAGACGTTTACTTTCGGAATCACGGCCGTTCCGTGTGGAACCGCCAGCTTTCTTATGTGCCATCTATCCGCTCTCCTCTATAACTATTAAGCACTAATACCAGTAATCTTAACATCAGTAAAACTCTGACGATGATTTTTTTGTTTACGGTAGTGCTTACGACGACGGAATTTAACTATTTTAACTTTATCACCGCGACCATGCGCAACAATTTCAGCTTTAATTTTACCGCCAGA
The DNA here is from genome assembly GCA_945288535.1 of uncultured Enterobacterales bacterium. Lineage (GTDB taxonomy): Bacteria > Pseudomonadota > Gammaproteobacteria > Enterobacterales > CALYQQ01 > CALYQQ01. The sequence goes on along the minus strand of CALYQQ010000003.1, from coordinate 82,532 downwards.
TACAAACGGAATACCAATCTTGATGTCATCACCATTGGCAATCATTAATACTTCATTAAATTCAATAGTTTCACCGGCTGCGATTTCTAATTTTTCCAGGCGTACAATTTGCCCTTCGCTAACCCGATGTTGTTTACCACCACTCTGGAAAACCGCGTACATATAAAACTCCGCAATTTGCGCACCTAAATGTGATTTCAGTTCAGGGTGCGTCATTAATATTCATACTTAGGGCGCGAATTTTACGCAAAAAACACGATAAAAACAAGAGTAAATTACGTTGTTCATTAAAGAAAAAATAACTTGATATAAAAAAATCTATAAACCAATATAGACTTTTTCTCAGCGTTTTTTTATAAACTTATTTTTATTATAATATATATGGTGTTAATTTTGTTAATTTATGAGAGTTTCGTTTAATATGTGCGTTTAACATGTATGGAATCCCGAGCAAATGAATGATCTAAGAATAAATAATCGTTATATAACTCAAACAGATATTGCTCAACTAATTGAGAAGGATATGAGCGATGTTAATATGTGTATCCTTAAACAACTGGATTCTGGTGTTGCATTAATTAACCAACTCGGTAGCTACATAATTAAGGGGGGAGGCAAACGTATACGACCAACTATTGCTATACTTGCTGCCAAAGCTCTTAATTATTCAGGTAATCTACATATTAATATAGCTGCATTAATTGAACTTATCCACACATCTACTTTATTACATGACGATGTTGTCGACGAATCAGCCTTGCGACGTGGACGTGAAACAGCAAATGCAATGTTTGGTAATGCGGCAAGTGTATTAGTGGGTGATTTTATCTATACTCGCTCATTCCAAATGATGGTAAGCATAGGCTCATTACGTATTTTGGAAATAATGTCAGCAGCAGCTAATGTTATTGCTGAAGGTGAAGTTATGCAACTCATGAATTGCAATGATCCTAATCTTAGTGAAGATAACTATATGCATGTTATCTATAGTAAAACAGCTCGTTTATTTGAAGCCGCAGCCCATTCATCAGCGGTATTAGCTCAAGTAACGCCCGAACAAGAAAAAGCATTACAAGATTACGGTCGTTATATTGGAACAGCCTTTCAATTAATTGATGATATGCTGGATTATAGTGCTGATGGCGCAGCAAGTTTAGGTAAAAATCTCGGTGATGATTTAAACGAAGGCAAACCAACACTTCCATTATTACATGCTATGCATCATAGCGATCCAGCCGATGCAATACTTATTTGCCAGGCAATTGAACAAGGTAATGGGCGTCATTTATTAGATAAAGTATTATCAATTATGCAACAGCAAGGCTCATTAAAATATACCCAGCAACAAGCTGAAAAAGAAGCAAAAAAAGCAATCGATGCGATCAGTTGTTTAGAGGAGTCTCCTTATAAACAAGCTTTAGAGAGTTTAGCCTATCTTTCCGTTAAACGAAGTTATTAATACGTAGCTAGTATCAGAAAATATTCATGTTTTTAGATAATTATATGAATATTTTTTGATAATGAGAATAGAGTATAAAGTATATTAATTATTTTAAATTCAACTAATTACTTTCTAATTGTTTAATAACTGAGTCAATACCTAATGTCATTATCATGCTCACCAATTTATCACACTGTTGCGGTGTCATTAGCTGGCACATAACAAGCCATAAAACAAATGCATTATTTCCACCCGCAACCTGAAGCATGCCAATACATTCTTGTATTAAGATACTTGCACGTAGAGATAATGGTAAGGTATCATAATGATATTCATAAGCTTCTTTCCCTTGAACACCATGTTTATCTCGTTTTAGCCAGTTCTCATACTTTGCTTTTTTATTAATTTGTTGTGGTGTTTTATAAGACTTATCAATACTTATTTTGCTTAATTCACTAGCAGAAAACCATTCACTCCTCATAATTATGCTCCTTCTAATGGTATCTATCGTACCCCGTTACTCTTTTTGGTAGTGAGTCATTCAACTAACTAAGTCGTTTTACTTTAAAAAGTAAAGTAAGCTTACGATAAACACTAACATTTGGAAAGTTATTTCTTAAAATTAAAGCTTATAAGAACATTATCTAATTGTTAGGGACATAATAATTAACATAATCGCTATAAAATATAAAAAATAGGGCTTAATCAGTTTCATTTCTTTAATAAAATAAAAATGTTACTGGAAAATCATCTGAATAATAAGAATGTTTATTCTTTATACTTTCTTATTTATCATTTCAATAATGCCATTAACGCCGATTCTGACAAGAATACTAATTAATTGTTCTCGTTCTTTTGTTGTTAATTGCTCATATATACTAACCCAAATAGCAAAAGGATCGGGTTTAATAGGTTTTATGGACATGTATTCATGAGTCGCATACTGCGCACCTTCTTCACGCATTTTCAATTCAAACTGTACATTTTCTGGCAAACTGCTTACGTGATATTCAATCGCTTTACCTTGTATTCCTTCTTTCTTTCTTCGCTGCCAGTGTTGTTTACGTGCTTTTTGATTCACACCTTGCTGTGAATTAGGTAAGTTACCTATACCTTTAAGTTCTTCAGAGCTGTACCATTCTTTTTTCATTAGTCATCCCACTGAAATAAATAAATAACGCGATGAGTGTTACAAAAAAACATTTATTAAGAAATTTTTAAGAAAACAAATTGAAATATATTTAGAATTTTGTTTTCATAAGTCTCATCAAAATATTTCATCATTATACAAAGAGTTATTTAAATAAGTTAGTTGTTTTAATTAACTGATAGGTGGGTATCTAAAAAAGGAGTAATCAATGATAGTAAATCAACATGACTGGCATCCTGCTGACATAATTGCTGCTTTACGTAAAAAAGGAACAACACTCGCGGCTATTTCAAGACTTTCTGGCTTGAGTTCATCAACACTTGCAAATGCATTGGTTCGCCCTTGGCCTAAAGGCGAATGGATTATTGCAAAAGCACTTAACATTCATCCATCCGAAATTTGGCCTAGTCGTTATATTGATCCTATAACAAATAAGATATTAGATCGTAAAGAAAGAATAAAAAAAGAATGCGAATGAAAAAGATAAGTTAATAGAGAAAATCTATTATCTATTAATTTATGTAACAAGAATAAAATATGTCGATTATATTAATACTATTATGAAAAAGGAGCCAAATGGCTCCTTGAACATTTTCCAATCCTATAATTTATTTATTCTCTCCCGAAATCATTTTATTATATGAAAACTTGCTGAGTTACGAGAATTATTTTCATTACTTAATTATAATAAAGTATAGATATTTATTTTAATATTTATGCTATCTTTGTTTATATTTTCTTTTATATTAAATACAGGATTAGTTGTTTCATATATTTATAATTTAATTAAATCACTGATATTCTAATTCGTTTTGTTAAATTATTTTTCATTATTAAATATAGTGATTTACTTAATAACTATTTCGGATAAAATACGGTTATTAAATAATCCAAATATTGAATTTAAACATGTTCTTTTATTTCTAAAATTTTTTATATATTTTATGTTTCTATTTAAAATAATTAGATAAATTAAATATTATCTATTGATAATATTTATTAATCAAAGTGAATTTATTAGATAATATTGATATTTCAATGTAGATCATCACTTCATTAGATTTCAATATAGGATTCTTGATTTATTCATCAATACGGCCGTACTGTCCGTTTCTTTGAATATCCTTTCATTGGGAAATTTTTTGGCAATAATAGTGGTCGTGATAAATAATAATGTCATCCCAAATAGCGGTTCACTATTAATAAGAAGATCAACCTAAGTGAGTTGCTTAATATAATTATCAATATCATTAATCATATCTATATTTTCTTTAAAAGGACTTTTTTAAATTCCTAAAGTTTACTTAATGATTACTATAAGTAGTAGTAATCATCATATTTATATGTAAAAAAATATAAGTAAACTTGTTATTTTATCTATAAGACAATATGTTAATACACTCTCAAAAAAGGAATAAAAAAAACAATAAATTATATATGATAACGATACTAAACAACTATAAACTAGAATAAATAATCATTAATTTTTAACAAAAAAACCTACCACCTTAATTAGAGGTAGTAGGTTGAAAATAGAGAATATATAGCAAGTGAAATTATATTAATGCATTATTTATTAATATAATTTTCACCTAACTCAATATCTTTACATAAAATATCTAACATATTATTTAAAGCATTTTGTTCAAATTGACTTAATTCACCTATTGGTAATAATTTTTCTACACCATTTTTACCTAATAATACCGGCTGAGCAAAAAAGCGCGCATATTTACCATCACCCTCAACATAAGAACACTCAATAATATTCTCTTCTCCTTGTAAGGCTCGTACAAGAGATAAACCAAATTTTGTTGCAGCTTGTGCCATAGATAAAGTAGCCGATCCCGCACCAGCTTTTGCTTCAACGACTTCTGTACCTGCATTTTGGATACGTGTTGTCAATGAAGTAATTTCATCCTCTGAAAAAGTAATGCCTTCCACTTGTGATAATAATGGAAGAATTGTCACACCCGAATGCCCACCAACTACAGAAATTGACATATTAGCGGGATTTTTTCCTTTCAATTCAGCTACAAATGTATTTGAGCGAATTACATCGAGTGTGGTGACACCAAATAATTTCTTTTTATCGTAAACACCAGCATTTTTTAAAACTTCAGCCGCAATTGCAACTGTTGTGTTAACTGGATTAGAAATTACACCAATACATGCTTTAGGACAAACCTCTGCTACTTGTTCAATAAGAGAACGAACGATGCCTGCATTAATATTAAATAAGTCAGAACGATCCATACCTGGTTTACGTGCAACACCTGCGGACATTAAAACAATATCAGCATCTTTTAAAGCAGGCTTAGCATCTGTACCACTAAAACCTTGTACTTTAACCTGAGTTGGGATATGACTTAAATCAACTGCAACACCAGGTGTTACTGGAGCAACATCATATAATGCCAACTCTGAACCTGCAGGAAGTTGAGTTTTCAGTAATAGTGCTAATGCTTGTCCGATTCCACCCGCTGCACCTAATACAGTAACTTTCATTCAGTACCCCTTTATATTAAATTGTTAAATAATACGACGATAAAATAGTAATTCATCACTTAGTTAAGTACAAATATTTAACGAATAAACTGAGATATAAAGCCGCTATTTTGTAATGATTGCCTTATAATTCACCTTATTGTGTTTATTCAAAGCATAAAAAATAAATGTATACCTAACAAATACTAATTTTGCCACTTAAATAGGCTTCTTTATACTAAAATCACAAACTAAATAGCATTTTATGAAAATATTCATAAATAGAATTTCCTACAGAATGAATTAACCGTATAAAATGTTGTTATGGCCTAGTGTATGCTATAAATAGCATCTATACCACTTTATACGGGTAAAATTGTCTATTTTTATGTTCTTTATGAGGAAAGCATAACGATCGCTAATATGATGTATATCTCGTATTATGAATAGGTACTCATCAATAAAGATCACCATAACATAAAGCTGATCTTGTAATAAGATAATTATAACCTGTAAATTAAGACATTTAATCTATTAAAGTATAGAATAAAGAATAACCTAGTAGCCAAAGCTATTCTTCTCTTTTTTATACTTATAATTTTTATAATCGGTGCATAATGCAAAATATAAAGAAACAAGATGATCTAATTAAAGCATTTAAGATACTTCTTAAGGAAGAACGTTATAGCTCGCAAGGAGAGATTGTTACAGCTTTGCAAGAAGCTGGATATAAAAATATTAATCAATCCAAAGTGTCCAGAATGTTAACGAAATTTGGTGCAGTACGTACGCGTAATGCAAAAATGGAAACAGTCTATTGTTTACCGGTAGAACTTAGTGTACCTAGTACAAGTAGCCCACTAAAAAATTTGGTAATAGATATTGACTACAATAGCGCGTTACTGGTGATCCATACGACACCAGGTGCGGCACAACTGATTGCCAGATTATTAGATTCGGTAGGTAAAGCTGAAGGAATCCTTGGCACTATCGCGGGTGATGATACAATATTTATCACGCCGGCTGCAGGTTTTACGGTTGAGCAATTATATAATGTTGTTATCAATTTATTTGAACAACAACTATAACTTAATATTAATTGGTTATTTTTTATTTTGTTTTACAAATTACAACGTTAACCTTTGCTAGACTAGCACTTGGTTAACGTTGATAATACTCAATTAAATATGAGTCAATTTATTCTGTTACAGCTAACTCTTTTAGCAATTTTTGGTGAATACCTTCAAAACTACCATTGCTCATAATTAATATATGATCTCCACTTTTAGCGATTTTTATAATCATAGAAACTAGATCATCAATATCATTTGACCAATGCGCTGGTTGCATACATGCACTAGCAATGTCGGTAACCCACCAATCAATATTTTTAGGTTGAAAAAGAAACACTTCATCCGCTTGACCTAAAGATGGTGCAATGTCATCGATACATTTTCCCATTTTCATTGTATTTGAACGAGGTTCAAATACGGCAATTATACGTGCCATTCCACCAACTTTCGCACGTAATGCTGATAATGTCGCTAAAATGGCGGTTGGGTGATGGGCAAAATCATCGTAAATAGAAATATTATTTACTTGTCCATACAGTTCGAGACGGCGCCGGGCATTAACAAAATGATTAAGAGCCTCACATGCATGTTGAGGCATTATACCAACATGATGTGCAGCAACTACGGCCATTAAAGCATTATACATATTATGTTCACCAATTAATTGCCACTGAACTTCAGCAACTGCATTACCTTGGTGAAATACTTCATAATGCGTTGCATCATGCTTTTTCTTCTTTACATTCCAACCATTATCATTTCCTACCGCCTCCAATTCACTCCAGCATCCCATTGTTAATGTTTGTCGAATATGAATATCATTTTCAGGATAAATAATACGACCTTTTCCGGGAATCAATCGGATTAAATGGTGGAATTGTTTTTTTATAGCATTCAAATCTTCAAAAATATCAGCATGATCAAATTCTATATTATTTAAGATAAGCGTTCTGGGACAATAATGCACAAATTTAGAGCGTTTATCAAAAAATGCACTATCGTATTCATCTGCTTCTATAACAAAAAAATCACTTTCACCTAATCGAGCTGGTTCAGCAAAGTTACCAGGAACTCCACCAATAATAAAACCGGGTTTAAAACCACAATATTCTAGGATCCAAGCTAACATACCTGATGTTGTTGTTTTACCATGTGTACCAGCAATGGCCAATACCCAGCGTTTAGATAATATCGTATCATGCAACCATTGTGGTGCAGATACATAAGGCAACCCTTTTTCTAACATTACTTCAATACAAGGGTTACCTCGTTTCATGGCATTACCAACGATAATTAAATCAGGAGTAGGTATAAGCTGTTCAGGATCATAGCCAGATATGATTTCAATATTTTGTTCCGCTAATAATGTACTCATTGGTGGATAAATATTCGTATCGGATCCTGTTACTTTATGACCTAATGAACGAGCTAGAATCGCAATCCCCCCCATAAATGTACCGCAGATACCCAGAATATGAATGTGCATATTTATTCCATGTAAGTATAATTATGTTTATTTTTTATGAAGTAACTAAATATACATTTAGTTGTTCTGCTTTATAATAGGCTATTGTCACTGTTAAATCATACAATAAACCGATCATGAAGATATATAGTGTAGTTATTAAATGAAATTATATGATTTTCTTAGTTTTTTCAATATAAAATATATTTATTAACTTATACTGCTTATTAGCTAAAATTCTTATTATGTACCTAATACAACAAAAAATAAGTCGTAGTGTTGACGTCAAAGATTACATTGCCATTATCATATCTTACCTAATATATATCGATTATTTATCACCTTTTTAAGATATATGTTTTAACGTATTAGGATCACTTGCAATATTCAATTCCATGGGTAGGGAGCTCTATTTTATAATAATGAACTAATCAAGACAGCTATAACATCAAGTTTTTTTGGCGACAAATTGTCTAACTGTCTTATTTGTAGCTATATAGCATGACATTTAGTATACGATATACATGCTACGAAAACGTTAATCGACTCGCTAACAGTAATAGTATCTCATCTCATTATAAGATGATCATTTAAAATATAATTAAGAATATTTTATAAAAGATGATTTTTTCATCATATTGAGTTCTATAACCGGTAATCAATAGCAAAAATAATTCTATTTTTAATAAATGACTACTGCATATCACAATTTATAACTTTATGAAAATTTTGTTAATTTACAAATAAATTAACACTATTTATTTAATATATGCAGGTTATAATAGGAAAATAAAATAAGATCCTCTTCAATATAAGGAAAACCTAATGAGCTTAAATCATGTACCCGCGGGTAAAGAACTACCAGATGATATTTATGTTATTATTGAAATCCCAGCAAATGCAGATCCAATAAAGTATGAAGTAGACAAACAAAGTGGCGCTCTTTTTGTCGATCGTTTTATGTCTACTGCGATGTTTTATCCATGTAACTACGGTTATATCAATAACACATTATCTTTAGATGGTGATCCAGTAGATGTTTTAGTTCCAACACCTTATCCTTTAGTTCCTGGCTCGGTGATCCGTTGCCGTCCTGTGGGCGTATTAAATATGACTGACGAATCAGGCCAAGATGCAAAAATTGTTGCTGTACCTCATAGTAAGTTAAGTAAAGAATATGAGCATATAAACGACGTCAATGATTTACCCGAATTATTAAAAGCTCAGATCACGCATTTCTTTGAACATTATAAAGATTTAGAAAAAGGTAAATGGGTAAAAGTTGACGGATGGTCTAACGCTAAGGCAGCAAAAGCAGAAATTCTTTCTTCATTTGAGCGCGCCAAACAAAAGTAAAGTTTAATTATAATTAACGAAAAGGCACCAATAGTGCCTTTTCGTTATTTTCTTCCAATACAGTATATTATAATATGAAATTTATTGAGAATTGTATTGCCCTCTTTCAATAACTACACCAACACAAAATGCTTGTGGTACAGCAGCTGGTTTTCTCACTTTAATTCTTATCCAAGAAACACCAAAGGTCGACATGATAATCCCAGCTAATTCTTCAGCAACACGTTCAATTAACAAGAAATGTTTTTTTTCTAAAAAATCTAATATTAACTGACTCACTGTAGCATAGTTAAGACAATATTCTACATTGTCACTAACAGCTGCTTTTTTATTATCCCAAGCCATTTCAAGATCAATAACCAATTTCTGTTTTATTGTCTGCTCCCAATCGTATACTCCAATTGTCGTCATAGCTGTCAATTGTTCAATAAAGACAATATCCATAAACCATCCTTAATAATTTGTTATCTTAGTTCTCATTTGCTGCTATAGTGCATAATATGTTAAACACTATATAATCAACAAATAATCAAACGGAAGTGTTCATATGAATTTGATGACACTTATTATGATAGGCATTGCTTACTTAGTCGGTTCAATTTCAAGTACAGTTTTATTCTATCGTTATACGGACTTGTCTATCTCAAAAACAATAGACATAAATAATCAAGGGATGATAAATGCACTATGGATCAAAAAACCTATTTATGCTTTTATTTTAGTAATATGGGATATTATAAAAGGTAGTTTACCTGTATGGATATCTTATAGACTAGGTATTGCGCCATTTTATTTAGGCATTATTGCTATTGCCGCTTGTCTTGGTCACATGTATCCAATATTTTTTCGTTTTCGCGGCGGTAGCGGAATAGCAACAGCTTTTGGAGCCATAGCACCAATTGGCTGGGATATTAGTGGCCTACTTTTTATCACTTGGTTAACTACAGTTATTATAAGTGGTTATACATCACTGGGTATTATTATTAGTGCTTTAGTAGCACCCTTTTATGTTTGGTGTTTTCGTCCTGAGTTAACGTTTCCTGTATCAATGTTATCTTGCTTAATTTTAATCCGCCAACATGAGAACATTCAACGAATTTGGCGTGGACAAGAAAATAAAATTGATAAAAATTTTCATAATATACTTAAATCCGTTATATCAAATAAAGATAATTCATCACAGGATAAATAAACTAATTTAGGGGATATGTATAATGAATTTATTGATAAGTAAAAGATTAACACTAAGAAATTAGAAATAATTTATTCTATAAAATATTTAAATAAAAAGTGATTATTAGCAATATACTAACATTAAATTTATTAAAATAACTAATTAATAATACTTTAAAAATACTTTTGTTTTCATGTTATATTTTGTGAAAATACATTTAGTTATGACCATGGCTTCTCTAAATTCATAATATTATTAGGTAATATAAGCTTATCACATTATATGATTAAAGAAATAAGAAGCAATTATTAAATTTTATTAATTTTCAATATAAATCAAAACGTTAACTGCCGTCACATCAATAAATGATAATACTAAAATATTTACCATAGTGATATTTTAGTTGTAATAAAGATGACCGTAAATTCTATTTATAAAATTATTTATATAAAAATTTAGCAGTTAAATAATTCTATAGTTAACAATATAAGAAAAATTACTTTTTATTCATTATCATTGAATGATGGTAAATAGATAAAAAGAAAGATAAATGATAAACATCGATATTTTATTTAGTCGTAATATTCTATCTTATTGATATATTTATTAAATAGTTTGAAATAAGATACCTAAATATAACCTAACTATAAAAGTAAATAATGTTTATTATCTTTATCTAATTAATACAAAATGAGGTAGGAATACACAGCACAAAATAAAAAGACACTCCTATGGATATAGGAGAAAAATTTATTACAACCCATACTACATATTTATATAAAAATTTAATTACTATTACGCGTAATAAGTCAGAAAAAGATACTTGTGATGAATAGTATCATAAACTAACAGTAAGTAGCTATACGATATAATTGAATTAATCAAACTATCATTTAATATATTATTCTTAATAATATATTAAATGATAGTTTGATGCTTGCTACAATTAACTTACTTATTTTACTCTAATTCACTGTAAATTCATTATTCCTAACTTAAAGAAAAGACTACTTCAATATGATGTATTATTTCATCTAAAATAAAGTAATATTCATTTTTCCTAATTCATATTAATACTCACGTATGTAATACGTACTTAATATAAATAGAACAATAAAAGGCTATCTAATTACAGGCGGTAAATCAGACAAAGGCCAGCGAGCTTTGACAGAAACAGCCAAAGATGTATCTATTTTTGCTGATAATCGTAATAATCCAGCATAAGCAATCATAGCACCATTATCGGTACAAAACTCAGGACGAGCAAAAAATACTCTGCTACCACGCTTTTTCATCATTTTGATTAATTCTTGACGTAGGGTTAAATTAGCACTAACACCACCAGCAATAACTAATCGATTAAAACCTGTTTTTTCTAACGCACGCTTACACTTTATTATTAGCGTATCAACAACAGCATCTTCAAATGCACGTGCAATATCCGCTTTGGTTTGCTGATCGTCCGCCGAATTATAAACAGTATTAGCCGCAAAGGTTTTTAATCCAGAAAAACTAAAATCTAATCCGGGTCTATCCGTCATTGGCCGAGGAAAATGAAAACGTGTAGCATTACCTTGACAAGCAAGTTTAGAAAGCATCGCTCCCCCCGGATAATCTAAACCTAATAATTTTGCAGTTTTATCGAATGCTTCGCCAGCTGCATCATCTACTGATTCACCTAATAAAGTATATTCACCTACACCAGTTACACTTATTAATTGTGTATGACCACCGGAAACGAGTAAAGCAACAAATGGAAATTCGGGAGAATTATCTTCTAACATAGGTGCTAACAAGTGTCCTTCTAAGTGATGAACAGCAATAGCAGGTACTTTCCAGGCATATGCCAAAGAAGATGCTACTGTTGCACCGACTAACAAAGCCCCTACTAAACCAGGCCCTGACGTATATGCAATACCATTTATATCTTGTGCTGACAATTTAGCTTCCGCTAATGCCGCCTGGACTAATGGTACTAGTTTTTTTATATGATCACGTGATGCTAGTTCGGGGACAACGCCACCATAATCAGCATGAAGCGCTATTTGGCTATGTAATTGATTTGCCAATAATCCATGTTTACTATCATAAATAGCAACACCCGTTTCATCACATGATGTTTCAATACCCAATACTCGCATATTTACATTCATCATTTTATATACAATTAACCGAAAGATAGAGCATAATAGCTTTTTTAATTAACCAGATACAAATTTATCTTAATAAATACTGATTCAGTATTTATTTAATCGAAAAATAACACTTAAAACGTTCCATGCAGGAACAGTTAATAAAGTATCATAGGCTGCTGGTTAAGCATTGACTCAATAATAAGCCAGGAAATTAAACTATCAATAAATAGGCGAGTACTGATGAATATTATAAATTATCGCAAACCGGTTCGGTTTATGACAATTAAAACTTTGCTAGTCTTATTAAGTTCGCTACTAGTCACTAGCTGTATGATGATCGATCAATCACGTGATAGCATACCCAATACTGATCCTAGTTTAAGAATCCCCTCTTTCATTCGGTTAGCCAATGCAGATATTAATAATTATCATCAAGGCAATATCATCCGTCAATGCAAATTGCTCCCCATATCAACACTTAACATACAGCTTGACGATAACAGCTACGGCAATTTCAGGCGCGCTATAATGCAGTCACAACCACTTTCTAGTCAAGATATAAGGCTAGAAGAAATGATTAATGCTTTTCCGCACCACTATCCTTACCCACAAGGCAATTCACTTTTTTATGTGACAACAGAAATAGGCCCCACACCTTGGAGTGATAAAACCTATCTTTTAAAAGTAGGTGTTCAAGCGACAAAATCGCCTCTATCTAGTAAACCTTTAAACTCTATTTTCTTAATTGATCTTAGTAAGGAAATGAATAATCCAGGCGGTTTACGCTTAGTTAAAACCATGCTGCAATCATTAGTAGGAAAAATGGCCAACCAAGATACAATCACATTGATTGGTTTTTCTACCCATCCTTTTATTATATTAGATAAAACAGCTGGTTCTGAACGAACCAAAATAAAAGATGCAATACAAAAAATTGCAACAGAAACAATAACGGATAAAAACATAAACTTTTTATCTAATATTGCGATGGCATATAAATATGCGTCTACTCACCTAAATGAAAATGAGAGTACGAATATTATATTAGCTAGTTCCGGCATATTAAATGCAAATACACAAGATGCGAGCGAAGTTGAGCTACTTATTATCGAAGGGTATGTTAACAAAAATATTTTTTTTAACACGCTAACTTTCAATCCTAAAAATTATGATATAAATGCTATGTTACATCTTGCTGATGTTGGACATGGTTTCCATTCCTATATCGATACCGGTAATGAAGCTAAGCGTATTGCTATAGAAAAATTAAATCAAATACCTACTAAATTTATTGCAAGCGATGCTAATCTTAAAATAAAATTCAATCCAGATTTCGTCAGTAGTTACCGTCTACTTGGCTATAACAAAGCTAACACATCAAAATTAAGCAGAAATAAAAAGTATCTCCAAAATATTCCCGCTGATTTTAGTTATACTGTATTATATGAAATCGCACTTACTCCTAAAACAATGACAACAAAAAAAATATTAGCGAGCGAAATAAATAACGCTTTTGCACCACCGCCAGATGAATTGGGATCGATTACATTAAATTATCGGGATATAGCAACACAATACCCTTATTATAAGCAAGTAAAAACGGCTTTTGTCCCGTCACAGGTAAAATCCACATTAAGTAAAAATAGCAATGATTTTATTTTTACCGCAGCAGTGGCATCTCTGGCACTTAAATTTGATGAAGATCCTTATTTAGCTAATATATCTTTCAAAGATATACAAACATTGGCGCAAAAAAGCATTGAAAATACGAAAACAGGTAGAAAGGCAGATTTTATGGTGTTGTTAAATAAATTAAATATGCCTGTATCAACACCCAAATAATCGAAGTCACTTCATTATAATTAAACCATTGTCTCATGGGCAATGGTTTTTATTTTATATATAAAATAATGATCTGAAAAATGGTATTGAACATAAACTATCATGATTGCAAATATCATTATCTCGTCGAAATAAAACTTTTTTATTTTTACTATACTATAAAAATGATAGAATAGTATGAAAAATAACGCCTAAATTGGCTTACATTTACTTTATTTCACAAAATCTTTTCAGGTTTTTCCGTAGCAACCCTTTACAATCACCCTATATTAACTGTAAAATTTCGCACCATTTGGAATTAACTTAGCCTGTCAAACTGACAGAAGCAAATCTTATTGAGGTGAAAGGCAAATGCCTGTAATTAAAGTCCGCGAAAATGAACCTTTTGACGTCGCATTGCGTCGTTTCAAGCGCGCCTGTGAAAAAGCAGGTGTTTTGGCAGAAGTACGCAGCCGTGAATTTTATGAAAAACCAACAACTGTACGGAAAAGAGCTAAGGCATCGGCTGTAAAACGCCATGCTAAAAAACTTGCTCGTGAAAATGCGAAACGCGTTCGGCCTTATTAATAGAGATTAATAACTGCATTTCGCTTTTTTAGCACGTTTCCAACAACTTTCTATAGTTAGTGGTCATGCCGTGTATTCTGTAAGGGATCACGGCATATTGCTTTTTATAAATAATGAGCCTACGACATGGCTGGAAGAATTCCCCGCGTATTTATTAATGATTTACTTGCAAGAACTGATATTATTGATTTAGTGAGTTCTCGTATAAAATTAAAAAAACAAGGTAAGAATTATCAAGCTTGTTGTCCCTTTCATAACGAGAAAACACCATCTTTTACTGTTAGCGAAGAAAAACAATTTTATCATTGCTTTGGTTGCGGTGCGCATGGTAATGCTATTGATTTTTTAATGAACTATGACCGCCTGGAATTTGTTGAAAGTATAGAAGAACTGGCGACATTACATGGATTAGATATTCCTTATGAAACAGGCGTTGGGTTTAGTCAGATAGAACGACATCAACGTCAGCGATTGTATCAACTTATGCAGCAAATTTCTGACATTTATTCAACGTCACTACAACAACCGGCTGCAGAAAATGCCAGAAATTATCTAATAACGCGTGGTCTATCTAATGATGTTTTATTAAAATTTTCTATTGGTTATGCCTTTCCAGGTTGGGATAATCTCCTTAAACGTTTTAATCAATCATTAACTGATCAAGAAACATTACATGAAGCCGGTATGCTTGTTACACGTGACAATGGTTATGTTTATGATCGTTTTCGCGATCGCATTATGTTTCCTATTCATGATAAACGTGGCAGAGTGATTGGTTTTGGTGGGCGTGTTATTGGTAATGATACACCTAAATACCTTAACTCGCCAGAAACTGAAATATTTCACAAGGGGCGGCAACTTTATGGATTGTATCAAGTATTACGTAATGAGAATGAACCGAAAAAGATTTTAATAGTCGAAGGGTACATGGATGTTGTTGCGCTTGCACAATTTCATATCAATTATGCTGTTGCCTCGTTAGGTACATCAACAACTGCGGAACACATTCAGTTAATATTTAGGCATACTGATAATGTTATTTGCTGTTACGATGGTGATAATGCAGGTAGAGAAGCTGCTTGGCGTACTCTAGAAACAGCATTACCTTATTTAACTGATGGTCGCCAGATTCAATTTATGTTTTTACCTGAAAATGACGATCCTGATACATTAGTAAGAAAAGAAGGCAAGCAGGGATTTGAGCAAAGAATTACTCACGCATTATCTCTTTCTACCTTCTTATTTGATACACTTTTACCACAAGTTGATTTACGTACCCCCGAAGGGAAAACAAAGTTAAGTGTATTGGCATTACCTTTAATTAGCCAAATTCCTGGCGATACACTCAGAATTTACTTACGTAAACAATTAGGGATAAAACTTGGTATATTAGATGATACTCAACTCGATAAATTGCTGCCTAGGAGTAATACTGATAACCTATTAATAGCGAAATCATCCCAGTTAAAACGAACTAAAATGAGACTGTTAATTGGATTATTAGTACAACATCCTCAGTTAGCTGCATTAGTACCAACTATCCAAGGATTGGAAAAAGTAGCACAATCTGGAATATCGCTATTTATTGATCTAGTTAACACCTGCCAGGCTAATCCAGCATTAACAACAGGTCAATTACTCGAGTATTATCGCAATAATAAATTTAGTAAACACCTTGAAACTTTAGCGATTTGGAACCATATGATCTCTGAAGATATGATAGAAGCTACATTTATTGATACACTAACCAATTTATATGATTCACTTTTAGAGCAAAGGTTAGAAACTTTAATCGCACAAGAGAGAACTAAAGGACTAAGTTCTGAAGAAAAAAAAGAGCTATGGTCATTAAATTTAGCCTTAGCTAAAAAACATTAAAATTTAAACTAATCACGACATTATCTGTCGTAGTAAAAGCATAATTGATGCTTTAATGAGCTGCAACGAGGGTAGCAGCTACACTATGTAAAAACTTAGCTTTATCAATAAAGTGGGTTATTACCTGCTTAACAAATTAACGATTAACATAACGATATCTGAAGTACGGATGCCATACTATGGACCACCAAAACCCACAATCACAACTGAAACTGCTCATTACACACGGTAAAGAGCAAGGTTTTTTAACATATGCTGAGGTAAATGACCATTTGCCTGAGGATATTATTGATTCAGATCAGATTGAAGATATTATTCAAATGATTAATGACATGGGTATTCAGGTACTTGAACAAGCTCCTGATGCTGATGACTTAATGTTAACTGAAACAATAGCTGATGAAGATGCAGCTGAAGCAGCTGTACAAGTTTTATCGAGTGTCGAATCAGAAATTGGTCGTACAACTGATCCTGTTCGTATGTATATGCGCGAAATGGGCACAGTTGAGTTATTGACGCGCGAAGGTGAAATTGATATAGCTAAGCGTATTGAAGATGGTATAAACCAAGTGCAATGTGCAGTTGCTGAATATCCTGAAGCTATTACTTATTTGTTAGAACAATATGATCGTATTGAAACTGGACAAGTAAGAT
Source organism: uncultured Enterobacterales bacterium (assembly GCA_945288535.1). Lineage (GTDB taxonomy): Bacteria > Pseudomonadota > Gammaproteobacteria > Enterobacterales > CALYQQ01 > CALYQQ01. The sequence goes on along the minus strand of CALYQQ010000003.1, from coordinate 65,310 downwards.
TATCTGATCTCGTTACAGCATTTATCGATCCTAATGCAGAAAGTACAATGGTACCTGATACCGAATTACTTGAAGCCGAAATGACAACAGCAAGTAATAATGATGTCGATGATGAAGACGAAGATGCTGATTCAGATGGCGGTAGCGATACTGATGATGATAATAGTGTCGATCCTGAGCTAGCGCGTGAAAAATTTTCTGAATTACGTCAGCAATATATCATTACATTAGATGCAATTAATACGCATGGCCGTAATCATGCTAACGCGAAAAAAGAAATTGTCAATTTGTCGGATATCTTTAAACAATTTAGACTTGTTCCTAAGCAATTTGATCATATGGTCAATAATATGCGACAAATGATGGACCGTATTCGGGAACAAGAACGCGCTGCCATGAAACTATGTGTTGAACACTGTAAAATGCCTAAAAAGAATTTCCAAAATTTCTTTTCTGGTAATGAAACGAATCCAGCTTGGTTTGAAGCTGCTAAGGCAGCAGGTAAACCTTGGTCTGAAAAGTTACTAAATGTTGAAGAAGATGTCCAACGTTCAGTACAAAAATTAATGCAAATTGAAGAAGAGACCGGGCTAAGTATTGAGCAAATTCGTGACATTAATAAACGTATGTCTATTGGTGAAGCGAAAGCGCGTCGTGCAAAAAAAGAAATGGTTGAAGCCAATTTACGTTTAGTTATATCAATTGCTAAAAAATACACTAACCGAGGTCTACAATTCCTTGATCTTATTCAGGAGGGGAATATTGGTTTGATGAAAGCAGTTGATAAATTTGAGTATCGTCGTGGTTATAAATTTTCAACTTATGCAACATGGTGGATTCGTCAAGCAATTACACGTTCAATAGCAGATCAAGCTCGTACTATTCGTATTCCAGTACATATGATTGAAACGATTAATAAATTAAATCGAATTTCTCGTCAAATGTTACAAGAGATGGGACGAGAGCCGTCACCAGAAGAACTAGCTGAAAGAATGATGATGCCTGAAGACAAAATACGAAAAGTCTTAAAGATAGCGAAAGAACCTATATCGATGGAAACACCTATCGGTGACGATGATGATTCCCATTTGGGGGACTTCATTGAAGATACTATGCTAGATTTGCCTCTTGATTCAGCTACATCAGAAAGTTTACGTTCTGCTACGCACGAAGTTTTAGCTGGTTTAACTGCTAGAGAAGCTAAAGTACTACGTATGCGTTTTGGTATTGACATGAATACGGACCATACCTTGGAAGAAGTAGGAAAACAGTTTGATGTTACTCGTGAACGTATTCGTCAAATTGAAGCAAAAGCATTACGTAAATTACGTCATCCAAGCCGCTCAGAGGTATTACGTAGTTTCCTTGATGAGTAATAAAATATTAAGATGGATCTAATCCTTAATATAAGCCTCCTTTATTGGAGGCTTAGTTATTTGAAGAATTAGGATTATTTATTATAATAATTTGATGATAAAATAGTCATATGCACTAACAACCGTAGACGAACACCTATAAATTACCGTATAATACTTTCAGAAAGGCCCCTTAGCTCAGTGGTTAGAGCAGTCGACTCATAATCGATTGGTCCCCAGTTCAAGTCTGGGAGGGGCCACCATCAAATACTTATCTAGTTTTATTTCAACATTAATACCTTTCTATATTAAGTTTATTATCTATAACCAAAGATGAATAAAATATGTAGGGATGCTAGACTGATTTATCAAGAAATTAATGAAGTTATTAGTCAATAATAATGGTATATAGAGAAAATTTATGGATATAATATTATGATACTATCAATACTATAGTGATAGGTAATCTAAACATTCAAAAGCCGAATAAAGACTATTTATCATAAATTGTATGCATTATAAAAAGAATAATGATATAAATTATAAATCTATTTCATTTATTCTTACTTATAATTCACAAATCATTTTTGAATATTTATTAAAATAAAATATTTATTATTAAAAATGTAGATATATACTTTAAATCACTAATTTTATTAGTGTTCTAATTATATACAATTGTTAGAATAATCATAAATATAAACTAGACGTAATAATAACATTTTTGTATAATCATTTCTCCTTAATGGCCCCTTAGCTCAGTGGTTAGAGCAGTCGACTCATAATCGATTGGTCCCCAGTTCAAGTCTGGGAGGGGCCACCATATAATACTAATGGTGCATTTTAATTGAATGTATTTCCTTTTAGGGAACCTTTTATAAATACCTAACTTGCTCATTACTATAATATTACGCTATATTGATAAGATCCTTTAATGAAAATCTTTTTAATAAGATATGTATAAATACGATTGTTAATATTTATCCTTATTTTATTAGGATCTCACCTTGCTAATATATAAATCTTACACAGTTCAATATGTATTTATTCTATAGAAGCGATTATTGCTACTTAGTTTTAACCCATTGAATCAAAAAAATAGCACTCGTTATACTATAAAAAGAATAATATTAAAATAAAAAATTTACTTTTATTGAAATTTTTTATAGTAGACATCAATGGAAAACATAAATATATTCATTTAATTAAAAACATTGAAATAACATTTAATTAAAATTAGAAGAATGATTTATAGTTTTTTTATAAATAAATTTACAGAAATAAAACTATTTTATTTCAGCTAATATTCGATCATGGAATTATAGTCATTTAATTTATAACATAAAAAGGCCTGTATTAATATATATTAATACAGGCTTCAGAAACTTAAATCTAGAAATTATCAGTACTTTATTGAGTTACTTACTCAACTACTAAATTTATCCTTTTAAAAAGACCCGTATTCAACAAGAACACGGGCTTCAGAAACTGGTTAGATACGTGGTGGAGCTAGACGGGATCGAACCGACGACCTCTTGCATGCCATGCAAGCGCTCTCCCAACTGAGCTATAGCCCCGACTGAAAATAATCGCTCAGGACTACTTCGTATCGATATGCTTCCTATAATAGGAAACCTATATAAAACTGTCAATAATAAATTATCATTTACCTCATAACAGATTAAATAATAAACAATAAAATCCTGTTAATTAATATTTATAAAGAAATTATCGTAAACATCACTCATTGTATTAATAATACTTATATTGTTATCTATAGCGTATAAAAAATAAGAGATGCACCATAAAAAATGTAATCAGCATAGCTAATTTATAAAATTTGTTAAGATAAAATTAATCTACTTTAGCTAGCCAAATGATTTTGCTTACTTTCCAACTTATTAATTCATCATTAGGAGGTAATAGTAATCCAAAGTTATCTGATTGACCATTAAAGATATAATAAATATGTTTACTAGTAGGTGAATCACATAGAATAGCCCCCTTTTCATCATTCTTAATTTTTCTACAATTTCCTGTTATTGCTTGTTTATATAATTGATGAAAATAACTACCTATATGTATTTCTTCATGAATTGCTTTATTTTGTTCTATTTCTATACGTTTAACATTGCCATTTGGAATACCAATAATTTTCATTAATATAGCATTTGTATCATAAGGCTCGGTTACATAAAAAAAATAAGAGGATTTTCCGTTAGTTATCCCCATTCCTGATATTATTTTAACTTTATTACCGAGTAATTTTTGCAATTCATTTTGCTTAAAATGTGTTTTTGCTGTTATCGGTCCAACATTACTATCAGATATAATCCATCGGCCATCATTATCAATAACAGGTTTTGATGACCACCATGAGCTGCAACCTGTTAACAATAAAGAAATGTATAAAATACAGCCAACTTTCATACTATATCCTTTACATATTATAAGTTATCTAAATTATAGCTGACGAAAATATAAAAATCAGCAATCTTATAGCTGAATTAATTTTTTAGTTACACAAACAATATTATCTGTTTCATAACCTAAACGTTCATACATGCTAATCAATAAATCATGATGAGCTGGAATAAGAATGTTTAATCGAGCGCACCCACGAGCAATTAATTTTTTTTCTAATCGATTAATTAATGCATTAGCAATACCACGCTTACGATATTCAGGTAGTACAGCTAAATAATGTGTGCTTGCACAATGCCCGTCATATGTACCAATAACAGAACCGACAATCATTTGCTCAACTTCAGCAATAAGAAATAAGCTTGCATCATGTTGTAAAATACGTTCAATATCTATTTCTGGATCTTGCCAAGGTTGTAATAAGCGACATTCCTCCCATAAATTAATTACATTATCATAATCAGAATAATTAAAGAGCCTAATTTCCATACTATTTCTCCTTAGTTAGCTTAAAAAATAGTAAATATTAAATAAAAATGATCAATAAAAAAGCCGGGAAATTTTCCGGCCGTTACATTATGAATGACTAGGTAAACATAAAGCAATTAAGATCAGTAAAATCAATGACAATAGATAGCTCTTCTTGGCTATATAAAAATAGTATGCTTTCCTATAGACAAAAAATCATTACTCAAAACGATACAAACTATTATTAACACAAATAAGAATATTTCATATTTACCTAATATAATATGAGTATGTTTCAATACCTTATTGAAATGAAGCTAATTATCAGCTTTTATTATAATATTTTAATTTTAATATCAATTATTTTAGATAAATAACTATATATTGAGCTAACTTCTTTTCATTTAATAATCATATATATTTTAAAGATTACTCTTTATTTTATTAGAAACATTACTATTTTCAGATATTATATAGATATTTTCTTTCGTTTTTTTCCACTCCACTATATATAACCATATGATTGATAACAAGTATTATCTAGTTACTTTCTATTACCAAGCTATTTACGCTACTTGTTTATTGTTATCTATTATAACTAAATAATTGACATGATAAGATTATAATCCTTTTACTCTTAAACTTAGCTGAACAGTCAAATAGATCAGGATTAGTCACATGCTATCTATGTCATCCTCATTAACTTATAATATTGCTAACTTATTGTTTTATATTATTATTTTACTCTTTATTTCAATGGGGTTATCTATTGCTACAATAATAAATAGCCTTAATGATGCTGAAGCAATAAATATTTCTGCTTCGTTAAGAATGCAAATTTATCAGCTCGTTTACGATATAACAACAGATTCACCTCTTATTGAAAAGCATCGTCTTGAATATGCATCATCGCTAAATAGTGCAAGCTTAAAGCAACTAGATCGATTTTATATACCAGCGCATGTTCGTGATAGTTATCATAACTTATTAACAAATTGGGAAATAGTAAATAAAGCTATTGAACAAAATGATAAAACTCATTATATGCAGGAAATTGATAGTTTTATTAATAATATAAATAAATTTGTACATGATATACAATTTTATTCTAAGTTAAAATTATGGGTAGCCGAACTAATCATTATAATTAATTTTATTTCGACAAGTTGTCTCGTCTTTTTCGCCATTTGGTTTACCCGGAAAAGAGTTGTTGCCCCCCTACATCAACTTGTTGAGGCAAGTAAGCAAATTCAAAAAGGACATTTTTCTAATTTAACATTGGATACTTCTCTCCCTAATGAGCTTGGCTTACTTTCTTCTGCTTTTATCACCATGACGGCTGAGTTATCCAAATTATATCGTTCGCTCGAAGATAAGGTTACAGAAAAAACTAAAAAATTAATTAAGGCAAATCAAACATTGCATACATTGTATGAATGTTCTCGTATTCTCAATGTAATACAACCAGAAAAAGCAAATTTTAATCAAGTGTTATCATTATTAACTCCGCAGGAAGGATTAAATGCAATACAACTCTATATCGCTGATAATAGTAGTGAACCTTTAGTATTACAGTCAGGTAAGGCTATTGATAATATCCCCTGGCATAGTCAACCATTAATTATGGAAAATCAAACGTTAGGTTCACTACATTGGCAATGTATGCAAAATAATCATCCACAGTCTCCACTCATTATGAATATTGCTGAAATGCTAAGTCGCAATATTTATGCCACAAGATGCTATAAACAACATCAACAATTATTATTAATGAAAGAACGCACCACTATTGCTAGGGAACTTCACGACTCACTTGCTCAAGCATTATCATTTCTGCGTATTCAGCTAGTGCTATTACGCCGAAGTATCTCTTTAGAAAACCAACAAGCAATTCTTATTCTTGATGATGTTGAACGTGCTCTCATTACTGCATATCAACAACTACGTGAACTTTTGACAACATTTCGTTTAACGATTTCTGAAGCTAATTTACATGAAGCATTAAATCAATTAATAGAGCCATTACAGGTAAATTCTAGTGCAAAATTATTATTGCAATGTGACTTGCCCGCTCATTCTCTTAATGCACAACAGCAAATACATACGTTACAAATTGTTCGTGAAGCTGTAATAAATGCTATCAAACATGCGCAGGCGAAGACAATCAACATCTATTGTGGTTACACAGAAAAAGGTCATAATATGTTTATTATTGAAGACGATGGCCTTGGTATTGCAACAACGAACGAACAAGAAGGGCATTATGGTTTGACAATTATGCGAGAACGAGCTTGTTCTTTAAGCGGTGAACTTATAATTCAAAAAAAAGAACAAGGTGGAACACAGGTTTGTTTAACATTTCCCATCAAAGATGATCACATACCATAAAATTAATAATGCAATGAAAAGTAATATGTAATAGCTCCATATATATTCCAAAATTTTTTTTACTAAAAAAATAACTGATTTTACTCATAAAGGTTTTATATGTCTGAACTTGTCAAGATATTAATTATTGATGATCATCCACTTATGCGCCAGGGTATTCATCAACTTCTTGCCTTAAATTCCAACTTTACTATTGTTGGTGAAGCTGGAGATGGTAATAAAGCCATTGCATTAGCAACAAAGTTTTCTCCTGATTTAATTATATTAGATTTACATATGAAGGGATTATCTGGCTTAAGCACATTAAAAGCATTACGTAATGAAGGTATTGATGCAAGAATTATAATTCTTACAGTTTCTGACTTACGTAGCGATATCTATACATTAATTGATGCAGGTGCTGATGGGTATTTACTTAAAGACAGTGAACCCGAGTGGTTATTAGAGCAATTAAGTAATGCTGCACATGGCGCGCGTGTATTTAGTGAAACGGTCAAACAATATCTTGTATCCCGACATGAGCAAAAAGATCCTTTTTCTGAACTAACCGAAAGAGAACTTGATGTGTTAAAAGAGGTTGCACGAGGCGGTTCAAATAAGCAAATCGCTACCTTTTTGCATATTTCAGAAGAAACTGTCAAAGTACATATTCGCAATATTTTACGTAAATTAAATATTCGTTCTAGAGTAGCAGCTACAGTGCTCTATCTTGAACATAAGGCATTGTAATATTTAGTGAGTTAAATATTGAAAATAGGTTTAATTTTATGTGCGTTAAATAGTTATTTATTAAATTATTATGCTTAATTTATTGCTACTTTATTAATCACTGTGCTTTGCAAACGTTATTAATGCCAAATACCTTAGTATTTATAGTAACCTACGATCTATTGATAATATACAAAGATAATCTTTATTTATTAATAGATTATAAAAAATGAAAATAGAAAAAATCATCAATACAACTACATGCTAACACGTATAAAATTACTTTTTTGAACAATTTATTTAAAATAATATTCACATTAAATATTGTTCTAAATAAAAATAAAATTTTATCTAAAGTAACTTCGTTTCTCTAGAGAGCAACTATAAGATAAATCTTATTTAAAAATGAGTAATTGCTTATTTATTAAAATTAATAATGATTAAAATAATAGATAAATACGTTATATAAACTAAAATAATTAGATAAAATACGTTAAACTTCCTCGAATAATTGATATATTGTTATTAGTTATTGTGATTAGGATAAAAACTATGTCAATTTTTCTCTAAATGATGGATTAAATTTATGCTAATAGTTTATGGAATAAGAAATTGTGATACCGTAAAAAAAGCCAGACGTTGGTTAGAAGATCAACATATAGATTATAAATTCCACGATTATCACGTCAGTGGCGTTAATTCATTATTATTAAAGTCATTTTTAGATCATTATAATTGGCAAGAATTATTAAATACCAAAGGGTTAACCTGGCGTAGACTTTCAGAAAAACAGCGTGCTGATATTAAAAATCAAGAAAGTGCTATTACTTTAATGCTTAACTATCCAGTAATTATTCGTCGTCCGATAATTGTTAGCACTACCAAAATGATAATAGGTTTTAATCTTAATCGCTATCAAAAATTTTTTAATGAGGTTCAATGTTAATGCAGTGCCCCGTTATTAAACTCGCCCAACAATTAATTCAACGCAAGTCAATAAGCCCTAATGATGCAGGTTGCCAACATTTACTTACTGAGTACTTACAGCGAAAAGGATTTTATATAGAACCTATGCACTTTATGGATACTGAAAATCTCTGGGCATATCATAAAGGGTCTGATCCTGGTCCAACATTACTTTTCGCTGGGCATACCGACGTCGTACCTGCAGGAGATGAAAGTCAATGGGTCGTTCCACCTTTTTCTGCTACATTAAAAAATGGCTATTTATATGGACGCGGTGCGGCTGACATGAAAGGAGCATTAGCGGCAATGATTGTCGCAGCTGAACGTTTTGTTACAGCATATCCTCAGCATCGTGGCCGTTTAGCCTTCTTAATAACATCCGATGAAGAAGCTAAAGCAACGAATGGCACAGTAAAAGTTGTCGAAACGCTCATGCAGCGTAACGAACATATTGATTTTTGTATTGTTGGTGAACCTTCTAGTATAAAAAAAATGGGAGATGTCATTAAGAATGGTCGTCGAGGCTCCTTAACAGCAAATTTAATAATTCATGGCATTCAAGGACATGTTGCTTATCCAAATCTTGCTGAAAACCCTATTCATAAAGCAATTCCTATGTTACAAGAACTGACAACAACAATATGGGACCAAGGTAACGCATTTTTTCCAGCAACATCTATGCAAATCGCTAATATTAATGCAGGTACGGGGAGCAATAATATTATTCCCGGTGACTTATTTATTCAATTTAATTTTCGCTTTAGCAGTGAATTAACCGTAGAAAAAATTAAACAACACGTAATTCAATTGATCGATCGTTATCAGCTACGTTATGACTTACAATGGTCATTATCAGGTAATCCCTTTTTAACTGAACCAGGCGAATTAGTTGATGTGGTTAAACAAACGATACAACAATATACAGGTATAATACCTACATTAAGTACCGATGGTGGCACATCAGATGGACGATTTATTGCACAGATGGGAACACAAATTATTGAATTTGGTCCAATTAATGCAACCATACATAAGGTAGATGAACATGTGAAAATAGCTGATTTACAAATATTAAGTAAAATATATCAACGTATTATGGAACAATTGTTGTTATGCTAATCGATAAAAATATGATTACAACCGATGTCTTAACTGGTAAATGTTCAGATCATTTGGTTAATTTCCATCATCATAAACTTCATCCATTAGCTTATATTGCTTTTAATGCAATGAAAGAACATGCAATTAAAGATGGTATTAATATTCAACCTGCCAGTACTTTTCGTGATTTTTATCGCCAGCAAACAATTTGGAACGAAAAATTTTACGGTCATCGGCCTATTTTGGACGATAATAATATACCTATTAATTTAGAACGGCTGAGCATTGAAGAATGTTGTTTAGCAATTTTACGCTGGTCAGCGCTACCAGGTACTAGTCGTCATCACTGGGGAACAGACATAGATATTTATGATCCCGATAGATTACCTTGCGGTAAAAAACTTATGCTGGAAGCTTGGGAATATCATAACGATGGTTATTTTGCTAATTTAACAGCATGGTTGAATGAAAATATGACAAGTTATGGATTTTATCGTCCTTTTGCCATTGATACAGGCGGTGTTGCCTGTGAACCATGGCATATTAGCTATTATCCTGTTGCTGAACACATGACATCTTTACTTACCCATGAGCGATTACTTGAATCATGGCAAGGTGAACATATTGCAGGTAAATATTGGTTAGAAAAAAATATTCTATTGATTTTCCGCAAATTTATTAATATCTGTTAGATTTAATATCAACCACACCTTAATTATGTTTTATTAATGATTTCCAAAATAATTGGAAATTTCCTAATTAATATAATCAATCTAACTAATTTCTGAGCTGATGAAAAATTAAAAACAAGCTAGTGCATTATTTTCTAACTAAGCAAATATCATCGACTTCAGTGATTCAACGTATTGTAATAATACTAAAGCAATAGGCTTCAAATAACTTAGTTTATTATTAAAACCACTCGTACTAATAAACGTTATAATAAAAAGAATAGCTAAAGAGGAAGCTGTACAAAGTGCTGTTGTAAGAAAAGAGGTTGAGATCCCTTTAAAAAAAGAAATACTAAAGAAAGCTGAACATATTAATGCATCGATAGCTAATGTTATAATAAAGACTGTAATACTATTAGCTGATGTCGTATTAGATTCAATAAGAATATAGATAATAAATTTTGTAATAATTATAGAAAATATTGCAATATAAACACTTGTTCCATAATTATTTTTTTCAAAATCCAGTATCCTTGCTGAAAAGCAATAAAAAATAGCCTTATAAAATGAAAAGCATACTATATATAATGAAATTTCTAATATAACTAGAATATCATTCATAAATTAATCCTTATTTTACACTAACATTATCTAATGAGTATTAACATGGAATAAAAAGTATAAATATGATCCCAGTATTTAATAAAAATTCTTATAATATTTATTATAACCTAAATATCATTTATATTTAAAAATATAGAAATTAGATTAATAAAAAACATTATTAATAATGCAATCAGCTTTAAATAAAGTATAACAGTTAATTAATTTTTTATATTTAAAAATTTTTTAATTAAATTTGCATTAAATTATATATGAAAGAATAATGGTATATTTATACTTTATACTAATAAGGAAATGAATAAAATTAATCTGCAAGATATAAAAGATGTTAAAAGGAAATAAACATAATATATAAAAATCTAATATTATACTTATTTCCGTATACTATTTATTAATTTTATTTAATTGTTTTAGTAAACAATAAATATAAAAAGATAAAAATAATATTATTATAAAAAAATTACTAATATATTGATATAACTTTTGAATAATTTATTATATCTTCCATATCGATTATTTTGGCATATATAAGAAGATATAAACCAATTATTGTTGCCATTGATGTCATTATGAAAGATAACATAGAAATAAGTAAACTTTTCAAAAATGAAGTCCCATAAAAAAGTGCACAAATTAAGCCATCAACAAACCACAAAGAAAGTTTTATAGTAAAACTATCACTAGGCACAGAACAGAATAAAATAAAAACTACCGTAAGAATAACTAAAATAAGATAGGAAAAGAATGAAACATAAATACTTATTGTATAAGTACATCTTTCAGAACCAACTATTTTTGCCGCTAAATTATAAAATATCGCTCTATAAAAAGTAGAAAATATTAAAAATAATATAAATATAAATATAACAAACTGCATAAAACAATCCTTATTTTATAATATGAAATAGTTAACTTATCCCTGTAAGAAAAGCGACGATATAATACGAAACCTAATCATATCCAATCAAGTTTAACATTAGTAAAAATAAATTACAATATTCTAAAAATAAGATAAAAAAATTAATATCCGTTTTTTTATTTAAAAAAAACAGAATAACATAAATAAATTGAATAATGAAAATAAGTAACTTAAATAAATTAAATTCAGTTGTTTAATAAAAATAATTGAAAATATAAGCTTATTTATATAAATAACAAAAATTAACTAATTTATAATTAGTTTAATCTTTTGAAAATAATATTTATAGTTACCATATTTTCTAACCAATAAACGCTTTAAATATAACATTTACTATTATAATAACTCATAATTAATATTATCTACTAAATTATTAATACTTATTGCTTATATTATTAACTTAGAAAATAGTTCATGATTATAATGATTTTATTAATACACTTTACTATACTAATAATCACCATTAATTTTATTGTCAATAACAATTAATTAGATAATACATTTTTGTGATTACCTTATATTTGATAATACGTTTTATTTAGTGATAATATTATTTATATATTGGTACCAATATGTAAACAAATCAGGATTTAACGATTTCATTAATAATGCAGTCTCAGTACGCCAACATTTTATTAATTCTTTTTTGCCAGATAATGATAATGTTTTGACTAAGTCTTCTATTGATAAATGATTATGTAAATACCCTGAAAGGGCTACAACCTGATGCTGATTGCTTACTTGTAATAAACGGCACAATGCAGCATAAGAAGCTTCGATAGGACGGTATGCAAAAGCAAAACCTGCTAGTTCACGCCAATCTTCTTCATTTAACGATTGATCTTTAATTGTAGTAATAGGCAACGTAATTAAAATATGAAACTGTAACCAATGCCAATCTCTTCGTAGTCTATATTGACATTGCGTCAAAATAGTTTCAGCCTCTTTTGTCAGCGGTCTCAGAGCCATCGCAGAATAGCAACCGCTACTTGCTTCTTTTTGGCTACCTATATGAACTAAATGGAAACCGCAATAATGCCAAAATTGGCTAAGTTCTTTGGTATAGCCAAAACTCACCGATAAAAAATCCTTTTTTTGCACTATTGCGCGGTTAGCAAGCTCATCAATTAAGCGATAAGCTAATCCATTTCTGCGCAAGTGTGAAACAACCGCAATTCGACTAATTCTTATTGACTGTAATTCAGCAGCTAAAGATTGTCCTGCGTGCGCAGCTAATGCTTGAACAAGCATATTTCCCCTTGGGCGACGTGTTCCTGCCCATACTTTTTCTACTAATGATGGCGTTAACCCCCCCTCATCAACTCCCCATACACCCGCTGCTAATTGTTGTTGATTATCTAGCCATAATAAATAGTGCATACCTGATGCGTCAAATAAACGGCGCAAATCTATTGGAGATGTTCGATAATGTGCCACCGTTAATAAGCTATAAAATTGTTTTAATAATATAAAATTAGTATCAAACACATTATGCGTTATCAGTCGTAGTTCAAGAGAACTATCTGTAGGTAAGTATGCTGGTAATTGTGGCTCTACATCCATTAACAATAATTGATTCACTATTTTTTCTAAAGGATCATTAATAGCCCAGCGAACAGGATGCATTAATTTCAACGCAGTATAATCCCCTAATTTTTCACATAATTTTAGTAAAAAACCACGCCCAGTACCTTCATAACCTAAAATAGTCGTAATCAATATGAGTCTTGGATACAATAATAACAATGCTTCAAGTAACGGAATTGGAATTGCTGCAGCTTCATCAATTATTAACCAGTCTGCTTGAGGTAATAGGCCTTGTTCGGCTAATTGAACTAATCGATCTGGCGCAACAAATTCTACATTATTATCCGCCCAATAATTAATAGTATTTATGGCCGCTTTATTGGGGGCTGTTACTATACAACGTCCAGGCCAAGACGCAATAAACTTACCCGCTATAGTTGATTTCCCTCTACCTCTAGGTGCCGTCAAAATATAAATCGCAGCTGTATAGGGATTAAATAAATAAGATAAAATCTTATCCTGCTCAAGTTTAGCCTGCTTACCAATACCTTGCCACACAGGAAAATCCGACAGTAATTTACCCTGAAAAATCTCATTTTCTTTCCAATGTAAAACTGAAGGATCATTTGTCAATAATTGCTGAACAAAATGAACAAAATGAGGGGTCTTAATAGGTAAATTACTTTCATTCCAACGTAAACTATCCGCATCAATCATATCAGGCCAACTTGACCAAGGAGGGAGCATTAGGATATAAATGCTCCCTGCTGCTAATGCGCCACTTAAAATAGCAAATGCGTCTAAATTAAAACCTGATGTTGCATCAAATATCCCATGTTTAAATTCTTGCCCTAGTAAACTCGATGCTTTATGGAAGGGAATCGCATCTGAAAAATACGCTTTATTGTCAGAAAGACATAACCAATCACCCTTGATTTGCTTAGAAAGGTAAGCTAGTTGAGAATAGCACCATTCTTGACGACCACTAAGAACAAGTAAACGGCGAACTCCTAGTACTTGCAATTGCCTCAAATACATGCTTAACATTTTTACAAAACAACCATTTTCAATAAAATAACATCAACAAAACAACATCAAATAGTTTTAATGACCTTTACCTATAATCAAAGATATCATACCTGCAGCGATTAAAGGCCCTACAGGAATACCTTTAAATAAGGCTACACCAATAACTGTGCCAATAATTAATCCTGGTACTAGTGAAGGAGTTGTCGTCATCACAGTAGCACCGCGTGCTCCAAGCCATGAAACTAAAATCCCGATGGCAATAGCTAGTAAAGAATGCCATTCAATAAATGAGTGTAACAGCGTATTTATGTTAATTTTCCCAGTAGCCAGAGGTACCATAACGGCAGCTGTAAGTATTATAATTCCTACAAATAAACCTTTTCTTTCTAACCAAGGTAACGCCGTATTGACATAGGGTAACTTAAAAATTATTAAAATCAGTACCGCTGCAGTAACAGTATTATTACCGCTAAAATAACCTAAAGCTGCAAGTATAAGTAATAAAGCCAATGAAGCATCGATTATATGTGTCATATGAGATACCGGCGAAGAGTGACCAAAAATAAATGCTTTCCATATTAATTAATGTTTACCGGCTAGACAAGAAGTAACCCTTTTAATATAGTATCGGAGGTAAAATTCGGCGATGTTTAATTAATTAAAGTGATCACTTAAGATGCTATAAAACTAACCCAATAAGATCAAATAACTCGCCAAAAATCATCAAAAAAGTATTATTGATTAATTTTTTAATTAAATTACCATTCATGATCTGACAAAAAAACTGTATATTTGCTGTCTTATTCTATAAGGATAATAAAAAATCATGTTTAATTGAGTTAAATTACGGTTAATTATTAAGCCAAATTTTTATTAGTAACAAAATAATAGAATAATAACTTACTTTTTCTAACACAAAGAAAGACTTCATATCGATAATACTTAACTTAATGTATAGATCTATTGTGCTAACATCACGAGTATTTATGCTGAGTCACTATATAATTCTATTATACAAACTAATTTTAAGGATAAGCTTAAAACTCACGCATTGCTAATCAGAGATTAAAATGTCACGATAAAAAATACAGTTTAGTTTATTTGTTAGTAGTACTAATAAAACATACCATTAACGACACTAAATTTAACTAAAAGACCAGCTAGCTATTCATTCTCAATCTAATAAAAAGAGGCTAAAAATAGCCTCTAGTATGAATAACGTATTATTCCATTATATTTTACTTAAATGCTGCTTGCATTAATGCCTGCAGCGCCTTGTTAGCATTTTCACTTAATGGTTGGCCTGCTTTACTTCTAAACTGCAAACTAGTTCGATTATCTAAATCACCAACCTGTAAACTATAATCAGATTTATCTAACGCTGGGTCATTTACACCAAGTGAATCCAATGCGGCACTACTTAATGAACGGTATTTTAGGCTCATTGTTCCATGTGATTGGTTAGCGTCACCAACAGTCATACCAATTTTAGCCAGTGCTTCAGGTAACCGTTGCCATACTTGACGATAGGCACCTCGAACAATAAGAATAGGTAATCCTGCCTCATCAGTAGAACTGGTTACTAATAGCGTATTTGTAGAAGTACGTTGTTGTTTCTTGTCATGTTGTTCCAATACAAATTCCATGCCGTTGATCAAGCTATTAATCATGGCTATTGTGTAACGATGAATCTGTACTTTATCCATCACTGTAGCATCAGTTTCATGACGAATATCGCCTAATCTAACAGAAATAGCAGGTTGATAACCCGTATCTTTAATACTGATTTCATAACGTGCCTTATAAGAGACCGTTTCATCACCTCGTTTCCATTCAATCCAGTCTGTAATAAAAGTATTACTATCTGGACGCGCACTGATTGCTTGTTTATTCACTTCAAGTGATTGTTTAATTAAAGTAGGCAAATCATATTGCAATGAAAAATCAAATAAGATAATCCCAGAATTTCCTTCCGACTGTGCTCTTATTCCCTTAATTGCAGGAATAAGTTGATCGGGGGGACGGATATCCACAGCTTTACCAAGTTCCCCATGTGTCTCAACATTGGGTATACGGTAATCGCTATAAGGCAAAGGTAATGTCATTCCTGGAGAAATAATTATTTCTCGAAGTTTTGCTGTATTTAGATAGCTTTCATCGCCAAGGGCTTCGCGTTTGGATTGCTGGCTCGTGGAACAAGCAGTAACAAGCATAGCTAATGAAAGTATAACTGTTTTTTGTAAGATAGAGGCCATCAAAATTTCCCGTTTGTTATAACAAACCAGCCTGTTTCAAGGCTTCTTCGACTATATATTGTGCTGAATTACTTAATGTTGTCATAGGCAAACGCATGACATCATCAGTTATTAATCCTAAACGTTTACAAGCCCATTTTACAGGAATTGGATTTGATTCTATAAATAATTTATGATGAAGTGGCATTAAACGCTGATTTAATGTTCGTGCTTGTGTAAATTGTTGTGCTTTCGCGAGCGAACACAACTTAACCATCTCTTTTGGCGCTACATTTGCTGTTACTGAAATAACGCCATGTCCACCAAGTTGTAAAAAATCCAATGAGGTTGCATCATCACCACTTAAATAGTTAAATTCAGACGAAATTAATGCCTGCATTTGACTCACTCGACTTAAATTACCTGTAGCATCTTTGATACCAATAATATTTGTTATTTCGGATAAGCGAGCAACTGTCTCAGGTAAGAGATCACATCCTGTACGCCCTGGCACATTATATAAAATTTGGGGGATTTCTGTGTTTTCTGCAATTGCTTTAAAATGTTGAAATAATCCTTCTTGAGTTGGTTTATTATAATAAGGTGTAACACTTAAGCAACCAACGATACCTGATTTATCCAATGATTTAGTTAAAGAAATAGCTTCAGCAGTAGAATTAGCACCAGTACCGGCAATAATGGGAATACGTCCATTAGCGAAGTCTAATGTCATTTTGACAACATCCGCATGTTCGTGGTGATTTAATGTTGCCGATTCACCTGTTGTCCCTACTGATACTATACCAGTAGTTCCACTATTAATATGATACTCAACCAGTTTTTTTAAACTATCTCGATCTACTTCACCATTTGTTTGCATTGGCGTAATCAATGCAACAATACTTCCCGTAAACATAAACAGATCCTCTTAGCTCATATTAATTACTATTTACTAATAGTACTTTTGAGTAGCGATCAAAAGCAAGTAACTTCACCACATCACCTTTAATAAAATGCTTGGTTTAACCCTATTTACTACCACCATAGTATTGCCTTTAATCTCTTAATCTGAAAAGTGCCTTTTGCAATTACCTCCACAAAGCATTCCAAACACATAACAAGAAAATCAACTTAACTCTATGTTATCAACTCTCTGTTTTACATTATAAATTATTATGGCTTTTATAATAAACTGAATTAAGTAATATAAAAAAAGCAACTATTATTATGCTATTGTCAAGGAATAAGGATACTGTTAACTTAATATCTCTTACTAATTATTAAATAAAATGTAGATGATATTCTTATGGTAATAAGAAATTACTTACAATTACTTTACGATCTTAATAACCTAATAACTATTTATTCATAAAAACTAAATAAAGTAATTAGCTCTATTTAAAATGATATAAATTTACCTCACTACAGGAAAAGTCAGATAACTGAACTTGTATCAAAAACATATTTAGATGAAAATAATAACGCAATCATGCGTTACATCTATAACAATGGATATAACTAATAATCCACATACTAGTATTAAACAACTTTGCTATAAGCTGTTAATGTCAGTAAGAAGCATAACTAATATTATCATACGTCTTTAATAGAAATAAAAAAATGGAGAGTTGTCATGAGTCCACTTAAGGTAGGAGATACTGCCCCCCAATTCACCCTATTAGATCAAGATGGTGAAGAAATTAGTTTGTCTGATTACAATAATCAACGCGTCTTAATTTATTTTTATCCAAAAGCAATGACACCTGGATGTACAGTTCAAGCCTGTGGTTTACGAGATAACATGAATATATTTAAACAAAAAGGAATTGATGTTATAGGTATAAGTACAGATAAACCTGAAAAATTATCCCGTTTTGCGGAAAAAGAAGTGTTAAATTTTACTTTATTATCTGATGAAAATCATAAAATAGCTGAAGCATTTGGTGTCTGGGGTGAAAAATCATTTATGGGAAAAGTTTATAATGGAATACATCGTATAAGCTTTTTAATTAATTCTGATGGCAAAATTGAGCATGTTTTTGATGATTTTAAAATCAGTAATCATCACGAAATTATTTTGAACTATCTGGATAACCATTAAATTAATAAGGATTAGGCGGACAAACGATTCACTATCATTGTTTGTTCCCTTCTTTTGCTCTCAATCTAATGCATTATTTTTTTCTTCTTCACTTAGCGTCTCAGGCCATGCCATCATAATAGATTTAATAAGCGTAGCCAATGGAATAGCGAAAAAAACGCCCCAAAAACCCCAAAGTCCACCAAATACAACAACGGATAATATGAGAATAAATGGATGAATATTAACAACCCCAGAAAAAAGAAGCGGAACTAATAAATTACCATCCAACGTTTGAAGGACTAAATAACAACAAAATACCCACCAAAAATCACTTGTTATACCCCATTGAAATAAAGCAACAATAGCAACAGGAATTGAAACCACAATTGTACCAATATAAGGAACAATTGATGAAAAGCCCACTAAAACAGCCAATAACAAAGAATACTGTAAATCGAAAATAAAAAAAATGACATAACTGGCAACAGCCATAACAAAAATTTCAACAACCTTACCGCGAATATAATTCATAATTTGCTGATTTAATTCAATCCAAATCTGACTCGCTAACCCTCTATCTCGTGGTAAAACTTTTAAAAAAGCTTGTTGTACCATTGACTTATCCTTTAACAAAAAGAATACCATCATAGGCACAATAATTATATAAACTAACCAAGTAAACATTCCTATTACTGATGCCATAGAAAATTTTACTAATGAATCAGTTAATATCGGCACTTTGCTGCGTAAATTTTCCACCATAACATCAATCAAATTAACACTAAGAAGGTTTGGATAATGCTTTGGTAATGAAGATGCAAGCGTGTAAAAATGATTTAACATATCAGGAATATCTTCTGAAAAGTTTACACCTTGCTGCCAAGCGACAGGAAATACAGTAAACAGCCCCATAATAACAAAACTACAAAAAAAGATAACAACAAGAGTAGATGCTAAACTACGTGATAATCCTATATGGATAAGCCGTTGAGTTGGCCACTCAAGTAAATAAGCTAAGACAATAGCGATAAGTAACGGCGCTAAAATATGACTAAAAAAATAGATAATACAAAAGCCAATAATAAGTATGACTAACAATGCAATTGCTTGTGGATCACTAAACCGGCGCTTATACCATTTAAATAATAGATTGAACATAACTCCGCTATCCTCATATTATGATTAACATATCCTTAATGCCATCATATAATTAATTTTATAATTTATAGCGTCATCATACGAGCGTAGCCTTATCACATCAATATCACACTTATTACTAAAGAAATATTCTAAATAACTCGATAAGCTATCATATAAGTTTTAACTACCTTTGATTAAAATCAATCCTGCTACTACATTATTACGTTTATTTACTTCATAAATAGATAGCATTATATAGACAATATAATTTATTACGGAGCTATACCCTATTATCAGAAAAGAGTTATTTTATGCAAAACTACTATACCGCTATAATTGTAATAACCGAGGAGTGTTTATTTTATCTAATGATGAAATAATAACAGTGATTACAATTTGCTGCATAAAACACTAATAATAGTGGCTCTATCTACTTAATAATATGGAAAATAATTTAACGATGTTATCCGTAAGTCACCCATATTTTATCTATGCTGATGTTATTTAAATCTAATAAGTAGTAATGTCATTCATTAACAATATAATCCGCTATCTTTAGGATCTTGTTATGCTTAGAAAATACAAAAAATTATTATTGATTACCTTCATTAGCCTGCTATTTAAATCAAGTATATCTCTTGCTGATATACAAGATTCACTACCTGAAATGGGCACAGTAGCCGCAGCAACCTTGAGTATTAATCAAGAACAGGCGATAGGGGATTTCTATCGTCGCCAATTACGTGGTGTCGCGCCTTTTATTTATGATCCATTACTTGTCAATTATATTAATACTCTTGGTCATCGACTAGTTGCTCAAGCAAACTCAGTAAAGATGCCCTTTACATTTTATCTTATTAATAATAAGCAAATTAATGCATTTGCTTTCTTCGGTGGTAATGTTGTATTACATTCAAGTTTGCTACAAGAAACAGATAATGAAAGTCAATTAGCATCAGTTATTGCCCACGAAATATCACATGTCACACAACGCCACTTAGCCAGACATATGGAAGAACAAAGTCGTAGTGCGCCATTAACATGGGCAAGCGCATTAGGATCAATGTTATTAACAATGGCAAGCCCAGAAGCCGGCATGGCTGCACTGACAACAACATTAGCAGGCAGAGAACAAAGTGTAATCAGCTTTACGCAATCTAATGAACAGGAAGCTGACCGTATAGGATTGGGTATTTTGCAACGTGCTGGATTTGATCCTCAAGCGATGTATAACTTCATGCAAAAACTTGCTGATCAATATCGATACACAAGTTTACCTCCTGAAATGTTATTAACACACCCATTACCAGAATCACGGATTTCAGATATGCGTAATCGTGTAAATCAAATGGGGCGAAAAAAAGTACCCTCTTCACAGGATTATTTGTTAGCAAAATTCCGAATTGCTGCAATGTATGACACGAGCCAAACAAAAGAACAATCATTACAAGCATTAATCAGCCAATACGCTAAGGGCGACAATAATTCAAAAATTGCTGTACAATATGGACAAGCAATTAATTATTACCAAAAGAAAAACTATACTGAAGCACGGAAAATCACTCAATCACTATTGCAACAGCAGCCTAATAATATATGGTTTATTGATTTGATCACTGACATTGATCTTGCAAGTGGTAACGTAAATCAAGCCGTCAACCGATTAGAACAAGTCAGGAAAAATCAACCTAATAATGCAATATTACAAATCAACTTAGCTAATGCCTACATAGAATCAGGACAAGCTACCAAAGCAACAGCGCTATTAACACGTTATACGTTTGATAACCCAAATGATAGTAATGGTTGGTCCTTATTGGAAAGTGCCGCAGCGAAACAAGGACATAATGACGAAGCACTAGCTGCGAGAGCAGAAATATTTGCATTAAACGGTCAATTAAAAGAAGCAATAAATACATTAGTTATGGCGAGTAGAGAAAGAAACATAAATAGCATACAACAAGCACGTTATGATGCAAGAATAGATCAATTCCGCCAGATGCAAAAACGCTATCAACAATATGAACGTAATTAATTTAACAAATTCATTTTAAAGGTCATCATTAGGAGAGCTAAATGCCACTGAACGTAACGATATATCATAATCCAGCATGTTCTAAAAGCCGTGAAACACTAGCACTATTAAAAGAAAGATCGATACAGCCGAAAATAGTTAATTACCTTTCGACACCACCAGATGAAATAACACTAAATAGACTAATACAACAATTAGGCTATAGCTCTGCACGACAATTAATGAGAAGAAAAGACAATCTTTATACTAAACTTCAGTTAGACGATCCAACATTATCAGAAAAAGACTTAATTTCTGCTATGATAATACACCCTATACTAATTGAACGTCCTATTGTCGTATGTAATGACCAAGCTAGAGTCGGCCGACCACCTGAGCAAATATTGACCATAATTGAATAATCATAGCTCCGGGTGCACTAGCAGAGTATATTAAATTTCGTTTTTAGGGTAATGATAAAGTAAGTTAATAGATATATAGATATAAATTATATGTATAACTGACGAAATAACAATACTAGATTTATAAAGACAATATTTCTTTTACAAAGGGGATCGTTAATTTACGTTGTGCGCGAATAGATGCCTGATCTAAACAATCTAGTGCGGAAAATAATGAATCCATTTGCCTATCTAACCTTTTAAATAAAAATTGTCCGACATCGTCGGGCAATTCAAACCCTCTTAATACAGCCCGACGTTGCAATGCTAATAACTTTTGTTCATCGGATAAAGGATTAAGCTTATATACTTGCCCCCACTCCAAACGAGAAACCAAATCAGGTAATGATAAATTTAATTCTACAGGAGATGCATTACCGGTAATAAATAAACTACAATGATTAATTTCCAAACAGCGGTTATAGAGATCGAAAATAGCTAATTCCCAATTCGACTGACCTGAGACCTTATCAATATCATCAATACAAATAAGCGATGTTTGCTCCATGCCATCAAGCAATGCAGGAGTTAACTGATCATGCTTTTTTAATGGAATATAAACGACAGGCTGTCCTCTCTGGGCGATTTCATTACATGCTGCATGCAACAAATGACTACGTCCAGCACATACCGGTGCCCAAAAATAAACCGTCATAAAATTAGGTGATAATAAACATTGCTGCAACACAGACAATAACGCTCCATTTTCACCAGCAACGAAACTAGCAAATGTTTCATCATTTGGTAATGATAAAGGTAATGGTATCTGTGCGAGTGTACTCAGAATCAACTCCAATACTAACTTATGACGTAATAACTCGTGATGTAAATTATATAATCTCTGATTTATATCATAAGCCATAACAAATGAGAGCACTGACAATGCACGTAGTTATGTAATGTCTCATCCATCATGACCGATTATAATTATAGTAATACTGTGTATTGTAATACAGTGATTATAAAAAATCTGGCATATATTCATTTACTGCATAAATATAACAGATGCAATTATGTCAGAGATTATATAAATAATCAGCATCATTGATTAACTTATTTTGTACCGAATAATTTATCACCCGCATCACCTAATCCTGGAATGATGTATCCATTTTCATTAAGACCTTTATCTATGGATGCTGTATAAACTTCCACATCTGGATGGCTATGTTCCAAAGCCGCAATGCCCTCTGGAGCTGCAACAAGGACTAATACTTTGATTGTATTACAACCCGATTTTTTCAACAAATCAATTGTGGCAATCATTGATCCACCTGTTGCTAACATAGGATCGACAATTAATGCCATACGCTCATCAATATTTGATGCTAATTTATGGAAGTAAGGTACCGGTTTTAAGGTTTCCTCATCGCGATAGACACCGACAACACTAATTCTTGCACTGGGTACATGTTCTAATACCCCCTCCATCATACCTAAACCGGCACGCAAAATCGGTACTACCGTAATTTTTTTACCTTTAATTTGTTCTATTTCAACAGGACCATTCCAACCTTCAATTGTCACCTTTTCTGTTTCTAAATCAGCAGTTGCTTCATAAGTTAACAGACTACCAACCTCAGAAGCCAGTTCTCGAAAGCGCTTGGTACTCACATTTTCTTCCCTCATTAAGCCAAGTTTATGCTTTACCAGTGGGTGTTTGACCTCAACAACTTTCATTATTTCTGTTCCTCTTATCAATCAACATATCAAACTTAAAATTACCAGATTTTTAATGTAATTTCAGTAAATAGTGAAAATTTTCCAATTTAATGACATCTATTTTTATTTTTCAGGCCATAACATCAAAAAAACAAAAATAATTGCTTATTATCAGAAAAAAATTAATCAAGCTGATCCTTGGAAAAGAGCAAACAATCGTCTTTTTTCAAGGATGATTGTAATATCGCTGATTAATTGAAAGAGCATACTACGGATATGAAAAACAAAATCAACATTGATCACAAATTATAATATTAAATCTCAATATAGTAAGGAAATATTATACCTTCTATTGCCCTTATGGTGTTTTTTTGTTAGAACATAGTAATGAGATCAAACATTATAACTAAAAATAGTAAAAGAATAGAGTAAATTACATATACTTAAGTAAGAGGGAATTTGCTTTTAGTTCACTACTCGATCAATCAGCTGTTTCATCTTTTTATGCTGATAAAAATAGATATTCTCTACTGCTTTACTGCATTGCTTTTTAACCTACTGTTCCTATCAGTAACAAAAGAGGTATACTATATGGTTATAAATATTACAAGTAAGCAAATGGACATCACTCCAGCAATCCGTTCACATATAGAAGATCGACTCAAAAAACTTGAGAAATGGCATGTTCAACTTATTACGCCTCATATTGTACTATCCAAAGAACCAAAAATATTCGTTGTTGATGCCACCATCAATACGCCAAGTGGGCAATTGATTGCAACAGCCAAAAACGAAGACATGTATTTCGCTATCAATGAACTCTTAAATAAATTAGAGCGACAGTTAAATAAATTACAGCATAAAAGTGAAGCGCGTAGAGCCACTAATTCTTTAAAAGAAACTAATTTGCTAAATAGTGCTGAAATGTAAATAATATTTTTTCTTTACAACAGAAGAGCAACTGAATTTGAGAAACATCAGCTTTAATGAATTGAGGGTAACGTAAATTCCAATCATTTGGTTTTTGTTTCTCAAAAAAGCATGAAACCCACCTAGTGTATTTTTTTAAAAATAGTGATAATACTTAACCACATAATAATAAAAAGAAATTGACAATAAAAAGAGCATGTAAATACTATAATTTATTATTTTTATTAGAAATAATTATTTATAACGAACAGCATAATAACCTAAAGTGATCTAACACATTATGCATATTGGCAAATTAACCTATTAACCTGATGTCGTTAGTACTAATTTAACTTTATCAAATCGTTAACTCAACAGAATCAGGCATTATAATTGATATAATAAGCGGGCAATTAATAAAAGACTACCCTCTCTTTTATACTTCGATGATGCTAGAGCTCCCGTCAAATTCACTTTAATTAAAACAACAATATTATTATTAACATAATAAAGATAAAGAGCCCAATTCGCCGTTTCAATTATCTTAAACACATAAATCTACTTGTAGATTTATTCTAGCATGGCAAGTATAACAATATATAAAACCATCTAAAAATGATTTTTCATTTTGTATGTGCCATAAAGCAATTTACGATAAGATTAACGACATTATAGTAGCTTTAATAATCACTGTATATTTTTACATGACCTATATATGCTTCTCTTTCAATAAATTATTGTGATACTAATAAATGGTAACAATAGTATTAGAAATATCGACGAGGATACTAACTGACAATGACTCATAAACTTTCTGAACTACGGCAAAAGATCAATGACGTTGATAGTAAATTACTTGATTTACTTAGTAAACGACATACTCTTGCTATTGAAATAGCAAAAATAAAACAACAAATGCGTCTTAGTATCCGTGATAAGAATCGTGAAGAAGATCTATTACGTTCAGTAGTGAAACAAAGTACGTCTATGGGACTTAATGCTGATTATATCACACGATTATTTACTCTTATCATGGAAGATTCAGTTCTGACTCAGCAAGCATTACTACAAAGTGAAATCAACCAACATAACGAATCAACCGCCCGTTTAGCTTTTTTAGGACCTAAAGGCTCTTACTCACATTTAGCTGCCCGCCAATATGGTTTAAGGCATTTTGATAATAT
This sequence comes from uncultured Enterobacterales bacterium, assembly GCA_945288535.1. Lineage (GTDB taxonomy): Bacteria > Pseudomonadota > Gammaproteobacteria > Enterobacterales > CALYQQ01 > CALYQQ01. The sequence goes on along the minus strand of CALYQQ010000003.1, from coordinate 39,443 downwards.
TATTGAATTTGGTTGTGCTTCATTTACGGAAATTTTTAAGCAAGTAGAAAATGGCGATGCGGATTATGGCATTTTACCTATAGAAAATACGACTTCAGGTTCTATTAGTGAAGTTTATGACTTATTACAAGTGACAAGTTTATCAATTATTGGCGAACTATCAACACCTATAAGACATTGTTTATTAGCAAGTTGTGAAACACATTTAGATAAAATCACAACTGTTTATAGCCATCCGCAACCCTTTATGCAATGTAATCAATTCATTGATCATTTCCCTCATTGGCAGATCAAATATTGCGCAAGCACAGCGGCTGCTATGGAAAAAGTTGCCGAATTAAATTCGCCATCAGTGGCCGCTATTGGAAGTCAGGCTGGCGAAGAGCTATATCATTTACATGTAATTGAACATAACTTAGCTAATCAAATATATAATAGCACGCGCTTTATTGTTGTTGCGCGTAAACCTATTAATGTTGCGCAAGAAATTCCGGCAAAAACAACTCTAACAATTGCTACTAGCCAAAACCCAGGTGCTTTGGCTGATGTGCTTGTAGTATTGAAAGAACATAACATTTCCATGACGAAATTAGAATCGCGCCCTATCCCAGGTAATCCTTGGGAAGAGATGTTTTATATTGATGTACAAGCAAATTTAGCAAGCCAGCACATGCAACAAACACTGAAGAAATTAACACTTCTTTGTCGATCGTTAAATGTACTTGGTAGTTATCCAAGTGAAACTGTAGTTCCCGTTAAAATTAGCTAATCCTCATAGTCATTCTATTAGCTAAAACTTATAAAAGCCCACTGATTGGGCTTTAAATGCAAAATATTAACAGGATCGTGAATCATTTGCCTGGAGTAGTAATGTTTTGCTTTCTTGTTGGAAACGTTGCGCATAATCACCAAACCATTCGCTTATACGAAGGAATGTTTCAATAAACCCTTGTTTATCTTTATTTTCCAAATGATCCAATGCTTCGCCAAAACGTTGGTGATAGCGTTTAATCAATGCGATATTTTCGTCTGATGCCATAACAATATCTGCATAAAGTTGTGGATCTTGCGCAAAGAGTCGACCAACCATAATTAATTCTAAGCGATAAATAGGTGAAGATAATGCCAATAATTCTTGCAAATCAACTTGTTCTTCAAACAAATTTAGCCCGTAAACAAACGTTGTAAAATGACGTAATGCCTGAATAAATGCCATATTTTTATCATGTTCAATAGCATTAATGTTATGTAAACTCGCTCCCCACACTTGTAATTGATCCAAAAACCACTGATATGATTCAGATTGACGACCATCACAATAGGCAACGACCTGTTTTGCCAGGCTAGTTACATCGGGTCCAAACATAGGATGTAATCCTAATACTGGTCCGGCATGTGTCTCCATCATAGTTTGTAACGGTAATGCTTTAATAGACGTAATATCAGCAAGGATACAATCTGTAGGTAATTTAGGCAGTTGGTGTATAATCTGCTCGGTCTTATGAATAGGAACACTGATCATTACCATACCAGCGTCAGCTACAGCATGTGATACTTCATGCCAATTCTGTCGATCAATTATACGGACATGATAATTGGATAAAGTAAACAATCGATTAAAAAGTTGTCCCATTTGACCTTGACCACCAATAATGACAATAGGTCTTAATTGTGGGTTAAGTGCTTTAAATCCCTTATCATATTCGTTAATATAGGATTCTCGCATAATTCTGCGCAAGATATCTTCAATTAAATTAGCGGAAATTCCTAATGCCTCAGCATCTTTACGTCGAGATTGCAATAAACTCTGTTCCCGTTCAGGCACATAAATAGGCAATCCATATTTATTTTTGACTTCACCCACTTGACTGACTAATGTCATTCGTTTAGCTAATAAATGCAATAATGTTTTATCTACATCATCAATTTTATCACGTAACGCTGCCAATTCCTTATTCATACCTACGTTTACCTTTTATCCAATCTGCTATCGAGAACACCATTTAGCTGATAATGCATTTTTCGTAACAGCGTTTCTGTAGTAAGCCAATCAATACATGCATCTGTTACAGACATTCCATAGACCATCTGATCTTTGGGTTGTTCGGAAGATTGATTCCCCTCATGGATATTGCTTTCTAACATTATACCCATAATTGATTTATTTCCTTGGCAGATTTGATCAATAATATCGTTAGCAACAATAGGTTGTCGACGAAAATCTTTATTTGAGTTGCCATGACTACAATCCACCATAATTACTGGTTTTAGTCCTGCTTTTTCCATAGCTTTTTCACAAGCCTCAACCTGATCTACATGATAATTAGGTGATTTACCACCACGTAAAATCACATGTCCATACTTATTACCGCGTGTTTGCAATAAATTGACTTGTCCAGCTTGATTGATACCCACAAAACGATGAGGCATAGCCGCAGATTTCATAGCATTAATTGCTGTTGTTAAGCTACCATCCGTACCATTTTTAAAACCTACAGGTACAGATAAACCTGAAGCCATTTCCCTATGGGTTTGTGATTCTGTCGTTCGTGCACCAATAGCCGCCCAGCTAAATAGATCGCCTAAATACTGTGGATTATTTGGATCTAACGCTTCTGTTGCTAAAGGAAGATCTAAAGAGACAAGATCAACTAATAACTTTCTGGCCATATGCAACCCTTTTTCTACGTCAAATGAACCATCCATATCTGGATCGTTGATTAATCCTTTCCAACCTACTGTTGTTCTAGGTTTCTCAAAGTAAACACGCATTACAATAAATAACTTATCGTCAAGTTGATTAGCCAACATGGCTAATCGTTGAGCATATTCGCGTGCTGCATCAGGATCATGAATAGAACAAGGACCACATACAACCAATAGACGCGGATCTTTACCATCAATGATATTAGCTATTATTTGTCTGGATGCTTTAATTGTTTGTTCAGCTTTAGTCGATAAAGGAAATTTCTTTTTCAGATCTTCAGGCGTTATTAAGATCTTTTCATCACAAATATTAATATTATTAATTGCATCTTTTCGCATAGTCTTATTTACCTTATTGGCTGTTTATCGTCCATTATAAATAGCCCAGTGTAAACAATAAGAACCAACATGTAAATTTTATTTACCATCTAAAATAAAAAATTTATTTGCATTTATTTATATAAAAATCAATTAGATAAAACAAAATACTAAAAACAAGGTGTAAATATATATTTACAAAAATCAAGTTAACTAGTCGTAGTTTTACCGAGTATTTCAAAGAATATACAAAGTTGTGATCAAGATAAAAATTAAAACTTATAGATATCTTAAAATAACGAACCTTTTAATAAGGCTAATATATTTATACAGACTTAATAAGTAACACGTTTATTCTCTTCAAAATAATGGTTATTTATAAAACATTAACTTATTGAATACTAGAATATTCACTTTCAATGATATGGATATAATATGGTAACAATACAATTCATTATTATTATAATTTGCTTGCTATTTGGAACCCGTTTTGGTGGTATGGGACTGGGTTTAATTAGTGGTATTGGCCTTTTCATTCTAACTTTTATCTTTAGTTTAGCCCCAGGTAATCCTCCTGTAGATGTTATGTTGACAATACTTGCCGTTATTGGGTGTGCTTCTGTATTACAAACGGCGGGGGGATTAAATGTAATGATGCAATTTGCTGAGCGCATTTTACGTAAACACCCACAACACATTACCTTACTCGCACCGTTAACGACCTGGACATTAACTTTTTTATGCGGTACGGGTCATGTGGTTTATACCATGTTTCCAATTATTAATGATATTGCAATTAAAAAAGGGATCCGCCCTGAGCGACCGATGGCTGTTGCATCAGTCGCATCTCAAATGGCCATAACAGCATCGCCAGTGTCCGTTGCTGTAGTTTCACTTGTCTCTATTTTGGGAAAAATACATGGTATAAGTAAGGTCTACAGTATACTAGATATCTTAATGATTTCTATTCCTGCCTCATTATGTGGCGTTATAGTTGCCGCATTATGGAGCTTAAAACGAGGTAATGATCTTGATAAAGACCCTGAATTCCAAAAACGGATCAAAGATCCTGTTCAATATAGTTATATTTATGGTTCCTCAGAAACTCTTATAAATAAACGCTTTCCTAAACAAGCTTATTGGGCAACATGGGTATTTTTTATTGCTATCGTCGCAGTAATAATTTTTGGTACGTTCTCTGATTTACGTCCAGAATTCGATAAAGGTAACGGATTAAAACCCTTATCAATGAATCTTGTGATCCAAATGATGATGCTTATTGCTGGGTCGATCATTCTCATGCTATGTCGTGTAAATACAGCTGAAATAGCAAACAGTGCCGTTTTTAAAGCTGGCATGGTCGCAATATTCTCTGTGTTTGGCGTTGCCTGGATGAGTGATACCTTCTTTAAGGCTCACATAGCAGATTTACGTATTCTCCTAGAACATCTAGTACAACATTATCCATGGATGTATGCCATAGTCTTATTTCTAGTATCAAAATTGGTCAATAGCCAAGCGGCCGCATTAACAGCTATTGCCCCCATGGGTTTGAGCTTAGGTGTTGACCCTAAGCTGCTTATTGCTTTTTTTCCCGCAGCCTATGGTTACTTCGTTCTACCCACTTATCCTAGTGATCTTGCATGTATCAATTTTGATCGCTCAGGAACAACGAAGATAGGTAAATTTATCATTAATCATAGTTTTATTATTCCCGGCTTTATCGGTGTAATCGTGGCATGTACAGTAGGTTATTTACTGGTTAATATCGTTTTATAATGATATTAAGCAGCTAATGTATCATTACAAATCAGTGAATTTTTGTGATTAGATCAATGATATTAACAATTATCCTTTTTAGATAATGTGCGGGCAATACATCCTTAACCGGTTATATTTGCAATAAAAATAACCGGTTTTTTTATATCTTGTTCAATTAAAAACCATACCATTTTCACGGACTTTAAGAAATTTTAATATCCCAATAATCATATCAGTGCCATTCATTGGAGATAATTCTGGATAATCATCCATATCAAAGCTGCCTTCGATTTCTAATCGAGAATGACTAATGCTATTTACCTGATCATCTGTGGAAATCCAACGGAATACCCTGGCAGTAACAGAATAACGATCATTGCTAACAAATAATCGTCCTTGTCGTCCAGCAACGTTGACTTTACTACTTGCAAAGAGGGATAAAAAACCTAGATCACTTTTAATTTCTTGTTTTAATGCCGAAATACTGCCACTAAATATACTTGATTTAAAAGTAAATCGACTATTTTTACCATTATAAAATTCTAATAAATAATATTCATCACCAACTGTTTTATCTGACACAATTGTAAATTCATTATCTAGACAAACCCCTGGGTGCGTATGTGGCCAGAGCATATACGTCACTTGATCTGCATGTTTTTTTATTTCCGCTAACTTTGTTTTGTAATGAGCAATATATTGAGTTTCATTACGTGGAATAAAGACATTCCCATTATCATTAATAATAATGCCAAGTTCTTTTTCCGGAATATCTTTAAAAAATAATGAAGCAAACACATGAGATGTATTAGGATCTAAATTAAGCTCTCGATCATCAGAATAATATGCAATCGTTTTTAATGGTGGTGTTATATCCCGAATAATATATTGCGTTACTGAACCTATATGACTTTTACGTTCAGCCTCGACATAATTTTGCCATTGTTCAAGCCGCTGTTTACCACGTAAAACCCCTATACTATCGTGATCATCTGGTGCATATGTATTGAGTGAAATACTTTTATTGCAGTAATATGTTTTGACTCTTTTCATATCCGAGGGTAACGCAACTTGATAACGTCCTAGACACTGATCAGTAAAATTAATTCCTAATATAGTATCGTGTTTAGCCATTGTAATTCCTTGTGTCGTAAAACTTACTGCGAGTAATATTAGTAACCATCGACCAAAAGATATCATGCTATGCCCCCATTTTTTTATGGATATCAACTAACCATTCCTTTAATTGAACTATGACTTTTTCTCTAACTAAAGGGCAACCATACATATTTTGATGATCTTTTGCTGATATAATCGGTATTTTTTTTAATCCCCCCGTTGCTTCAGGATTTTTACCTGCACCCAGATGAACTACGCCATCACCAGGGGCCGTTGGATCAGTTAGGGTAAAAGCGATTGTTTCTACTTTAGGGGGGTATCCTACCATATCACCTTCTATACGCACTTGCTTGAGCCATTCATCAAGTTGCTTATTATAGCGCGCAACAACAGCGGGCCCAGCCAATTTAACCGTACCATCACCAAAAAACCAAGACTTATTTTCAGTACTAAAGGTTGTCCAACGAGTCACATCACCATCAGGTAAATTCTTACCTTGCCAACAACAAGTCTCATAACTTTTAAAATCGGGATTAGCATTGTAAATTAATGTTGTTGTATGATGAAAACCATTCGATAAACGAGCATGAAAATTTTCAGTCGCTTGAATGCGCGTTCTATAAGCTTTTATATATTTATTAAGCTCGTCTTGCGTTTGTTTATGTATTGGTAGTTCTGGTGCTAACAACGTGGGTTGAATCAAGCTATACCATAAATCGACTTGTTTATAGAAGTTATAAATTTCAGAACCGTATCGTACTGGCAATAGTTTTCTTGTCTTATCAACTTGGTAATAAAGCCATTCTGCTTTCTTATCGACAGTTTTATATAATTGATTAGGTAATAATTCTAAACCACCCTGGCAAAAACCGAGGATCGCCGTTATATCCGCTGCATTTTTACCTATTACAATTTTACTTGCACCTGCCTGCCCACATCTCATGCGTTTATAGCTATCGGGACTGCCATCGGTTGGCATAGCGCAATGAATAACACCTTCAATTTCAGATTCAAGACCACTAAGCATCATACCTGCTCGGCTAGCAAAACCTCCCATAGAATGGGTCAGTAGCACAAATTTAATTTCTTTTTCGCTAATGCCTCGATTGTCTTCTTGCAGAATATGGGCTTTAAATTCAGCTAATTTTTTCTTGAGGCGTTTTCCTGCAATATCATTACTTAACATCCAATTATAGCCTACTGCAAACACAGGAAAACGTAGTCCTGGATAGAGTTGAGTAAAGGTACTTTCCTTTTGTTCCAAATAGCTAAGAAAAGGTCCATAACTATCCCATAGAACTTCACCCCAACCTCGTTTTCTTTTTAACCCTATTTGTGATGTTGGAATACTGGTAAAGGTTTTAAAATAGTTATCATTTCCTGGAGAAACCTCTAATAACTCGTCATTACGATCGTAACCTACTTTAGCATCTGTCACTAATAGTTCTTTTCGTTTTTGTGGCCCAGCAAATGCATAATCAGTTATTGTTGGTATACTCATTATTTTTCTTTTTACAGAACTGCCTACCTCAATAGGCTTCTGTTTTATACCATATTTTAAATAAATAAGACGTTTCTTAAACCAATTACTAATTTTTGTTGATGTCGCATCATCATCTTGACTTTGTGCTTCATCTAATTCACGTTGGCGGTTTAATTTTGCCTGATTAGCAGCGGAACTGTTACCCTCAAACGCCATCCCCGCAGCGGGATCCCATACTACAGAACCTGTCTTCTTATTTTGTAAACGCGTACCCATAATGCCCGGTACAAAGACGAAGGCGACAACACCAGGTCGGCATCTACAATTTTCACTACACCCCATTTTTGCATTCCTTTTGCTGAATAGCCCACTCCAATAACCGTTCAACACGGAAACTTTCTAATCCCCCAGAAGATAGATAGTTTTTTACGGTCTGATATTCCAGCGCATCAGGCATATAATGCAATGCCTCTACAAATTTTTTTAGACACTCTGTCTGAGTAATATGATAATCCGCCGCTTGCTGGCATAATTGAATTAATAATGTTTCACAATATTGCCAATCTTGAGGCGGATCATTTAACGTTAACAAATGACGAGCTAGTGCGTATCGTTGATTAATTAATTGTTGTTGTGTCAATTGCAACAAATCTTCTTCATTAAGCTTCCAATACATTACTTTACTCCAGCGTAATAGCCTTATCACCCTGTACAATGACGCCACCATGCGCTGTAGCGGCTCCTTGATAAGCAACTTTAACACCATTAATTGTTAACGCCGGATGACCTTGGCTAATAGTATCGTACTCTCCGGAGGCACAAATACATCGATCTCCTTCTTGCGCGACAGTAACACCATTTACTTTAAAAAGAGCATGACTTTCCATGATAGCACCACCGACATGCGGTACACTTCCGGTAACACAAGGGCAGCTATGATAATGACCTAGTAGGCTTATAGTAACGCTCATAGGGTATGATCCTTTAAATTAATTACTTTACAGCTGTAAGATCCGTCTGTTAATTGATACCAACAGGTGAGATATTGATTTGCATAAAATGGATTAGGAGGTGTATAAGCTATTTCATAAAAGGGTTGCAAAAATTTTATTCGCCTGTCAACGGTCTGTGAAGCTAGCCAACTATCTAAAACACGCGTATCATACCATCGAAAACGTACAGTACGTCCATCTGGTAAACTCGCGTATAAACGAAAACGTAACTGCTGAGCCAGTATTTCTACATCTAATGCAGATTTACACCATAATGCAGCCGAACCATTAATATCTTTGGCCAATGTCAAACGAATAATATCGGGGTAATCAATAATATTAATTAGCCAAGCACCATAATCTTGTAACGCCTGATCTTGCTCTTCAAATAAACTGATTATTGGTGCCCCTGAACCTTTAGTAAACCAATATGCCTCAGGACAGGATGCCGCATCGAGAATTAACCAATTAAATTGACCTGATGCAATCGCTAGCTTTTTTTGTTTATTAGCTTGTGTGAAAGAAGTTGATAACATTAATTGTTGCATTCAGAACATACCTCAACTAATGGCGTACCTTCTTGAGCTGCGTTTTTTAATGTTGCTAATGCGCCAAGTGAGGTGGTTGATACCGCAACAGCTCCATTTAATTTGATCAAAGGAGCATCAATAGTTACCCCACTACGATCAATGGTTATTTTCCCTGCTGCACCTTGAATAATAACGTTATCTGTCCCTGTTAATGTTAAATTTTTAGTATATACATGTGCACTAATCCCTGCTTCCGCTTCTATTTTCCCTTCAACTCGTTGACTATAGTCTCCTTTAATATTAAGCGTTTTATGAGCGTGAACAACTTCTTTGCTACGATCCATGATTTCGACACAATGATGTGCGCCAATTTTTATATGCTGATCATGATTTATTTCAACATGTTGGTTATTTTTAATCACAATGTTTTGATCATGATTAATCATGACATGTTGATCTCGATTTATACTCAATGTCTCATCGCGTGCAATCATCGTATGCTGATCATGACCTACTTGCTTATCGTAATCATTACCGATCAATGTACTTTTTTTATTTCTAATTTGTTGATTAAAATCGCGTTGAGCTTGAATAAAGACCTCTTCACTGCCATTGGCATCTTCAAAGCGTAATATATTTGCCATCCCGATATGGCCGTTCTTACTTCTACTATAAAAACCCATTTGGGTGGCACTGGTGGGTAATGGCCAAGGCGGCATATTAGCTTTATTATAAACACGTCCAATAATAATAGGTCGGTCAGGATCCCCATTAATAAAATCAACTAATACTTCATCATTAATACGTGGGATCTGAACAGCACCATAACCCATTCCTGCCCATGAACTTGCTACACGAACCCAACACGAACTGGTATCATCACCCTTTGCATAGCGATCCCAATGAAACTTAACTTTCACTCTACCATATTCGTCTGTCCAAATTGTCTCACCCGGTGGACAAACGACTCTAGCAGTTTGCGGGCCTTGCGTTTTAGGCCAAGGAGTTACCCGTGGACTGCGCCAAATAACGTCAGCAGGAATAACATTAAATTCACAATATTGTCCACGATCCGCATCGCTGCCACTGGCATAGGTGTTATCCCAAATTTTATAATGGCTACGAATAACCGTATATTCTCGATTATCTTCAATACGAGGCGCATTAGTTAGCGTTATTTTGCCACCAGCAACGAGACGCGTCGTCGTTGCTGCCCCTATAATTTTATAATGCTGCGCCGCATTTTCTTGTTGACGGATCTCTATATATGATTGGCTATGTTCGCGATCAATAAACCGGCCAGGCCACTCAAATAACTCTGTTGATTCTACAGAGTATGATAAACCGTTATGTTTGGTCTCTAATAAATGGGCGTAAGGTTTATGAAAATCATAATCATCCATACTAACGCTATTAACGGTAATTGCATTATTTACCTGCCAACGGTCAATACAAATTTCATCAAGAATTGCTGACGCATTAGGCCCACGATAAGGAATAATTGGTTGTTCAATCGCCTGATGAGCATAAGGCGCATCAGCAAGAATAAGGGTGTGTTGTCCTTGCCGATGAGAAAAAAAATAATAAATTCCTTCATGCTCCATCAATCGACTAATAAAAGCAAATGCACTTTCATTATACTGAACACAATAAGTCCATTGTCGATACTGACGAATTAATCGATTCTCAACCACAACATCATATTCAGAAAAAATTTCCTTAATAATTTCCGGAACTGTTTTTTCCTGAAATATACGAAAATCTAATGTTTGACTTAGATACCACATATGAGGACGAACAGTAGCGGCATAGATATAATAACGCGATGAGTTAGCTTCCATTCCTTTAAGTTCGATTGCGGTAATATCGCCGTTTAACCAATGATCCGCTCCCACTAACTGCTTAATTTGTAAACTTAAAGATTGGCCTAGCAGTGTAGTTAAATCAATATTACCTTCAGTACTCACCATTTCAACTTGATAGCAAAAAAGTGTCGAAATTGCTTCAGTACCATGCATTGAACGGAAATATAATTGATTACCCAATGAGGTATGAACAATAACTAATCTATCCATATACTCAGTGCAATTATCCATATTTTGTATATTCCATTATTGTTAATTCCTTCTATTAATTATATGGAAATATATAATAATAGTAATCACTTTATAGTACTATTTAATGCTGTCATTTCGTATAAAATAATATTAGTCACTGAAATAACATATTAAAATCATATCATTTAACTAAAATAAAGCGAAAATATCTTATTTTTATAAAAATAAATTATTACTAAATAATAAATAATATATAAATAATAATATTATAAATTTTATTAATAAAAATTATATTATTCATTATATTTTATATAAAATAATATTAATAATAGTTTTTTAAATTTATTATGTAAATTAGTTAATTAATTAAAATGTTAAGCTAATATAAAAATTAATTTTAAACTAAGCATTATTACATTTATCTTTATACAACAATTATTATAATTCATTAACAAATAAATACATAACTGCAATTGTAATTAAAAATAACCTGTCCATGCTTAAAGTTAGGCATATCATAAAGCAGGTATGTATTTATGAAAAAAGATACGCTAATTCAATTCTTTCATTGGTATTATCCAACGGGCGGCAAACTATGGCCTGAATTTGCTGAAAAAACACAAAATTTAGTTGATATGGGAATTACTATTGCTTGGTTACCCCCAGCCTATAAAGCAGCAGGAGGGGCGAATTCTGTCGGCTATGATTCTTACGACCTTTTTGACTTTGGCGAATTCGATCAAAAAGGAAGTGTAGCTACAAAATACGGTGATCGGGCGTCATTAGAAAAGGCAGTAACTCAAGCTCGTTCAGCTGGATTAAAAGTGATTTATGATGTGGTATTTAACCATAAAATGGGAGCCGATGAGCAAGAAAAAATGAAAGTTCGTCGTGTTAATGAAGAAGATCGTGATGAAATAGATAATAATGAATTTGAAGTCATGGCCTATACACGTTATACCTTTCCTGGTCGTAAAAATAAATATTCAACATTTATCTGGGATTTTCATTGTTTTAGCGGTATAGATCATGTGGAAATACCCCAGAAAAATGGCACAACAAAAGCTGAGGATGGTATTTTCAAAATTATGAACGATTTTGGCCTCGATGGATGGAATAATGAAGTTAACGACGAAAATGGTAATTATGACTATTTAATGGGAAATAATGTTGAATTAAGAAATAAAGCCGTCCGTGAGGAATTAAAATTTTGGGGGCGTTGGGTTACACAACAATTTCCATGTGATGGTTTTCGCCTTGATGCTGTTAAACATATTCCTGCTTGGTTTTATGTTCAGTGGTTAGATCATATTCGTGAGGAAGCGCATAATGACCTTTTCGTTGTTGCTGAATATTGGTCTTATGACGTAAATGAGTTAAAAGACTATCTGGAAATGAACGAGTATAAGTCGATGCTATTTGATGCGCCTCTCCATGCTAAATTTCATGATGCCTCTACAGCGATAGATCAATTCGATATGTCAAAAATTTTTGAAAATTCATTAGTTGAAGTTTGTCCAGAGCATACTGTTACCCTTGTTGAAAATCATGATACTCAACCATTACAATCGCTAGAAGCACCTGTAGAAACATGGTTTAAATCTCTAGCTTATGCTTTAATTTTACTGCGAGAAAAAGGTATACCTTGTATTTTTTACGCAGATTTATATGGTGCATGTTACAAAGATAAAGGTGATGACGGGAAAGATTATGATATTGTTATTGAGCCAGTGCCACATTTAGAACAATTGATTAAGGCAAGGCAACGTTTTGCTAATGGCGCTGAACATGACTATTTTGATGATCCCCACTGCATTGCTGTTGTACGCGACGGTACGGCCGAACAGCCAGGATGTGTTGTTATTATGACAAATGGAGACGCTAATCATAAAATAGTTCAATTAACAGCAGGATTAGAATCGCATACATTTTACGACTATTTAGGCAACAATAATGCAGTAATTATCTCTGGTGAAGATGGTAAGGCTGATTTTCCTGTTGGCCCAGGAAGTGTAAGCGTATGGGTGTTAGAAGAATTTATAGAAAATAAATAACGGTATTCTTATTTAATACGCAAAAATAATTATTTTTATAATAATTAATAAAAATAGTATTTTCTTGATCTTCTCATTTTTGTATACAAAAGCACCGATATATAATACGGTGTTTTTGTATATAAATCTTCGAATAAATAACCTAATAAAATTGCCAATAAAATTATTTTTATAGCTACTAATTATAAATTTTTTTAATTAAAAGTTACATTAACTAACTCCCATAAATATAATTATATTAGAACATAACGCTATTCTTCTAAACTAATTTATCAAAATTTTAATGAGATTCTTCATCACTCAATAAGTTATCAGACATAATCCCATACATTGTTATTCTTTCATAGAAAATAAAATAAACTAAATATAATGAGCTATAGTTAATTTATTAACTTAGCATTAGCTTACTTACTATTAAAGACCAATAAGTTGATAGATAGTATAAGGAGATGTAATGGATCTAGGTATTAAAGGTAAACTCGCATTAGTTACTGGTGCCGATTCTGGTATTGGTTGGCATACAGTTAAGCAACTGGTTAATGAAGGTGTCAAAGTTATGATGACAGACAGGGATCCGGACAAACTTGCGGTAGCTGCAAAAAAAATACAAGCACCAGACAATACGCTTTTTTATCATGCTGCAGATATTACTAATCTTGATCAATTAGCAGATTTACATCGCGTAACATGCCAACAGTTAGGGCATATTAATATTCTAATTCAATGTGCAGGTATCACCGGTGCTCAAGGTTTATTTCATGAAATTGACGAAAATAGTTGGCGTCATACTATTGATGTTGATCTCTTGGGTCCCGTTTGGTTAGTTAAAGAATTTCTCAATGACTTACGACAAGCCGGGTGGGGACGATTAATATTTTTGGCAAGTGAAGATGGTGTTCAACCTTATGATGATGAATTACCTTACTGTGCTGCGAAAGCGGGAATTTTAGCTTTAGCAAAAGGTTTGTCACGTACATATGCAAAAGAAGGCTTATTGGTAAATGCTGTATCCCCTGCATTTATTCATACGCCAATGACCGATGCAATGATGGAAAAACGTGCCAATTCATTGAATATTAGTATTGAAGCCGCTATCCAATCCTTTTTAAAAGATAAACGTCCTTACATGGCATTAAATCGGCGTGGTGAACCCGATGAAGTCGCTGCGGTTATTGTTTTTTTATGTTCTGCACAGGCATCTTTTGTTAATGGTGCTAATTATCGCGTTGATTCAGGATCGGTTGCAAGTATCTAACGATATTATCTCTCCATCTATATAGATAAATAATATTATGACACAATTTGTATAATACAATAAATAGCATCATCGCAATATGAAGTGCTCCCGATAGACTTTACTTTTTGTCTTTAATCGAGTTATCTATTTGCGCTCAAATAAATGAGAATATTGTACTGAATATCTATGATTATGATGCATAAATAATAAAATACCTTATTTTTTAGTATTAGTTAATCTATATAGTGATATATAAGATATTAGTAAAATAAGCTAAATTATGACATTTTATTATTTATCCTAATAAATTATATTATTAACTGACAAAAAATATTAATATTATGACCTTATTAAAAAATTATTTTTTAAATTATAATTAATGATGATACTTATTTTAATAAAATTAATTAAATAACACTAAGCATATAAAATTATAATACTGAAAAACTTATAATCAACGTAGTTATGATAATATAATAATTATTTTATATTATTTTTATTAATAAATGATCTATTATAACTAAAATCACGTAAAATTATTTATTAAAATACTTATTATTAATAATAAACATAAAGAATAAAAAAGTCGGCAATATTATTAGTAATAAATTAAAATGTCATATTGATATATTTACACTATTAATTATAAGGAACTAAAATTAGACTATTATTTCTAAATAAGATAATTACTGATATATATCATGTTCTAAACATTATTACTTATTCATAGTAGCGATTTAGTAAATCTGATAAGAGTATTATTAAGCTGAAAAAATATTTAGAAAATAAATATAATATCTTTATTATCAATAATTGATAACTGAAAAGATCTTATTGACCAAACCTTATATTGAATAAAAATAACTATGGTAATCACGGTTATTTTTTGGCAAAGTTCATAATACCTCACCTATAGTAATTAAACTATACTCTTATTTTACTTCCATTTAGTATAAGTTATGCATAATTGAAAGAATTATTCACATATTTCAATAAGATCTTAAAATATTATCTATTACTTTGCTTTTTTAGTTTTCTCTAGTAAATACGTATTAATTAACAATGTTTATGAATAACAAGCGGCAGCGCTTTCATTATTTTAGTATTATTAATATAACAAAAACCAATAGGTAAATTTTAAATATTAGTGTTAAAATAAATTTAACACTAATAAAAAATAGTATTTAAACTATCTAGCCTGATTTTACAAATAGTTATTAAATGATATGAATATAATGGCATTGAATGGTTTCCATAAATCTAATCTATTTACTTTATAAAAGTAATAATAAATAGTCATTTATAAATATGAAATAGTATTATTTTGTTACTTCCACTAATAAATACTAACTAATATAATGATAAATGCTAACTGGAATATATCTTTTATGAGTAAAAATAATGATATGAGAAATAAAAGGGAACTATTCAGCTAGACAAGTACTATGAATAATAATGAATATTATTTACCTTATTTCGTTATTTTTCCATACTTCATATCACAAGTTTCCCCTTTTGTATCAGCGACAACAATCATTTAAATTACTTGCAAAAAAATTATATCTTAATTTTTAATAGTAAAAACAAAATCAGTGATAGGTCATCAATAGACAATAAGCTGATTATTATCGTTTAATGCAAATTACAGTTGATATTAAACAAATTCAAGCGAAATGTAAGATGATATAGATAATTTAAAACACTTACATTAACCTAAAAAATAGTCTAATCAGATCTACAATACTTATCACTTTTAGTTAAGGTAATATAGTGTTCATTCGGGGTAACTTTGGCCATAACATATCTGGCTTACCTATTTCTTTTTATACACTTCTATTATTGGATTATGGAAAGCCATTCAGCCCTAAAATTAAAAAAGCCTTGCTAAACAAGGCTTTTTCTAAATAAAAAAATACTATATGAAATTATATAGTAGCAATTACAATCATTCCCACTCGATTGTCGCTGGGGGTTTACCACTAATATCATATACAACACGTGAAATGCCATTAACTTCATTGATAATGCGGTTAGATACACGCCCTAAAAAATCATAAGGCAAATGTGCCCAATGTGCAGTCATGAAATCAATTGTTTCAACAGCTCGTAATGAGACAACCCAATCATATTTACGGCCATCTCCCATGACACCGACAGAACGTACTGGTAAGAATACCGTAAATGCCTGGCTAACCTTATGGTAAAGGCCAGCTTTATATAATTCTTCAATAAAAATAGCATCAGCCTTACGCAATAAGTCGCAGTATTCTTTTTTGACTTCACCCAAAACACGTACACCTAAGCCTGGCCCAGGAAAAGGGTGACGGTATAGCATTTCATATGGTAATCCAAGTTCCAACCCTACCTTACGCACTTCATCTTTGAAAAGTTCACGTAAAGGTTCGACGAGGCCCATTTGCATATCCTCAGGTAAACCACCAACGTTGTGGTGCGATTTAATTACGTGCGCTTTACCCGTATCTGCGGCCGCAGATTCAATAACATCAGGATAAATAGTTCCTTGTGCTAACCATTTAACATCTGTTAATTTTGCCGCTTCTTCATCAAAGACAGCAACAAATTCACGACCAATAATTTTACGTTTTGCTTCTGGATCGGTTTCACTTTTTAATGCATTTAAAAAGCGCTCTTCAGCATTCACAGCAATAATGTTAAGACCAAATTTATTACCAAACATTTCCATGACTTGCTGAGCTTCATTCAAACGCAATAAACCATGATCAACAAATACACAAGTTAATTGCTCACCAATTGCTTGATGTAACAATAAAGCAGTCACCGATGAATCAACACCACCAGACAGACCTAATAAAACTTTATCCTTGCCAACTTTCTTTTTTATGCGAGCAACAGCATTAGTGATAATAGACGATGGCGTCCAGCATTGTTCACATTGACAAATATCAACAACAAAACGTTGTAATAATGCTAAACCTTGTACAGTGTGTGTTACTTCTGGATGGAACTGAACACCATAAAAATGCTTTTCATCATTTGCTATAATAGCAAATGGGCAAGTTTCCGTATGGCCTACCATGACAAACTGATCTGGTAGTGTCGTTACTTTATCACCATGACTCATCCAGACATCAAGCTCATTTAAACCTTGTGTATTTTTACTATCAAAAATACCCTCAGTTAATTTCGATGATCCGGCTATTTCAACTTTTGCGTAACCAAATTCACGCTGATTTGATCCGGTAACCTTACCACCTTGACCAACTTGTATCGCCATAGTTTGCATACCATAGCAAATACCCAGTACCGGAATACCAGCATTAAAAACATAATTTGGTGCACGAGGACTGTCTGCATCAGTTGTACTTTCGGGACCACCAGATAAAATAATTCCTTTGGGATTAAACTGTTTAATTTTTTCCTCAGCCACATCCCAAGGCCACAGTTCACAATAAACACCAATTTCACGAACGCGGCGCGCGATGAGTTGGCTAACCTGTGAACCAAAGTCAAGGATCAAAATTCGGTGTTGATGAATATTTGTTGTCATAGCTGGCAATTTCCTGAAGTATAAAATTCCCCCAAGCATGCGCCGGAGGGTAACAAGTAACCTAGATAAAAAATAAATGGCTTCATTATGCCAACAGTTAACCTAAACGATAATTAGGTGACTCTTTTGTAATGGTAATATCATGTACATGACTCTCTTTAATACCTGAGCCAGTGATACGAACAAATTGTGCTTTTGTCCGTAATTCTTCGATGGTAGCACAGCCAGTAAGTCCCATACATGAACGTAAACCACCCATCTGTTGATGAATAATTTCTTTTAACAAACCCTTATAAGCCACACGCCCCTCAATACCTTCAGGAACGAGCTTATCTGCGGCATTATCACTCTGGAAGTAACGATCAGATGATCCTTTCGACATCGCGCCCAATGATCCCATCCCGCGATAAGATTTAAATGCACGCCCTTGATATAACTCAATATCACCCGGAGCTTCCTCAGTACCCGCTAACATCGATCCAACCATAACACAGGAGGCTCCTGCTGCAATAGCTTTAGAAATATCACCAGAAAAACGTATACCTCCATCTGCAATTACCGGAATACCTAAATGACTAACGGCTTCAACAGCATCAGAAATAGCTGTAATTTGTGGCACACCTACTCCTGTAACAATACGGGTTGTACAAATTGAACCAGGACCGATCCCCACTTTTACGGCACTCACACCAGCTTCAACTAATGCTAATGCCCCTGCTGCTGTTGCAACATTACCGCCAATAATATCTAAATCGGGATAGGCCGCGCGTGTTTCGCGAATACGCTGAATGACACCTTCTGAATGACCGTGAGAAGAGTCTATTAGTAGAACATCAACCCCCGCACTCACCAATGCCGCAATACGCTCTTCATTTCCAGCTCCTGCACCGACTGCCGCACCAACACGTAAACGACCTTGTGTATCCTTACACGCATTTGGCTTACTTTCCGCTTTATTAAAATCTTTAACGGTAATCATCCCTACTAAATGAAAAGCGTCATCAACCACCAATACTTTTTCAACACGATACTCATGCATTTTATGCAATACAACATCATGAGATTCATTTTCTTTTACGGTTACTAACCTTTCTTTCGTCGTCATCATTCGTGTTACGGGTTGATCAAGATCAGTCACAAATCTGACATCACGGCCCGTTATAATCCCTACCAGCTCATTGTCTTTGGTAACAACCGGATAACCAGCAAATCCATTACGCTTAGTTAATTCTAAAATTTGACGAATAGTTGTTTCTGGTGTAACAGTAACCGGATCAGTAACAATACCACTTTCATATTTTTTTACACGACGAACTTCTTCGGCTTGACGTTCAATCGACATATTTTTATGAATAAAACCAATCCCTCCTTCTTGTGCAAGCGCGATGGCAAGATTAGCTTCTGTTACCGTATCCATGGCTGCAGATAACATTGGAATATTCAAACGAATAGATTTAGTTAGTTGTGTAGAAAGATTAGCCGTATTAGGTAGAACAGAGGAATGTGACGGTACAAGCAATACGTCATCAAACGTAAGTGCTTCTTTAATAATTCGTAACATGAGCAATATCTCACCAAGTAGAAGGAAAAATAAGGGGGTAAATATTGCCGTGCAATATTACAGAATAATGCACTATACTTCCAGTCATTTTCCCAAAAAAACTTGCTTCACGAATTAAGGTGGGTAACATCATATGATAAATATATCATTATTCGTTTAATAATAGGTCTGCCGAATACTTATGCTCAATCATGAATCTGGAATTTTTACTGTCAGTCAACTTAATCAAGCCGTGCGACATATACTTGAACAAGAAATTGGTACAATTTGGCTCACAGCGGAAATATCAAATTTATCACAACCTGCCTCTGGTCATTGGTATTTTACTTTAAAAGATACTACAGCGCAGGTACGTTGTGCTATGTTTCGTATGATTAATCGTCGTGTAACCTTCCGTCCACAAAATGGGCAACAGGTACTAGTCAAAGCCTCGTTAACACTTTATGAGCCGCGTGGAGATTATCAGTTAGTTATTGAGACAATGCAACCTGCTGGTGAAGGACTTTTACAACAACAGTTTGAACAACTAAAAGCAACACTTACAGCGCAAGGGCTGTTTGAATTTATACATAAAAAAGCATTACCTACACCAGCAACTTGTGTCGGTATTATCACATCAGCTACGGGTGCGGCGCTACGAGATATTTTACACATATTAAATCGTCGCGATCCCGGATTACCTGTTATTATTTATCCTACGGCTGTACAGGGCAAAGAGGCTAGCGTACAGCTTGTTCGAGCGATAGAGCTAGCAAATCAACGAAATGAATGTGATGTCTTGATCATTGCTCGTGGCGGCGGATCATTAGAAGATCTTTGGTGTTTTAATGAAGAAGCTGTTGCTAGAGCTATTTTCAATAGTCAGATCCCAATTGTCAGTGCTGTTGGCCATGAAACCGATATCACTATTGCTGATTTTGTTGCTGATTTGCGTGCACCGACGCCCTCAGCCGCTGCAGAACTGATTAGTCGTAATCATCAGGAATTGCTTGATCAATTATTGTCACGCAGACAACATCTTGAAATTGCGATGGATTATTATCTTGCACGACAACAACAATATTATTCTATATTGCTACATCGTTTACAACAGCAACATCCCGCATTACGTTTATCTCGTCAACATACTGTATTAATTAAATTACAGCAAAAAATGCAAGATGCATTTAAAGTGCAGTTAAATATAAAACAAAAGCAACAGCATCTGTTACAGCATAAATTATTACAACAACAACCCCTGTTACGAATACATCAACTAAATAATCAGATAATTCAACAAAATCAACGACTCATCTATGCCATAACTGATCAAATAAATAAGGCAAAACAATACGCTGCACTTATTTGTACACAACTAGATTCAGTAAGTCCATTGGCTACGCTTGCCCGGGGGTACAGTGTTACAACAACCCATACAGGCCAGATTATTCGTAGTTCAAAACAAGTTTCTATTGGGGAGCATATTATACATCGATTAGCTGAAGGTATTATTGAAAGTGAAGTGCTTAAAATAACCAAATCATCATAACGAACAGAAAACAATACATTTTTAGATAATAATTTTATACAAGTGGAGCAAATTGATAGATGACCTGATATTTAGAAATTAAACCATGACCATAATGACAAAAATAATTTACTGCTCCACAGGCCTGCAAATATTCTAATGGTTGCTGGCATTGTGGACAAAGACAGAGTTGCTTATAACTTCTCTGACAGACTGGACAACTGTATAGCGAATCTTTTAACTCATACATCGATTTTTGACAGTTCGGACATAACATTTCCATTAAATTTCTCCTTTATTCGCCCAGCAACTATTAATAAGAATGTTATAATTGGTCTATTATTGTTAAAAATAGATAATTACTTCTAGCCACTACATGTAATATTCGCATGAAACCGGCATAAACAGATGAACTCAATATATACTATTTGTTTATGCCAATAGTCGTCTTTACTGGCGCTTTTTAATATAATTTAATAACCGTCTACGTTTACGTTGTTGGTTAGGTGTTAATTTATTCCGTCTACCAGCAAAGGGGTTCTCGCCCTCTTTAAATTGAATACGGATTGGTGACCCCATAATACCAAGCGATTTACGATAATAATTCATCAAATAACGTTTATAGCTATTAGGTAAATCTTTTACTTGATTTCCATGAATGACAACAATAGGTGGGTTATAGCCACCGGCGTGGGCATACTTTAGTTTTACTCGACGACCACGTACTAACGGAGGCTGGTGATCATCTTGTGCCATTTGCATGATACGCGTTAATAATGATGTACTTACACGTTTTGTTGAGCAATCATAAGCTTCTAAAACTGATTCAAATAGGTTACCTACACCACTACCGTGCAATGCTGAAATAAAATGCAAGCGTGCAAAATCGATAAAACCGAGACGACGATCCAACGTATCTTTAATTGACTCTTTTGTCTCTTGATCGAGACCATCCCACTTATTAACAGCTATAACAAGTGAACGCCCACTGTTTATAATGAAGCCAAGTAAAGATAAATCTTGATCGGAAATACCTTCTCGAGCATCAATGACTAATAAGACAACATTTGCATCTTCAATTGCTTTTAATGTTTTTACTACCGAGAACTTTTCAACCGTTTCTGTTACTCTGGCGCGTTTACGCACTCCAGCCGTATCAATTAATATATATTGACGGCTATCTCGCTCCATAGGAATGTAAATACTATCTCTTGTTGTACCAGGCATATCGAAAACAACAACACGATCTTCACCAAGAATACGGTTGGTTAGTGTAGACTTACCCACATTAGGTCGACCAACAATCGCTAATTTAATCGGTAAATCTCTTAATCTTTGCCACTCTTCTTCAGCCTGTTCTTCAGTAACATCTTCAAATTCTGAATTATTTTCTATATCTGAATAGAGTGGCAAATGTTCCGATTGTATCCCTTCGTCATTAACGGATAATGCTGTATTCTCATTATCTAATAGAGGCGTAATGACGTTTTCGATTAAAGAAGTCACACCACGGCCATGTGTTGCTGCAATTGAATGAATATCCGTCAAACCTAATGCATAGAAATCGGCAACAACTGAATCATGATCTAATCCATCAATTTTGTTGACGACCAAATATGTCACTTTTTCTCTACTTCTTAAATGTTGCGCTATCATACTATCCGCTGGCATTAATCCTGCACGAGCATCAACCATAAATAACACAATATCTGCTTCTTCAATAGCTTGTAAGGACTGATTTGCCATATGTACTTCAATGCCTTCTTCAGTGCCATCAATCCCACCAGTATCAATGACAATGAATTCATGGCCTGCTACTTCAGCACGTCCATATTTACGATCACGCGTTAATCCCGGAAAATCTGCAACCAGTGCATCTCGACTATGGGTTAACCGGTTAAAGAGTGTTGACTTTCCCACATTAGGACGCCCTACTAGAGCGACAACAGGTACCATGATTGAAACCTCATTAATTTCAGTTTAACTGTATAATATCATTAACTAACTTAATGTTTTTTTTATTAATAATATATTACATGTTAATCAAGAAAGATAAAATCATTAAGTCAGATAAGCGCAACGGCCCCTGAGTACTCAAGAGGCCGTTGTAGCTGAATATCTGTCCCGATTTAATCAGCAAAAAGACTATTGACTAAAGCTATATACTTTGCCATTTTTCGCCTGGATAACCAGACTATTTCCTATAATTTGTGGGGCAGTTAGCAAACCACTACGATTAACACGAAGTTGGCTTACAAAATTACCTGTGTCACGATCAAGCCAATGTAAATAACCTTCACTGTCACCGACAATAATATGTCCCTGATAAAGAATCGGGGATGTCAATTGACGGTGTAACAAATCATTTTGTATCCAAAGGGTTGCACCACTCGCCAAATTAATTGCAATGACACGGTCTGTTTGATCGACAAAAAATAGCTTATTATCTTCAATAATAAAATCATTAACTGAACCAAACTCACGTTGCCATAATATTTGGCCACTGCGTAAATCTAATGCAGTTAACTGTCCATTATAACCAATTGCATAGACAGTATTATCGTAAATGACCGGTGACATATCAACATCGCTTAACCGATCAATATCTGTAACCCCCGTTGGATGAGAAATACGCTGTTGCCAAATAAGTTGGCCTTGTTGTAATAACACGGCAGTAACTTTACCACTATCCCCACCGATAATGGCCGCACCATGCGCAACTACAGGTGTAGATAAGCCACGTAACGAAAGGTTAGGCACATCTAAATTTACGCTCCATCTAGTAGTTCCATTATTTTTATCTAAAGCTTGTAAGAAACCATTACTGGTATGAATTAATACAATATTATCACTCACCACAGGGCGTGCTAATACTTCTCCTGACACAGTAGATTGCCAGTTAATAGTTCCATCTTTGGCGTTCAATGAATAAACTTTAGCCATTTCACTGCCAATATAGAGATTATCATCAACTGCAGTAATACCACCAGATAATAAAGCGGTTGTAGAAGACGAAAAAGTCCCTGATTTATTGGCTAAACTAATTTGCCAAATCGTTTTACCATTTTGCGCGTTTATGGCTTTTACTTTACCAAAGCGATCCGCAGCAAAAATAACATCATCTAAAGAAGCCGGACGTAATAAAGAATAATAACCGTCAACACCACTACCAACCGATACATTCCACGATTCATGGATATTAAGTGTATTTTTAACATTAGGTAAAGGAGCAACCTTTAAGCTATCATCGTCACTAAATAATGAACAACCGCTTAATAGCGTGCTGAGAGATAAAACTCCGGCAAAGATTTTATTACGTAATTCCATTTTATTTCTCCTCAGCCGTCGATATTATTTAATTTTATCTCTAGCATAGATTGCTCCTCTCTCAAGGGTACCAATTCTATTGCTTGTAGATAAGCCGCTTTGGCTGCTTCTTTATTTCCTTGAGACAAATAGATATCACCTCGTAATGTTATAGCCTCAACGCGCCAGCTATTACCTTTAACATCATTGAGTGATTTTAATGCAGCATCATAATTTTTAAGTTGCTGTTGAATACGTGCTAGGCGTAAATGAGTTATAGCTAATAAATTTTCATCTTTCGTATATGTTAATACACGAGAAAGCTGTTTTTCTGCATTCGCATAATCTTCTTTTTTGACGAGATACTGTGTAAGTTGTAATGCCGCCATGACACCATATTGATTAGGGTGTTGTGCAATATACTGCTCAGCAAGACTGACTGCATCATTCTGATTTATCATCAGTGCAACCAGCACCCGATCATAATCAGATGATGCTTGCATTGTGTCACTGGTTTTTGTCGATTCCCAGTAGTATCGCCCCGCTACCACCGCGATACAAAATAAAATAACCAACAACACAATTTTTCCGTAATTGAAAAAAAATCGACGTATCGCATCTAATTGTTCATTTTCACTTGAATATATTTCCATAAATGTCTCCTTTTATTTCAACATACTAGACAAGTGTTCAATTAGTCGATCTTGTCCAATCGTTTCTTGCTGACCATTACGTAAATCTTTTACGACCACTTCCTTCGCGGCAATTTCATTTTCTCCAAGAACTAGTGCGATCTTTGCTCCCCATTTATCCGCACGGGCAAATTGTTTTTTGGCATTACCCCCCCCATGATTAGTCATTAATTTCACTTTTGGTAATGCATTCCTTAATGTTTCAGCGAGTAACATGGCAGGAATTTGTGCAGACGAGCCTAATCCGATCATATAAATATCAAGATTATCTTGCTTAATAAAGCCTGGATTAACACTCTGTATTAATAAGATCAGTCTTTCAATACCCATAGCAAAACCAACAGCTGGGGTAGCATGGCCTCCCAATTGGCTTACTAAGCCATCGTAACGGCCTCCAGCACAAACGGTACCTTGAGCACCTAAGTTTTTAGTTACCCATTCAAAAACTGTACGGTTATAGTAATCTAAGCCACGAACTAGACATTCATTAATAGTATACTTAATACCCAGTGATGTGAGCATATTACATAGCCCATTAAAATGGGTTTTAGATTCATTGTTAAGGTAATCTGATAATTTAGGTGCATCAACAAGTAATGCCTGTACCTCAGAATTTTTTGAGTCGAGTACCCGTAATGGATTGGTATACATTCGACGTTGACAGTCTGCATCTAGATGAGATTTATGCTGTTCAAGAAATGCAACAAGTGCTTGACGATAATGATAGCGTTCTTCTAATGATCCAATAGAATTTATCTCAAGTGTTACATAATCAGCTATACCTAATTCATGCCACCAACGCGCGGTTAAAGCAATGATTTCAGCATCGATATCGGGTCCCTGTAAACCAAAGACTTCAACACCAATTTGATGAAATTGACGATAACGTCCTTTTTGTGGTTTTTCATAACGAAACATAGGGCCAAAATACCATAACCGTTGTTCTTGGTTATAAATAATACCATTTTCAAGACCTGCACGAACACAACCAGCCGTACCTTCTGGACGTAATGTCAAACTTAGCTGATCGCGATCTTCAAATGTATACATCTCTTTTTCAACGACATCAGTAACTTCACCAATAGCACGTTTAAATAATGATGTTTCTTCAACAACAGGTAAACGGATCTCACTATAGCCATAACGTGCTAAAGTACCTTTTAAAATAGCTTCCACTTTCTGCCATACTGCGGTTTCAGCAGGCAGATAGTCGTTCATCCCCCGGATGGATTGAATTCTTTTTGCCACAATTTTTCTCAATCTTATTGAATGTTATTTGATTATAGGCGTTTCATTTATGATACAGTATTGCTGAATAATATAATTAATTAGCCAATTAATAAACTAAGGCAGTTAATTTATCTTTATTATCATAATTATTATAACAATACATTCCATTAGCCGATAAACCTAATTACTTTACATAATAACTTTGCGAATTAAACAGATTCGTTTTTAACGCTCAAAAATAGTATTTCTCATTTAGTTATTATCTGTAGACTGTTGATGAATTACTATACGTTTTGTTTCATCTAAACAAGCTGCTTTAGCTCGAATTTTTGCTTCAAGTATATCAATCATATCATTATTATTAATACGCTCTTTTTGGCGAACCCCTTGTTCATAGAATCCGCTCATATTATGCCCGCCCGTAACCCCAAGATCAGAAACAAGCGCTTCGCCAGGACCATTTACTACACAACCAATAATAGAGACATCCATTGGTGTAACAATATCTTCAAGACGTTGTTCAAGCGCATTAACGGTGCCAATCACATCAAACTCTTGTCTAGAACATGTCGGACAAGCAATAAAATTAATTCCTCGCGAACGAATTCTTAGCGCTTTAAGAATGTCAAAACCAACTTTTACTTCTTCTACAGGATCAGCGGCTAACGAGATGCGCATCGTATCACCAATTCCCTCGGCTAAAAGCATACCCAAACCAATAGCAGATTTTACAGAACCACTACGTAAACCACCAGCTTCGGTAATCCCTAGATGAAGGGGTTGTTCAATTTGGCTCGCAAGTAATCGGTAGGCTTGCACAGCAAGAAAAACATCTGATGCTTTTACACTAACTTTAAAATCATGAAAATTAAAACGTGTTAAAATATCAACATGACGCATAGCTGATTCAACTAAAGCTTCTGGTGTCGGTTCACCATATTTTTCCTGAATATCTTTTTCTAATGATCCAGCATTAATACCAATCCTAATAGGAATATTTTTATCTTTAGCGCAATCAACAACTGCGCGGATCCTATCTTCACGGCCAATATTCCCAGGATTAATCCTTAAACAATCAACGCCATAATCAGCAACCTTAAGCGCAATTCGATAATCAAAGTGAATATCAGCGACAAGAGGAAGTGTAACTTGTTGACGAATCAACTTAAATGCTTCTGCCGCATCCATTGTTGGTACTGAAACCCTCACAATATCAACACCAACACGATGTAAGGATTCAATTTGCTTGACCGTTGCAGCAACATCTGTTGTTCTTGTATTAGTCATTGACTGAACGGTAATAGGTGCACCATCACCAATCGGCACATTGCCAACATAGATCCGTCTCGATTTGCGACGAATAATAGACGTTTCTTTATGCATGATAAACCCTCAACAACAATATCATTTATCTAGGTAAAATAGGTATCTATGATCCAACTGTAAATGCTGATTTTTTCATCGAATCAATTGATTGTCCACGGAAGGTTATCTCCGCTGCTGACGGTACCCCTAAACGGATCTGATAAGGAGGTTTACCACTTAATTTTAGACTCGACCCTTTTTTCTGTAACCCATTGGCTAATCGAGTCTTATCGGCGTCAATGACCGTGATCCAACAATCTTTTGTAAAATTGATATAAATAGTATTAAATAAAACTTGTTCTGCTTCTTGAGCCGCTGCAGTTAGTTCCCCTTTTAATAAAGGCGGTGCAGGCAATCGTTGTTGCAATAGAGTCGTTACGGTCAATAATCCCGCTGAATGATCATTATTTAATGCAACAACCGTTGCAGGGGGGGTTGTATTAGCTGATATCGTATTAATAGAGTGATTATTTGATGTCGATGTACCTACATCTAGCACAATAACACCATTGCTATGATTGACCATCGCGCCAGCATTATTAGTTTGCTTAACAAATTTACCTATGTCTTGTTTATCTAGACTATGATTTTGCCACCACCAAATACCGGTTAAACCAAGTAAAATTAGCAAAATAAGCCAAGTAAGTGGCATAATCCATGAATCACGTTTACGACTCGATTTTGTGAATGAAGATCGCTTAAAACTCGTCGTCTTAAATTCATGTTTACTTTTTTGTAAATGACTTGGTAAAGGTAATAATTCATCTTCAGGTAAATTTACCAATTTTGCATAAGAACGCACATATCCACGGAAGAATGCCGAAACAATTTCTGGAGGACATGTATCATGCTCAATATCATTGATAATTGATTGTTTCAAACAAAGTTGATCTGCAACATCTTTTGTATCGAGCCCCATATGTTCGCGAGCATGTCTAAGTTGCTGACCGATTGTCGTAATTGAATTTTTTTCTATATTATTTTCAGTATTCATTGGCTAGAAACTGTCGGTACTGTTTTGATTGTGGAAAATGGGTTGCTAACTTATCACGATAATAAATTATTTTTTCTGGCTGTTGTTCAGCTATCGCAATACGAAGCTGTAACCATACACTATTTGCATTTAGCGGCAACAATTTTTCATAGATATCTAATAAAAGTTGCGCATCTTGATAACGTTGCTGTTTTATATAACGTTCTGCTATTAGCAGTATGTTTTCACCTTTATTAGGCTCTTTAACTAAAGCTTGTAATAACATACGTTGCGCATTCGCGCGGTCACCACTTTGCAAAAAGCAATAGCCTGAATTCTCAAGACTATCTGCAAGATAACGGTAATCTTGAAGACTAATAGCATTAGTATACTGTTTCTGAGCATCATTATACTCCCCTAATTGGCATAATAAGGTCGCATAATTATTTATGATACCCGCATCTAATGCATTTTGATTTAACGCTTGTTGATAATAATACGCTGCCGCGTTGTACGCACCAATATAGTGTTGATAAAGCGCCATGCCTTGTAATACCTGATAATCCTTTTTTGCATAGCATAAAGCCTGCGTCAAGTTTTTTTGTGCCTGAACGAAATCCCCTTCATCTAAATAAGCAAGACCTAAATTTAATCTTGCCCTTGCTGCCGTCAAATGAGCAGCCTCTATTGTTTCTATAGGTTGACTATTATTAGAGATTACGCAACTAATTAAAAAATGACACTTAGCTAATACTATCACAATACGGACAATATCTATTTTCATACCCTGATCCCTTGGTTGTTTTCCTGTATCATAATAGATACAACTGAAATATTGCCGTATTGCGAAAACTATTAATAATTAGATTGCTCGTACGGGGATAAGTTCTTCGCTTTTTTGGCTTTTAAGTGTTCGTTTAGTTCTATCTATAACTTCACCTGCTAATTGACCACATGCTGCATCAATATCATCACCGCGCGTTTTACGCACAATAACGGTATAGCCATATCCCATTAATGTTTTAGAAAAACGATCAATCCGGCTATTTGAACTTCTGCCATAAGGTGCACCAGGGAAGGGGTTCCATGGAATTAAATTAATCTTACAAGGAGTGTCTTTTAGACATTCTGCAAGCTGTTTAGCATGTTCTATCCCATCATTAATATGATCTAACAAAACATACTCAATAGTTACTCTCCCTTGATTGGCATTGGATTTGCTCAAATAACGTCGAACAGAGGCCAAAAACATATCAATATTATATTTTTTATTAATGGGAACAAGTTGGTTACGAATAACATCATTTGGTGCATGTAAAGAAATCGCCAAAGCAACATCAATCATGTCACCTAACTTATCTAACGCAGGAACAACACCTGATGTTGAAAGCGTTACCCGACGTTTTGATAAACCAAAACCGAAATCATCTAACATAATTTCCATGGCTGGTACAACATTCGTGATATTGAGTAAAGGCTCCCCCATTCCCATCATAACAACATTAGTAATGGGTCGTTGACCGCTCAATTTAACAGGACCCAGAATCTTTGTAGCTCGCCATACCTGACCAATAATCTCAGATGTTCGTAAATTACGGTTAAATCCTTGTTGTGCTGTTGAACAAAACGCACACTCTAAGGCACAACCAATTTGCGACGAAACACACAATGTCGCCCGATCATCTTCAGGGATATAAACTGTTTCAATCTGTTGGCCACCACTTACCGTAAATGCCCATTTAATTGTGCCATCTTTCGAACGTTGCTCGATAGCAACCTCAGGTGCTTTAATTTCAGCAATCTGTTTTAGGCGCTCACGAAGTTTTTTATTGATGTCGGTCATTTGGTCAAAATTATCGCAACCAAAATGATAAATCCACTTCATAACTTGATCAGCCCTAAATGTTTTTTCACCTAACGAAAGGAAAAAATCACGCATAGCCTGACGATTAAAATCAAGTAAATTAATCTTTTCAGATTGATTTACTGCTTGCTGATCAGCAGTCGATAAATGAGCTGGTGCTTTAGACTCAGTTGATTCTAGCGATATTGATGTACTCATATGATTTTCTGGCCTCGTTATTACACATTATGGCGCAGTTAATAATGCTCTTAAAAATAAAACAGTTACCTACAACGCAATAAAAATAGTGTATTGTACAAAGATTATTAGTTGTACGCTATGATTAATCCATAATAATCATGGTATTTTAATTTATTTCTTTTATATAACAGATAATTGCCTTTAAAATAATAACATCACAAAAATGGGAGAATTGATCCTTTATCAATGTGAATTAATTTCACTATCTGTAAAAAAATAAGCTATTTCACGCATAGCTGAAGCAGTTGTATCAGAACCGTGTACAGCGTTTTCCCGCATATTATCACCATAATCGGCACGCAAGGTACCTGCTAATGCTTTTAGTGGATCAGTTGCCCCCATTAAATCACGATAGCGTTGTACCGCATTATTACCTTCCAAAACCTGAACCACAATAGGGCCTGATGTCATGAAATCAATCAAGCCACTAAAAAAAGGTTTATTATGATGTTCTGCATAAAAACCCTCAGCTTGTTCACGGGTCAAATGTATCATTTTGATCGCTACTAGTTTAAAACCAGCTTGTTCCAGTCGCTGATAAATCGCGCCAATAATATTTTTTATTACTGCATTTGGTTTAATAATGGAAAGTGTTCGTTCAATTCTCACAATAACCTCAACTAGTTTAATTGTATGAGTTAAGATAGATCCACTAGATAAGACAACTTATAATCTGTTATTAACTTAATTTCTAATGAATAATGGTTAATATCTCTATTTTAAAATCTATGGCGCATATTATATGATGAGTTGTACTTAACAACTACCCATATCCAGCATTTAGCCAAAACGATCTAAATTAATCAGAGATGTTTCACATGCTAAATTTTTTTATATACATTTTTTATCAATACGTTAGGCTAAATATCATAATCTTGTAACATATGTTAACTTGTTTATTCTATGTTAAAATGTAGCTTTGCGATTTGCCCACTTTCATCCATGATGAATAACTGATAATGGCCTGGTTGACGAAAAGTATAGTGTAAATTTTTCTGCTGTTCGTCTTCAAATATTAATTCCCCATTTAGAAACCACCACCGTTTTCCCACACCTCCCTGAGCAACAAGATTTAACGTTAACTCATTTTGGCCGGGTAACCGTTTTAATATTGAGTTCGTTTTTATACCAACAATTAACAAAGGTGATGTAATCGTTGACATTAATGGTGGGCAAGCTTCATCAATTGTGGGTAATCGTCGTTGCAATAGTTCACTTTCGGGTAACCAGGGTAAAAGCACCGTAGGCCATAAAGCAAGTTGTTTCTTGACAGCATTAGGACAATCAGGTGCAACTTGTTTGCCTTGCCTATTTATCCAATAAGTAAACCAGCCGCCCATTAAAGAATCTTGTCCTTCTGCCATTAATGTTGGTGGTATCATGCCATCTAAAGTCCATGCATAACGTTGTTGACGACAGTTTTTATCATCTTTGTCTAATGGTTGTCCTTGAGGCCAACAAATTTGTTGTTTTTTTACGGACTGAGGTAATGGATCGATATACTGATTGTCGTTAAATGATCTTTCTCGAGAGTGAAGTAAATTGTTTACATGATTTAATATTGGAACGGCTTTCGCAAAGCCAAATTGTCCTGCAACAGGTGTTGCATCGGGCCTACCAACCCAAACACCTATTAAATAGCGAGGATTAATCCCTATTGCCCATGCATCACGAAAACCATAACTTGTTCCTGTTTTCCAGGCTAATGGAACAATATCACTAATAAAATCACCATCAATAGGATTAGACTCTCCAGATAAAATCCGACGAACAATCCATGCAGATCCCTGTGATAATAATGGACGTTCTATTAATGGTGTATCGGGTGTAAACCGCAAAGCCGCAACTCTTCCTTTGCGGGCAAAAGCGCTATATCCACTTACTAGCTGATCCATTCGACTACCTGTCCCACCTAAAATTAATGAAATATTGGGTTTAG
This sequence comes from uncultured Enterobacterales bacterium, assembly GCA_945288535.1. Classification (GTDB taxonomy): domain Bacteria; phylum Pseudomonadota; class Gammaproteobacteria; order Enterobacterales; family CALYQQ01; genus CALYQQ01. Next base: position 6,980 of record CALYQQ010000003.1, on the reverse strand, counting down.
TTGCAAAAGGAAATCGTAATGTAATCCCTGCATTTTGTAATGCGGCAGTAAAGCGTTGAGCACCATAACTATCCATAAGCTGCACCGCTGGCAGATTTAATGAACGTACTAATGCTTCTGACGCACTCACAGGACCATTAAAATCTGCATTAAAATTGCCTGGCCGATAATCACCAAAGTGACGAGGTACATCTTGAAGTAATGATTCAGAATGAATTAAGCCTTCATCAATTGCCATTGCATAAATAAAAGGTTTGAGTGTGGAACCTGGTGAACGCCAGGCTTTTATCATGTCGATCTGCCCAAAACGACTATTATCATTAAAATCTACTGAACCAAGGTAAGCACGTACTGACATATCAGTATGATCAACGACTAAAATAGCTAAAGAGGTTTTAGGTGGAAGTTGGCTTTTCCAGTCTACTGCCATCTCTTCTAGTGTCTGTTGTAAAGGCAGATCAATAGTTGTTTTTATGATACTTTGCGAGTAAGTATCTACTAACCTTCTCGCCAGCAACGGGGCTGTTTGAGGAATATATTGCTTAGCAATATAAATAGGTTCTTCAATCGCCTCTTCTACTTGCTGTCTATGCCAAACGCCAAATTCAGCCATACGACGAAGGACTTTATTTCGTGCTATTTCAGCCCGTTTAGGATGGCGATCAGGACGTAAGCGACTGGGCGCTTGTGGTAATACGGCCATTAAGGCCGCTTCAGAATAATTCATTTGCGAAGGGGGTTTACCTAAATAAGCCCAAGTCGCTGCACCTATTCCTTGTAACGTTCCACCAAAAGGGGCTCGATTTAAATAAAATGTTAAAATTTCATCTTTAGAAAAATACCATTCTAATTGACATGTTCGCCAAATTTGCCGAATTTTCCCCAAAACCGTTCTATTATGAGGCTCTATCAGACGTGCAACTTGCATAGAGAGTGTACTTCCACCAGAGACAATATGCCCACTGGAAATATTTTGAATAAATGCTCGCCCTAGAGATAAAAAATTAATACCTTTATGTTGATAAAAATTGCGATCCTCATACGTTATTAGTGCCTGAATATAATAAGGTGATACATCACTCAGTTTTACAGGATAACGCCAAATACCTTCACTATCAGCAAAACGCCACAACGGTGTTCCATCATTCGCCACCACTATTTTTATCATTTGAACGTCGTTAAGTGGTAATGGCCAAATTTTGTCTGCAAGCCAAATAAATCCAGGCATAACCAAGATAACAGCGAATAATAAAAATACTCTTTTCTGACGCAATAGCGCTTTCATCATATACTTATTAATAATAATGCTATGTAAAAAGATAAATTTTCGTCGATAGATCAAGTTATCGAATCAATTAATTGTATTAATGTATAAAAAAGGACAATATGAACATCGTCCTTTTTCATTCAATACAGTATTAATGTACGGTCAATTTATCAACGCTATTACCAATTGCATATAGCTCCGGCTGGTACATAGATTCTACCATGGGTGCCGGAACAATATAGCTACCAGGTGTGACTGCGCGTGCAAGATAAAGAAGCACAGCGGGGCGATAGGATCCAACTGTAATTGCCGCAATATAACGATCATCCTTGAATTCTTGATTAGCAATAGTAGTCTGTTGCATCTTTTGCATAAGCGTAGCTAATTCAGTCGAGTTATTACTTAAGCTAGCGCTATTGGTTAAATTCTGGTTTTCAAGTTCTAAACCCGCGGGTAATAAATCAACAACAAGAGCATCATTTATTTGTTTACCCTCTTCCGTTGATACCGTGAGTTTTACAATAATTAATTCACCACTTTTTAAATTAGCTACATCCACTAAATCCCCTTTAAGATCAAGATAATTACGTTGTATTTTTAATTTATTACGTTCTGGTTTTTGTGGGTTCTTCGAATAACCTATAACATTAATAGTAGTATAAAGCGTATTATCGCCAATGTTGTTGATTGTAGTTAAATCGTCAAATTGTTGTCCAGTCATCCGTATCAATGTTGGTTGCGTCTTATTAAGAACTTTTGGTAATTGATTAGAGCGATGATGTAATTCTACTTGCCATGCCGGTTGCTCTTTATTAATGAGCTGACGTCCAGCCAAATAAATTGCATTCAACTCTTGTGTAGACAAATATTTTTTATTTTTCAACTGATTAGATAAATCCAATAATAACTCAGATGTTAGATCTATTAATAATTTATTTTCATTAAGTAATGAAATAATTAGTGCTGAGTCACGAATATTACTGCCATAATCATGGTACCACCACTTATTACTATCTTTACGCGTGATATGTATTCCTTGATTAATAAGTAAATCACCACGTTGTTTGTCTCCCATTAAGTGAAGTGCAATACCTAACTGAATAGCTGGCAATCCAGATATTTCTTTAACCTTCGTGTCATATAATCTCCGTAGATGACTCAATGGTGCTTTTTGTTGACGGGCTAAAACGAGTGCTGCATAACTTTGTACAGCAAATTTAGTATATTCAGTATCGTCAGAATAGCCTATATCCAAATTACGCTCTTGAATATAAGTAGACAATCGCGATATTGCTTTATTCAGTGCTGCTTCAGGAACTTCATAGCCTTGTTCACGTGCACGCAATAAGAAATCCGTTACATAAACACTGACCCAATACTCTTCTGGTGATGAGGATGACCATAATCCAAAACTACCATTGTGTCGTTGCATTCCTAATAAGCGTTGAATACCTATTTTGATATTTTTACGACGCTCTTCATCGTTACTTCCCTCAATATTTAACGCAGTTAATTGCTCCGATGTTAAATATAATGATGGATATAATCCACTCGTGGTCTGTTCTGCACATCCATAAGGATAAGCATATAATTGACGAAGGTAATAGCTTAAATTTATTGGTGGTAATGTTGTTAAAGATAATTCAGTATCGGTTGTACCAATATCAAGATCACTCATTAATGAATCCAATAGTGATGATGTTATCTTTTCCCCGGGAAGCAAGCTAATCATTTCACTACGTGTTTTTGCAGGTTGAGCAGGTCTCACACCTATTGTCCATGTTCGGAGTAACTCTATTTTTTCACCCTCTGTTGTATTAGAGCCGGTGACCATAACGGTTATATGACCTTGACCAAATCCTTTAGTTGCTTTCACAGGAATAGAAAGTGTCGTTTTTTTACCCTGTTCTAATGTGATCTTGTTAGTGATTGGCAGAACTAGCTGTAGCAATCCCGATACCTTTGTGTCTATTTTTATTGTCTGTATTTCATCTGATAAATTGGTAATATCTAAGGCTAATTGACTTTGATCACCATTAGCCATAAATCGAGGTGCGCCTAACTCAAGGGTCAAGGGAGATGCAACGACAAGTTTACTTTCACTACTACCAAATTTATCATCACTCCATGCTTGTGCCATTAGACGTAGTTCTCCATTAAAATCAGGAATAGCTAAAGTCACTATAGCTTCACCGTTTTCATCAACGGTTACAGGATCAGCCTGTAAAGCAACAATTACCACTTTAGAAACAGGTCGTTTCCCACCACTGATCAAACTACCTTCATCATCTTCACCGTCACCACCATAACGTAACTTAGCTATCCGTCCTTTGCCTTCTATCAATTGACCATAAACATCAAACTGATCTATTGCATAAGCTTTGCGACCAAAGAAGCTATTATAAGGATCAGGCGTTTGGAATTGAGTAATATTTAATACGCCAATATCAACAGCGGAAACGAGAACTTTAATAGGTTTACTGTTATCAAGTTGTTGACCATCAACCTTCACTTTTATAGATACTGTTTGATTTGGCTCGATTTTGGCTGGTGCATTAAGGGTAATATTAAGCTTACGATCATTGTTTGCCATCGGTAAATGTAAGATGCCAACCGCGCGTTTAGGCGTAGCATGCAATCTCTTGTCTCCCGGTCGAATAACTAACGCACTTAAGTAAAGATCATGACGTTGCCATGCGTTATCAATAGGGATCTCAAATTGCGCTCCACCTTCCGGTACGTTAATTTCCCGCCACCACAATACGCCTTCACTTGATTCTACAACCAAATAACCATTACCCGCTTGAGGTGCTTCAACAGTAAGTTTTACTTTTTCACCCACTTTATAACTGGCTTTATCCAGTTTCATTTTGACTTGATCTGGACGCGTTCCACCTCTATTAGTTGTATTATCTTGCCAGCTGTACCCTGCCCAGAAACGAATGCTGCTTACAGCCCCAGTTTCAGGATCGGTTACTTCCAAACGATAGCTACCCCAGTCGACTAAAAAACCGACCTTAATTGTTTGCCCATCTTTAATACTGACTTGTGTTGTATCTTGAACAATATCATGTTCTGTATATCCTGAATGCCAGCCATCATATTCACTCCAGTTCCAATAATAATCATGACGCTCATAAATTAGACGCACATCCAAATTATCAACAGCTAGCTTTTGGCCCTTAGCATTGCTGTACACTATTTCAAATTCAGCATAGCTATTTTCATCAACAGAAAATTCTTTTGTATAATGATGTTTATTGTAATTATAAACGTCTTTCTGACCAAATAAGGGACGAATACCGGGTAATTGATCTACCGGCCAAATAGGTTGGTAAACCGTTCTAGTCACAGGACGACCACCGGATTCAAATAAACTCGCTTGCAATATAACTGAGGCAGGCGATTTTATATCAGACCAATTATTGTCTGTAATAATAGCTGTTTTGCCGTCCCTATTGAGGGTTGTATCAATATCGCTCAATCGACGAGCTAATTTTTCATTAACCTCACCAAAATAAAAATAGGGTAAAGTTGGAACAGCATTACGTAAAGGTCGTAATAGCAATTGCCCTTGTAATTTATTTCCAGCTGCTGGTGCACCATAAAGATAACGGCCTGTAATATCAAATACTATTTCTGTATCAACGTCGAGGGGAGCATCACTAGAGTCAATATCAAGCGTCATGCGTTCTGGTAAAAACTCTTCGACTTTAAAGGCATAAAAACGAGGTGAGTTATCGCCTAACTCAAAACGTATTTGCCAATTACCAGTGGGCGCATTATCAGGAAGAGTATAATAGGATTGATAAAATCCAGCTTCACTCGGTTGCCAGACAAAACTATGTGCCACTTTATTATTAGGATACAGAATATCCACTTTTATTGGACGGGGGGGTAATGCTTTACCATCAATATTACGTAATAAAGCATTAAGGATCACATTCTCACCTGGGCGATAGATATTACGAGGCCCAAAAACAAAAAATTGTAAATCATGACTATTAGGTCCCGCGAGAGTAAATTCAGTTAAGTCTAATGCTGGGGTGTTTAGCGTAATAATACTTGTCTGGCCATGTTGAGTGGCAATTAGCAACTCGGGTGGTTTTTCATTAGCATAATCAAAACGTATATGGCCTAATTTATCCGTTTGCCCTTCTTTTTGAATGTTGCCATCATGGTCTAATAATTGAATTTTTACATCAGACAAACTTTTTCCATTTTCAAGGGATTGTGCAAAAATATCGAGTGACTTATCGGTACGGTGAACTGATACACCGATATCACTTAATGTAAACAAAGTTGTATATAAAGTGTAATCATTATAGTTTCCAGAACGGCGCATAACGGCTAAGTAAATGCCTGGTTGTTGTAATGCTTTGGCGTCACGCAACGGAAGTAATATGTTTTCACGTATATTCGGCCTTATATGTAGATCAAAACGAGCACCATAGACAAGATCTGCATTGCGCAAATAATCTTCAGCATCCCATCGCTCCATTGATGTTTTATTTTGCCAGGTACTAATAAATGATGTCATGAGATCCGGCTTAATACGATAAAAATCCACATCAACCGAATTAACATTAAGCGCGACAATAGGCAAACCTTCTAAAACCTTAGCAGGGAATAGAGATCCTCGGCTTACAAAGCCAATGATAGGAAAAATAGCTGGTGTTTTGACTGTATAAACTTCACTCGCATGATTCAATTGTTTACCATTAATCGCTTTTATTCCTTTACGAATTTTAACTGAATACTCTTTTTCTGGTTCAAGATAACGACGACGTAATTCAGTTTGTTTGGGTGAAAGTTCCCAACCATCGTAAATATTTTGTTTTTTATCAGAATTATCTATCACATCAATATAATGAGCAAAATTTTGTTCCGCATCAATAGGTATATTAAATGTAATAACTAATGAACTTGCACCATCTAATACGACATGAGAAACATCAATGATTTCTAAATTTTTGTTGGCATAGCGTTTCGTTAATTTTTTTATATCGGCTTTAGAAAGTAATACATTAGCTGATGTTATATTGTTCAGTTGCTCAGTTTGTGAAGTATTACGTTCTGTATTGATACAATTTGCTTTACTGCACGCAATTATCAATAATAAGGGTATCCATAACCAGCTATAGTTAAGCCTCACTCGCCTATTATCCATAATATATCCTATATTACATTTGTTATTTTAAATGCTATTATTATCAGCTAATTGTTTTAATTAAGTGACAGAGGAAGTGTTAATTTAAATCTAATATTTTTAAGATTATGCCATATATAAGAACAATAATCCGTCTATTTATAACATAAATAATTATAATAGAGTAAAAATAATTATTATATTCTTTTTATTTTTAATCTAAATTATAATGATAACATATTGATGTCATTATTATTTATATTCATAATGAAATCAATTTTAACAAAAGCAGATTCATGAGAAATTTTTTACAAAATAAATTATTTGTAAATATATTTTATATTAGATTAGAAATCTTATTCAATCTTCTTAAAAAAATTAACATCATGAAATATTATATTTACACTAGAAAGTTAATTAATAATAGATATATATTGATTATATAAGATAAGAACATTTATTAAATGATTGTCAAGATAAATAGATTATTTAATTTATATTATATTATATTATATTATATTATAAATCATCGTATTAATTATTATAAAAAATACGTTATAACTA
>CALYQQ010000002.1 GCA_945288535.1 uncultured Enterobacterales bacterium | reverse complement strand
TTTAGACACTGAATTATGACCACCTAAGACAAAGTCATCGTGTTGGTGACTAGATTTATCACTATCTGCGAAAGTGAATCCATCATCTGATGTTTTAGACACTGAATTATGACCACCTAAGACAAAGTCATCGTGTTGGTGGCTAGATTTATCACTATCTGCGAAAGTGAATCCATCATCTGATGATTTAGACACTGAATTATGACCACCTAAGACAAAGTCATCGTGTTTGCTTATTTCATTTAACGGTAAATTATTATGACTATCTATATCGTCATTTATTGATAATATATCTTTTGGTACTATTTCATCAAACAACACGTTTTGTAGTACTTCTTCGTTTGGAGAATTAGATTTCGCATCTAAGCCAAATTTTTCATCTAGTACAAATGGTTGATCAGCATTTTCATTGACTTTTTCTGACTGAGTTTCACTTTCTAATGTTAGACGGTTCCGTTTAACACGACTATTTATCATATCATCTGCAATGGTTTCTGATTCATCAACATCTGCTAACACTTCATTTTCAGCTACATCTCGTTGAGAGTTAAATACACCAACAACACCATCGACTTGACCATATACTCCTTTAGTTGGGAATATTACACCTTTAAAAGCACCTTCAAAAGGTAACTCAAAATCACCTGTTTCAACAACATTTTCATAGCGGATAGCTATTTCTTCATGTTGATTCAAGTAATTAGATAGGGAAGCATTTATATACTTACCGCCAGTAGTTCCAATAATAGCATCAGGTTTAATACCAATTCCGGCAGCAAATCTTTCATTCACAACAGTAAAGACATGCTCTCGATTTTTTACATAAACGGCAGCATCAATATTTTCAATAAATTGTTGTTGATTTCGCTGTAAACGTAACACATCTTGTGTACGAATGTTTAGTGTTTGTGTTAATTCTTCCATGCGCCGATTAAGAACATTTTCTTCCAGATCCCATTCGCCAAAATTATAAAATAAATGAATACCACCAATTAAAAATATGGCCATACCAATAAACCAAAGAGTGCTATAACGATAAATTAATTCGTTATTATATGCATCAAGGTTAGATAACTCTGTAGACATGGGAAACGAAAGTACTATAGCTGAAATACTATTTTTATTCGGAACTGCATCTGTTGTATCACATCCAACACACGTTACTGTATTATTTACAGGCAACATTACACGAATATATTCTTTACCGGCTGCAGATGTTCGAATAGATTCAACTTTTGATTTCCCTGATGCCAATGATTGAAAACTTTCCCGTTCCCAATCATTTAATTGTGGCATTGAATCAGCATGAATTACATGAATTAATGCACCATAACGGAGTTTCCATTGGCTTTGACTCTGAAGTAGCATGTCATCAGAAGTAATATATTTTAATGTTTCACCATTTGTTGTTTTTAATAAAGAGTGATCATCTATATTAACACTATTTGTTGTTCCATTAGAAACAGTCGCGTTACTTGGAAGTAATTTAAATATCTTGCCGTTATCAATTAACCATTGATAATATGAAACATCTTTTTCAATAGCTATTTTGGATTGTAAGGCAGCTTGTTTTTCTGCTTGCTTAGCCGCATCTTTACTATCCAACGCATAAAAATAGAAAAGGGAGGCACTCCATAAAATGGATAATAACATTAAATAAAAAAGTAAAGTTAATTTACTTTTTCTGGATTTTTTAATTTTTTTCGCGGATATGGCTTTATTATCTGTATCCTGTCCGGCATTGGCTAAAGCAGCCTTTTCCTTTTTTTTAGCCTTTTTTTCCGTTTTAGGGTTAGAGTCTCGCCCCATGATAAAGCTCTCCATCGATTTTTATAAAACTAAAGCAAAGTAATAAACCGGATTGAAATTATACAATTAATTAACAGGCAAAATAACTAACAAATTATTATATATTGCAATCATTGACACCATCACAATCATTAATAAAATAACCCGTTTCTACTTGTATAATGGACTCAAAGGTTTTTAATAAATCTTCATAGTTTTCAGCAAGTATAGCATGTTCAGATCCAACACAATTATCAGACCAATACTTTAAATGCTCAATATTATTATTTATTGAAATAAAGTATATTTCTACATTTCTTGTTTTTGGAATTGTTATTGTTTTAATATCCGATTTAATTCTATTACATAAATTACTTTTTAGAAACTTATCTGTAAGTAATTTAGGCCCTTCCATCTCTTCGCCATCAGAAATAATGACAAGTACTTTATTTAAATTATTTCCTTCTACTAAAACAGGAAGTGCTCGAAGTAAGCCTGTTAAAATATCTGTCCCACCAGAAGGTTCCATATTATTAAAAGCTAGTAATTCATTTTTATTATCTGTTAAAGTAAGTAAATAGGTAGTTATTCTATCTATATTTTCGGCAAGTACAAGTTGTTGATACGCTTGTTCAACTGTTAATTTACTTCCATCATCATAATCATCTTTTTCTCTAAGAACATTTTCAGTTGGTGTTACTAAATTTTTTGCCATACCTGACTGACACATCTCACTAAACATTCTGTGTTCAATCATATTAGGTGCCCATGGCTGAATAAAGCTAACAATATTATTACTATCAAACATCCCTTCTATTGTTTTTTCTATATCAACAGTTTCATGATTAACAAAGGATATATAACCTAACCCATTTGCTGTTTCTATTGGTGATCGCATAGTTCTAAGATTTAAAATAACTTTATTATATTCATTTTTAATTAATTCTAGATTAGGTTCTCTAAATATACTATTTATCTCTTCCCATTCACAACTATATTTAGCATATCCTTTAATAATACTTCCATTAGTATTAAATTTACAAAAAGAAAATGGCGTATTAACTAACTTATTCATATCATTTTCTAATTCTGGATGCATAGGTAAAAACATGTTTAAATAATATTGATACCTAGCATTATCCATATAATAAATAATTTCATTTAGTTTAATCTCATCTTTATCTGGATCAAGGCTATCTCGTTTTGCATCCACAAATTTATTTGCCCAAAAATTATAATTAATTTTATATTGTTGTTTTGGAACAAATAATACAGAACATTCCAAATCATATTGGTTAAATTCATTTTTATGCTTACTAATAACAGGAACACCTATATCAAAAGGAACAATCGCTATTTTTGATCCTTCAATTTTTAATATACCGTCTATAACTTTATTAACAACTTTTTTTAAAATATCAATACGTTTAGCCTGTGTTTTTTTGTCCAAATCCAGTGCCATTTCTTTATTCATAGAACGAGAAAAATCAACAAGTAATACCATATCTATAGCATTAGGAATATTATACTTTCTAACATTTCCACTATTTGTATTGTAATTACTTACCGTGACAGTAGAATTAAAACTAGGTAATCCTAACTTAAATAAAGGTAAAATTGTATTAACCGATATTTTGGCAACAGCACGATAATCGACATAGTTTTGCTTATTCTCGTTACCTTCATCAACTAGCTTAATTTTTATTTGTAGGTCATCCATAGAATATATAGATTTTGGCAAATAAAACTTTAAAAAGTGATCGAGAACTTTTAAATTTGTTTGTAAATCACTAGCTGTTTTATTGTAGTTATTAATAGCTGCAATAACTAAAACAGCCTCATTCATACTATCGGCTAATCGTGCTTTTTTATTTAGTAACATTGAACCGTCAATAGCGAGCATGAGGAAAGCAATATAGAAAGGAAACATAATTGCAAATGATAAGGCTAATACGCCCTTTTTCATATGGAAATAAGCGACTATTTTATTAAATATGTACTTAGCTTTGACTTTAAAAAGCACATGATAATTCATCTTATATTCCTAATAGTTTATAGAAAAGCTTTAGGTATAACGCTTTAATTATCTCGGCACGACCAAATTTGAAACGGATAATTCATTAATAACTTTATCATTCTTAATAAATGATATTATCTTTGTTAACATGCTTTGCTTTGCGGGAATACATAATGTAACTCTATAAAGGGGTAACCAACGATTAAGTTGGCTTCTTGATGAATAGTCTACAAATGTTTTAAAGGGTGCCATATCAATCTTACATTGACCATTCATACCATTAGCATCTATTTGATTAGATCTTTTTTTATCAATAATTTTTTCAAGAGAATTTTCATCAAAATGTAATTGTTCAACTTTTAATGCGATATCGTTACGACCTAATAATTTAACAGCTAACCTTGCTAATTGATCAACATCTTGTTGTGTTACATATTCAAATGTATCTCTACTCAATGCACCATTATTGCTATACAATGAACTTCTTTCCCTTAAAACTGACGCAAGCGAGTGATTTATTCTTTCTATTTTCCCTTGTTGTAACAACATAAGACTAAAATCAATCGCAATAAATATTAAGCATACCGAAGTCAAAAAAATCATAATAAATTCAATCGATAAGATTGCTGATTTATTATGAATAAATTTAGATAATTTATATTTAATAGCCGTTAATAATTTATACATATGTTATCTATTCAAGTTAGTAATTATTTCTTTCATATTCCTGAACATAAACCAAACTTTTTGATATCATTTTTTCAGTATAGTTATTAGGTAAAATAAAAAATATTGGCTTGTAATGATAAGTAATACGATATATTGCTAATGGCATATTATTTTCATTATTTTCTGTACAATTTTCAACAATAATGCTTTCAATAGATTGACAATAGCTAACATTAAAAGATATCTGATTATTATTAGCTATTAACGGAATATTACTTAAATTCTTTTTCAAATTAGCGATAAAAGCAACTTTGTAAGAAATTTCTTTATTATTAGCCGCATAACGTGACGACTCTGCTAAGGATAGATTAATTACAGATGCTACATAAAGCATTCTGCATATTTCAGCAGTAAGTAAAAATAAGGATAAAAAAGGTATTATTATCAGTGAAAACTCAATTGCTATAATACCTTTTTTATTTCTAGCTATAAGATTATTATAAATAAATTTTAATTGAATATTCTTCTTTAATGAGGTCATCATGATTTTATGTTCTCACGTAATATTTACTCACTAATAGTAATCAAATATCAATCTTTATTAATAATAGACCTAAAATAATTTTATATCATTTGCTAATAACGTAAGTATATATCCCAATGATATTGCTAAACCATACGGAACTTCACATCTACCTTGGCTTTTTTTAAATTTATGTACGACCCATGCTATTATCGCGACAGGGATCCCAGCGAAAGAGGTTAAAATAAATAGATGGTAAATCATCTCACTAGATAAACCAACTGTTAACGCAAATAATAATTTAACGTCTCCACCACCTAACAAATTTAAACTACTTAGGATAATACCAACGACTAATATAGTAGTAGGAATCAAAATACTTATTGAATCTGTAACAAATATTCCAACAAAAATTGAAAGTAAAAATATAATAACTATCGGTATATTATCAATTTCTCGCCTTTTCATATCGGTAAAACTGATATAACAAAGCATTAACAATATAATTCCAATAAGTAATAAATTCATGTATAACCTTATATTATTAAATAAAATATATAATTCATATTATAACTAAATTAATGTGGGGTTATCTTTATAAATCTAATACTATCAATTGTTGAAAATAATAATTTATTCGTTCGCTAATCATCTCATCCCTATCATATAAAACAGGTGCTAATGATATATATAAACAAGATATTTCTGCAGAAACAAGTTCTATTGCAGTTTTTAAATTTTTAGCTAATAATATCTCATCTATATCATCATGTTTTTCACACAAATCATTTCGTAATGATAATAATAAGTTAACATAAAAATTTAATCTTAAACTAATTAACTCATCACGATTTCCCATGACAGGCTCATTTGGAATATAACCACTTATAATATCAGCTTGAACTAGTCTAGCAGAAAATGAGATCACATCAATGTGTTCCATTTATTTTCCTCATATAATGATACTTTATTCTAATTTTTAAATTATTTAGTTACAGCTGAATTATTCCTTTGTTGTATTTAATAGCAAATCAACAAAGGAATAGAATGAATTAAGAAGGACGATATTCAAACAACACGTCAGTAACTGTTGTAAGAATGATATTATCTATAGATAGCCCATTGACTTTTACTTGTAGAATCTGAGTCCACGGTTTTAACCCTGGCGTATAGCAGTTAACAACAACATGAACTTCTGATATACGTGCTTTCTCCTCATCAATTCTAGTTTGTAAAGTCAAGGTATCACCAGCCTCATAAGGCTTGGAGTTTGGAACAGCTGTTTCGTAGACGACTATTGGTTCATATTTTTTCAATCCAGAAGCTTCTATTAGTGTATCTGAATAGTTAACTACCATAACTTTTACAGCTTCTGGAGATTGTATTAAGGAGTCAGGATTACTCAAGTCAGGACGACTTGGATATCCACGAACAACACCATCTGACCCTGTTACAATATATTTAACACTGTCTGGTACGCGAACTAATAACCCTTTATACTCATAAGTAACCATAATATAACCCTGTTTTTTTTATAATCAACCTTAACATGCATGACTCACCTGGATAAGCCATCCAAATAATGCAATTATGCAAGTCTCCTTTATTAGATTGTTCAGAACTAACACAGGATTTATTATATATAAAAAAACAATAAAGATTAAAATTGATTTATTCTTTTTTTTAATAAATATTTAATTTTATCTATTTAAATAAATTTAAATTATTTAAACTTAGCAGTCAATTGCAAGTATCGACTATCTTCTTTACTATATATTTAATTAAAGATAATTTCCAGGCTTTTATTTTATATATATAGATCTTATTTTTTATTTATAAAATCTAAAACCAAACGATGCCTTGCATTATTATCCGGCGGTAAATTAAATGCATTAATTTTTATAGCAGTTTTAAAATTAAAAAGAAGCTGTAATTTACCGTCAGATGATGTATTAAACATTAAACGGTCAATAATCTTATTGTTAGGTTTAAGATAGGAACGTGTATTACTAACAATGTCATTCATTTCAACATGATTAAGCTCAAGAATTAAACTTTTATTTGCTGGATTATCCATAAGGTTATAACGAATAAGTTTATCGGACTCAATAACTAAACGCGTAACATTATTATGCTGTCCAATTCTAACACCAGTAACGGTTACTTTTAACTCTTCATTATTATTAGTAAAGTTATTTTTTTCCGTTGGCATTATTTCTTGAGTTTCTATTTTATTATTAGTTACATCATTCGTCTCTAATAATGGTAATGTATTTATATTATTATTAAAAGTACTCATCTCTTTAGGTGAATTAGCCGTAGTCTGAGATGATAATATAGAAGCTGTCTCTATAGCTGAAGAAACAGATGTTACACCACTATTATTAACACTACCCAATGGAGATACATTCAATGTAGAGACTGTTTCTTTTAATTGATTTGTCTCTTCTGGTAGGGATTGATAAGCATTTTGATTATTATCGTATGTTTCATCTATAGGGGTATTATTCGTTTCTACTAAAGCATTACCTCTAGCAGCTTCAGTATATCCATTTAGTTGATTTGCATTATCAATTAATGGCATAACTGGTCGTGCTGAATACTCTTTTTCTTGATCAGTTAAATCGCTCAAAGTGGATTCTTTTCTTTCTTCAAGAGTAAAAGGATCTTGTTTCTCTGTTACCATTGAACGAATAGGCTCCAATGATTCAACTAAATCATCAAGCGTTTCGGTCATATTTTCTTTTTTTAAAATAGCTTCAGCTTCTTCGTAACGTTTATCTTTTACCAAAGCAAAAATTAAATTATGTACAATTTTTTTCGAATTAATTCCTCTACTATATATTGGCAATAAATAGTCAATTGCTTGCGAATAATCTTCTCTCAATATAGAAATCATCGCCATATTATTCATGACGACTTCATCATCAATGAGATCCTTTCTTGCCATATTAAAAGCATTCATTGCCCCATTAAAATCACCCTGTTCAGCGAGAATAATGCCCTTAATATTATTTGCTGTTCCATCAATGGGTAATTTAGTAATAACTTTATTTACAGCATCCAATGCACCTTGTTTATCGCCTATATCAAGCAAATTTTTTGCTTGTAATAAATAAGCTTTTTCTGATAATTTCGGATTATTGAGTAATGGCTTTAAAAAATAACGAGATGCCTCATAATCCGATAATAAATAGTAATATTCAGCAACTTTTAATTGTGTTTCAGGATCATCTTTTTCTTTGAGGCGTTCACGGTAAAGTTGTAATAATCCTTGATAATTATTCGCTTTAATTAAAATGCTCTCACGAAAATGGTCAGAATCTTTATCTTGTAAGTGATCTAATAATCCAACACAACCAGCTAACGTAAAACTTAAAAAAAAGATTAGCGGCCTTCTCACAGTGATTGACTCCATAAATCGCCAAGTCTGATCATTCCAGGACCAGCAACCATTACTAATATAGGCAACATTATAAAAGCAATCATAGGTATCGTCATTTTTGCCGCAAGGCTTGATATATGCTCTTCAGCCTTTAATAATTGCATTTCACGAATTTCTTTCGATAGTTCTAAAAGCTGCTCATACATAGAAGAGCCATATTTTATACTTTGTTGTAATGTTGAACAAAACATCCTTATTTCAACACTAGGTACTTCTTCATATAATAAGTCCAGCGCAGCAGCTATTCCACTTACATCAGCTTTCAACATAGTCCTATCTAATAATCCTGCAATATCTTTATTAATATTACTCGTATTATCGGCAAGGTAACGTAATGATTTCTCAACTGTCATGCCTGACTGAATACAAATTGCCATCATATCAATAATAAATGGTAAATCATTGGATATTCGTTTAATACCCGCATTAATGGCTCCTTTTTTAAGTCGATCAGGTAATAATATGGTTAATATCATAACCAGAATAATGATCAAACATAAAATAGAAGCTGATATATTTATTATGCCAATTTCATTTAATATAAGAAGACTTATTGAAAAACCACCAATAAAGATAGCTTTTACCATAATGTTTTTATCTAATAAAGATGTAAAAATAATAACTTTATTAGATTTTCTCATAATTTTTTCAACAGATGACGCTTCTTTATCAGTTAATAATGATGACGAATTCAGTTCCTCTTTTTCTTGATCCGTCATTAACATATTTTTTAAGTTAAGTTGTTGCTTCTTTCCTGTCCAATAAAGATAGAGACCCGTTAAAAAAAGTACAATATATAATGGATAGAGAATATACATAATCTTATCATACCTTATTCATCATAGACCAAGTTATTGCTAACCCTAATAATGTACTACCAACAACGTAAATAAGTATAATATGTCCCCCATTAGTTTCTATAAGTACTTCATAGTTCTGTGGACTAATAAATTTTAAAATAAAGAACATCGCTAGAGGCATAATGGCAAGTATTTTTACAGACATGCGAGCTTCTGATGTTTTAGCTAGTTTTTTCTTTTCCATCACTCGACCGTTAGTTATGATTTGACCAAGTCGGGACATTATTTCTTTTAATTGCCCCCCGCCCTTCATGTTTATGATGATAGCAATTGCAAAGAAATAATATTCGCGATAATGCAATTCAGAGTAAGTATCGAGCAACACAGTTTCAACATCTTCACCAATTTCCATACGTTGATGAACTTTTTTGAAAACTTCACCAAGATGAAAACCACTTAATTTATCACCACATTGCTCTATCCCTGATAACACAGTATTTCCGACACTTACTGCACTTCCAATAATGTTTAATGCCTCAGCAAAGGTAGTTTCGAACTCTATACGTGCTCTTTTTTTAGCTGCTATGTAAAGAAAGTAACAGCTAATAATCATAACTACAATTAACAGCGGTATAGTAGGTAATTTTAATGACGTGACATTAAAGTAATAAAAAACAGCTAATATGACACAAAGGATAATAAGGTTGCGCATTCCATCTTTTTTATTATTGCCTTTGAGGTGATAAATAAAATCATTTATTAAATCTAAGATTTCAACACCAACATTATATTTTAACAATTTATCTTCAATGGTTGATTTTGTTTGATTCTGATTATTTATTATCTTTAAAAATTCTCTAGCTTTTGTTTTTTGTTTATGTGCTGCTAAAATTTGTACAGCACCTAAAATAATCATAATAAAAAATATAATAAGAATCGCTTCCATAACTACTTATTCC
Organism: uncultured Enterobacterales bacterium; assembly: GCA_945288535.1. Classification (GTDB taxonomy): domain Bacteria; phylum Pseudomonadota; class Gammaproteobacteria; order Enterobacterales; family CALYQQ01; genus CALYQQ01. Next base: position 180,367 of record CALYQQ010000002.1, on the reverse strand, counting down.
CAAATAGTTTTTTAAGAGGCTCTAGTAAACCATGATACATAGCATTTCTATATACTGCTGATCGTTGCAATAATCCATATGAAACAAAACGCCCTTGAATCCTCCCGTTTGTATCCCTCTCTGCTGACGCTTCATAGGCAAAAATATCTTGTAAAATCATATTTTCGCCTTCCATACCCATAACTTCAGTAATATTCGTCACCTTACGAGATCCATCAGGTAAACGTGATGCCTGAATAATAATATTAATAGCCGAAGAGATATTACGACGGATAGCCATAAGTGGTAGAGAAGAACTCGCCATCATCACCATACTTTCCAAACGAGCAACCGCATCACGAGGTGAGTTTGCATGCAGTGTCGACATTGAGCCATCATGCCCGGTATTCATAGCCTGCAACATTTCAAATGCTTCTTCACCACGACACTCCCCCACTATTATCCGATCTGGGCGCATACGTAATGAGTTAATCAATAAATTACGCATGGTAATTTTACCTTTATCTTCCACACCAGCCATACGCGTTTCAAGTCGTACAACGTGAGGTTGAACCAAACGTAATTCCGCAGCATCTTCCATGGTAACCACACGCTCATCTTCAGCGATATACTGGGATAATGCATTTAATAATGTTGTTTTACCAGAACCGGTACCACCTGAAACAATAATATTGGCACGACAACGACTAGCAATAACTAAAAAGTTAGCCATCATTTCGTCCATACTGCCGAATTCAATTAAATCACCAAGCGTTTTCTTACCTTTACCAAATTTACGAATTGAAATTGATGTACCATCTAATGCAATTGGAGAAATTACGACATTAAGGCGGCTACCATCAGGCATTCTCGCATCAACTAGTGGTTGTGAATCGTCAATACGACGACCCACTTTTGAAACAAGTCTACGAGCTATTTCTGTTAATTGGTCATTATTAATAAACCGTTTTTTCGAAAGTTCAAGTTTACCAAAACGCTCAACGAAAATTTTATCTGGTCCATTAACTAAAATATCACTTACTGTGTCATCTTCCATCAGTTCGCGTAGCGGACCATACCCAGTAATTTCATCAACAATAGATTCAGAAAGGTACAACCGATTTTGACTTTGTAAATATCGACCACTACTATTGATAATCCGTTGTAATATTTCATTAATTTCATGCAATAATGAATTACGATCACCTTTAAGATTTTCAATGCGCTCTAAATCGATATTTTTTAAAACTTGTTCTCTAAAAAAGAGTAAGTTACTTGAATTTTCGGATTCCATATAGAGTCACTATTAATTAGTTAAGCGTTAATAAATATATAATTTGTATTTTATTTGTATTTTATTTGTATTTTATTTGTATTTAATATTATTTACTGAATAATGAGCGGATATTAAATTTTTTCACTAGAACTGATGACTCTTTTTCCACTCCAGATTTACCCAATACTTTAGCAGCGAATTGGCTAAATAGCGGGCTAGTGAATTTTTTAATATTACCGTTTTTCTTTGTTTGAAAAGGATTTACTATATCAATTTTATGACCAAGATATTCAGCAATTTCAGCTTCTGTCAATGTCTTATCAGGATTTGATTTATTTTCATTTAAACAAATAAAGACACGTTGAACTACACTATTACCAGCAACACTTCCACGTTTAATTTCTTCAAGAACGATTTTAGCTATACGAAGTGAGGCTAATTCATGTGAAATAACTAAAATAAGTGTTTGTGAATTATTAAATATAATTTCTAATTTTTCACGTGATAATGTATGAACCTGGTGATCAACTAAAATAATATTAAATAATTTATATTGGGAATCATCATAGCGAATAACACTATCTCTGGCTTCCATTTTCACATTGAGTGATTCATTTATAGAATGAATTTGTCCATCTTTTTGTATAAAAGATTTATCCATGATTAAATCAAGATCTGCACTACCTGTAGCACCTTGAACTAATAAAGTAGGTACCGAAGTAAGCTGACCAAACTGTTCTAGTAATTGATAGCTAATTAATGATGTACCGACCCCACCTTTACATCCAAGTACGCTAATTTTTACTGCACTACGCTCATTATAGCTAACATTACTATTCAAACTTACGATAACATCAGCCAATTCCCATAATTGCGTCGCTATATGCAAATATGCAGCTCCACGTCTCGCTATTTCTTGAGAGAATGCAATAGAATCAGTATCACCAACAAATATACATTTAGCATACATAGGGACAATAAATCCCATTTTTTCTGTAATGATATTTACATCTGTTGTATCAGCAATATCTAATATAATGACATTAGCATTCTGAGTAATTGAATCATCTTGCAATAAAAAAAAGCTTTGTTGTTCAATTTTAAATGAATTCATATTGTGCATACTCAGTATGCTTGCTATATCATTTAATAGCTTTTTCCTCAATGAAACAACAACAATATGACATTGGCTATTATCTATTTCATCGTTAGCTTTTTCTGGTGTAGCAGATATTTTTGTTTCAGAAAATAAATTCATGTGTAAAAACCTCTATTATTATACTTATATATCTATTACCACTATTTATCGAATCCGCCACGATCTAAGAAACTAACTGTTTTAGAATCTATTTGCTTATTTTTACTACCCAGTAAGCGATTTTCACGTGCAGCATTATTTATGCCAACATTAAAAAGTAATTTGGTACTACTTGTTTTATTACCGGTAGAAGGAATATCAATTTCTGATAGCGAATCTACTGGGCTAACTAAATTAACAGTTACAAAGAGAACTAATTCTGTTTTTTGTCTTTTTGTTTTAGCATTTCTTGCTAAAGCGCCTAAAATAGGGATATCACCAAGAATAGGTATTTTATCTAGTATTTCAATATCTTCTTCTTTTAACAAGCCACCCATCACAAAGCTTTGCCCATTAGCTAATTCTATTGTAGACGTTGAACGACGAGTTTTAAATGTAGGTGATGATGTATCTGAAGCACTAACATCTGAAGCACTACTTAATTCACTTGTTAATGTTAATTTAATTTTATTATCTTGAAGTACCTTAGGCGCAATACTTAACATAATACCATGCGCTTTATAGCTAGTACTGACTGAATTGTTTGTTGAGTCACGAATAGTGATAGGTACTTCACCTCCGACTAAAAACTCAGCTACTTCTCCAGATAATACGGTTAAATTAGGATTAGCTAATACTTTAGCTAAATTTTCATTCTTCAAAGCATTAACAGTATGAACTAAACGTTGCGCATCAAAGCCGTGAAAGTTAATTAATTGGAAATGTCCTTGGCTACCGAACGTAGAGGCACTACCATTAGGATCTAAAGCAATTTGAGACCATTCAACACCAATTGCATCCGTAAACTCCTTACTTACTTCCACAATTACCATTTGTACATTAACTTGGTTAGCTTTTTGACGTGGTAAGGTAAATCTTTTTATAATGTTTCGATAAACATATTTAGTCATATGTTCTAGCGGTATTTCATTCGTACCACCATCTGGAGTATAAAGTTTAAGCTCTATTTCTTTTTTTTCAGTACCAACTGTTTCGCCGACAATTGAATAAATAAGATCGCCCGTTTCTTCATCTGGTATCTGACCTGTTAATAGATAAACTGATTTTCCATTAGTAGTAGTTTGAGTTAAACGCTGAATCCTTACATCCGTATTAGGAAAAGCACTCTTTATGCGATAAGTTAAGTCACTAATAATAGGATCAACATCAACAGTTACTTTAGCTAAAACTTTTGTATCATTTCCATATAAGGTTATTTCAGAAAGGCCATTCGTTTTAGCATAAATAACAACTCTTTTTTCGCTAAGAATTTTATAATCAGCCACAGCAGGATTTGACACAAATACAGTATCTATAGATGCATTACTGTCAATTGTTTTAGATTGGCCTGGTTTTAAATATATATAATTGGCCATTGCTGAAGGTGCTAAAAATAATAAAAGCAATAAAGTATTGATGATAATTAACAGATTTAGCATGCGATGACGCATATTTGATTGTCCAATGCTAGTAATTATCTGCATCATCTTTGCAGTCCCTCTCATTCCATTTAAAATAGATATTATTTTAAGTTATAAGTAGTTATAAAATACAACTATATTAAGTATTTATTATACTTAAAACTCATTTATTATATAATCATTCTGAATAATCTAACAAAATAATTCAGAATATAAACTAAATATACATCTTAGAGAAAAACATTATTAACTATAAAAATATGAAATAATTTTAAAATATCTATTAAATTATTGTTAACCTCGTATTTCTCTAATACCACCTATACCTGTATTAAAAATTGTTGCATCAGATACAGGCCAATTTTCTTCCTTCTCAGGTAAAGAAGATTTAATATCAATTTCCACATCATCAGGTAATGATGGGAATAACACAAATTTAGAACGGCCTTCTAATGCTTTTATTATTTTCATATCAATATCTGAAATTTCAACAATTAACTGTACATTTCCATTACTTTCATTGCCAATACCAGGGAATTTTTTTAATGATAAAACACGTTTATGCATCATAACAGGTTTTAAATAAACATCATTAACATTATTCCTTCCACCAGGAGAAATATATTCATTAATACCTCCTGATAAATGATTGCGTTCATACGCTAAAAATATATCAACATATTCACCTGATTTTAAATTATCAACTAAATATTGATCACCTTTTTGTAAATTAAATGTATAAATAATTGTTCCTGGTTGTTTAAATAAATCGACGTATTCATGACTACCAGGCTCTACAAGTGCGGTAACAGGAATAAATGCGTTTTTTGCAATAGGTGCATTAAGCGCATAACCTATTATTGATGTATTTGTATTTAAATCATATATTCTTTTCTCTTGAGAATTTTCCAATACTTTAATGGTTCCCAATTGAAAATCATCTGATGTAAGTATCATTTTTTCTGTTAGGTCTTCTTTAGCTATAGCTACGCTAATAACCATTTCTTTAATTTCAGGATCTTTATTAATAACGGGAGCACTAACAACCTGTGATGGAGTATTATCCTGTTTTTGGTACAGCATAAATATACCAATTAATCCTACTAAAATTAATGCAATTGAAATAAAATTTTTCATTTAATTAATTTTCCTATACTTCCTGATGAACTTAATAAAGCACATAAAATATGACAACATAAATAAAGTGAAGCTTAAATATAATAACCTAATTAATCATTATACAGGAAGCTAAAATTAAACATGTAGTATTGTATAGTATTAGTTATTATTTCAACAGGCAATAATAAAGAAATAATTATTATTAAAATCTGTTAATAATATACTTTTTTAGATAAAACTCATACGTTACATATTTTTATATGAATTTAATTTGCAATGAAGTGAGAAGTAAGAACATAATTAACCCGTACTTTGTACGGGTTAATATAAAGCCTGTATACTTAAATAATAAGCACTAATTTTTAATTAGTGTAACAATATTATTCATTAGTTATTAACTTGATTTGTAATACCACTTAATACGCTAGTTTCGATCTTACTAAAGATAGCAGTTAACATGTTAGCAACTATACCGTCGTTTTTGAAGATTACTAAAACGATTGCAGTTACACCTGCTACTACTACTGCGTATTCTACTGCAGTTACACCTTTGTTGTTATTTTTAAATTCAGCAACAGCAACACAACCGGCTAATACTTTATTTTTGATACTTTGGATAATAGACATGGTTAAACTTCCTTATATAGATATAGACATTTAATATTTAAATTAATCAATCTTAAATTAGTTAGATTACTTAACTAACTTTAGTTAAGATCTTCTGATTATTCAGCTGAATACATTTAAAAGAACTCTTCGCTGAATCTGTCGTGTATTTTACCTAAATTTTCATATAAATCTACGAAATTTATTATTCATAAAACACACCAAAACAAAAAAATTAAATTTAATAAAAATTCACAATGAATAAATATTTACTCAATTGATTTTTTACTTTATTTAAATATTGCAACTTTAAAAACTATTTGAAAAATCAGAAAAAACACATTGTGTACACATTTATTTCACATAACTTCACTTAAAGTGCATAACTAAAATTCTGAATAATAATTTTTTGTCTGGATTTTATTATAAAAAAATCTTTTGTATACATATATATCAAAAACAATCAATTAACCAACAAAATTAACATTTTAATAAAAAAAATTAACATTAAGTTGAATATCATAAGATTAATTTTATATTCTATTAATATAATAAGTAAATATCATATTGATTTATATTAAAATTAATTAAGCAATATATTTATAAAAGCTTAATAATTGGCTTATCTGTTTTTTTTTTATAATATAATTATAGTTTTTTAAATTTTATATAATAAAAAAGTATAAAGAATATAACTTAACTTTTATTTTTTCTATGAAGTTATGTTTAAAAACAGAGGGGGCCACATTTTGCTATATGTTTCCAAATAAAATAGAGATAACCTAATGATGCCTTCTTATTGTGATACACTTACTTATCATAAAATACATTTATATATATATCCGTTTCTATATATCTTGTTCATTATTTTACAATAATGATTGATTTTATTAATAATAATAGACATGTAAGCTTTATAACTAACTATAAAACTTAAGAGCTTTATGAATAAAGATAAAAAGAAATTAAATAAAATAAGCGATATTTAAATCAAAATTTCACATTTACCGCTATTGATCATAATAATAGCTATATAGTTAACTTTTTAATTGATTTAATTAATTTTATTAAATTTTAAATAAATAGGTTATTAATTGGTAGAAAAAGAAAATAAAGAGTCTACTATCTATTTATATTCAATATAAAATAGAACGCTATATTAATTACTTTTATGTTATATCAGGCCAGAGCATATAATTATAAACTTACTAGAATTCTAACTTTATAAGTTATAACTATTTTTACAATGCTATGTGATGCATAAAATGCATAACTTTTCATTAATGAGCACTTTTCTATTAGAACAATCCATTGGTATTAACATCTATATTTATAAGGTCATATCATAAATAGACTATATATTTAAGCAGTGGCTAAGGAGATTAATTAATACGATGTCTATCTTAATAAAACTATTTCAGTGCACATTTAAAAGTAAAAAAACCACATCTTATAGTAGCTACATTGCTTTGTTACTTATTTTTTTTAGTACTACATTAAAAGCTGAAATAAAACGAGATTATATTCCACAAGCTAAATTAATGTCCTCTTTTAATATAATAGGTGCTCATAGTTCATTAACGAATACAGGAATTATTGCTGTTAATGGGAAAATATGGGTTTGGGGTTGGCGGCGCAAAGGGCAAACAGGTAATAATACAGTTGAGGATATTTCTTCACCACCAACAATGGTTGAAAATTTACCCCAAATTGTAGATATTGGTGGCGCAGTCTCGAGTATGTTAGTACTAGATGTTAATGGTACTGTTTGGGGATGGGGAGAACAATATTTTAATGAAGCTGGATGTTATTCGGGTAACATGTCATCTGGTTATCAAAATGAAAATGCTTATATTCCTTGTAAAGTAATAAGTAATATAAAGCAAATTATTACCGCTGATGGTTTCTCCATTGCATTAGATAAAAACGGTGATGTTTGGACATGGGGAGATAGTCGTTTTGGCCAACTTGGAAGAAGTGTTAGCATTTCAGGTGACCCCGACCCAATTCCTACACGGGTTGATTTTTCTGGTGAAAAAGTAAGGTTAATTGGTAACCATCAGCAAGGCGGATTTGCAATTACTCAATCAAATAAAGTATGGGTATGGGGAGGAAATTATGATGGTGTTATGGGATTCCCTGGAGTAAGATACCACATTAAACCTATTCGTTTCAATGCATTAGAGTCGATTGCAAAAGACATTACTTATATTGGCGGTGGTTGGGGTTGGGCGACAGCATTGCTTAATGATGGTTCGGTAGTTGGTTGGGGAAATACAGCCTCACTAGGCAAGGGAGTTCTTTATAACACATCACCTTCTGAAAAAATTGAGTATAGAAACACTGAATTTATAATAACTCCCGAGAAAATCAATATTGGTGCTAAAATTGAAAAATTATATGCTCGTTATCGAGGTGTTGTTGCCTTATCCTCAAAAGGTGAACTCTTTACGTGGGGGTTAACATCACCACACATGAATTATCCTCAACATATATACGGTGTAAGACCCACAAAACAAGAAACTATAGGCAAACATATTGTCGATATCGCTGTTGGTCGTGAATACATTTACTATATAAATGAATATGGTGATCTATTTGGCGTTGGTAATAATAGCCATTATCAAATCGTGCCGATAAATTCTAAATTTATTTATTGGCCTGGCTCGCAAATCTATTATCAACAATTTAATCAATAAGATAGTTACATGATCTAAAAAGGCTCTATGTAACCTTTATCTTACTATCAGGTTGATAAGTTGTGAAATAGAGCGTTATTTTTGAATAAAATATGAATTAACCCCGCTATGTCAATGTAACAACATTAGCATTCGTTGGTTAAAAATCTCACATTATAAAATTTGATTAAAAAACAATAAGATAATCAAAAAACTTCCAATTTTATTTTCTGAAAAAAGTCATGATACAAAATTTTATACCAATATAATTGCATAATAAAACGCATAACGCTAACATTGTTTCATTGATTACTATTCATTTATTTCGCATGGATATTCGACTTACTAACATAAATTGTTTTTATGGCGCACAGCAGGCCTTATTTGACATCAATTTTAGCTGTAATAAAGGAGAAACGGTTATATTACTTGGGCCAAGTGGCGCAGGTAAAAGTTCTCTTTTACGCGTATTTAATTTGCTCCAGATGCCAAGTTCTGGTCAACTGGAAATTTTAAATAATCGTTTTGATTTTACTAAACCTGTGACAGAAGAAGCTATTCGCCAATTACGTCAAAACGTAGGTATGGTTTTTCAACAGTATAATTTGTGGCCGCATTTAACCGTGTTGCAGAATCTTATTGAAGCGCCTTGCCGTGTTTTACATATGGATCGAACTGATGCAATTATTCGAGCTAAACAACTTTTGGAAAGATTACAATTAATGCCCTTTATAAATCGGTTTCCATTGCATCTTTCCGGTGGACAACAACAACGAGTTGCTATTGCTAGAGCACTTATGATGGAACCTAAAGTTTTGCTCTTTGACGAACCTACAGCTGCACTTGATCCGGAAATTACGGCTCAAATTGTTGCCATAATTAATGAATTAGCAGAAACAGGCATTACTCAAATAATCGTTACACATGAAGTAGAGTTTGCCAAAAAAACGGCTAATCATATTGTATATATGGAGCAAGGTGTCATTATTGAACAGGGTGACGCCAGCCACTTTGAACGGCCACAAACTGAAAAATTTGCGGCTTATCTTTCCCACTAACGAGCTTTATTATGAAAATGAAATCAAAAATATTAATAGCATTAGTTTGTTTGGGTTTTTCAACTATTTCGCTTGCGAAAGAGGCTACTATCCGCTTTGCTACTGAAGCCGGATATCCTCCCTTCGAATACATTGATGCTAACAATGAAATCCAGGGCTTCGATATTGACTTAGCTAAAGCAATTTGTCAGGCGATCCCTGCTGATTGCTCATTTACTTACCAAGATTTTGATAGTTTGATCCCGAGCCTTAAATTCCGCCGTTTTGATGCACTTATTGCTGCAATTGATATAACGCCAGAAAGACAAAAACAAGTCTTATTTAGTGATATTTATTATAAAAATTCCGCGCTTTTTATCGCCACCAAAGAAGCGGCATCTAATTTTACTGATTTCAAAAATAAAAAAATTGGTGTTCAAAATGGTACTACCCATCAAAAATATTTAGCAGATAAATATCCTGAAACCAATATTGTTGCTTATAGTAGTTATCAAAATGCTATTTTAGACCTGAAAAGTGGCCGTCTTGATGCAGTGTTTGGAGATACAGCCGTGTCTACTGAATGGCTGAAAAGCGATAACACATTGACCACAGTTGGTAGCAATATTACAGACCCGGATTATTTTGGTACAGGTATGGCCATTGCTGTACGTAAAAATAATATCGAATTAATGACAAAAATAAATCAAGCCATGCAAACCATTAAAGATAATGGTAAGTATCAAGCTATTTATGATAAATGGTTCAGTACAAATAAATAAGTTATGAATGACTTTTCTACTTTTATAAACTTAAACCCTTTATTGGTTAATTTATTAAAAGCGACCGGAACAACACTTGAACTCGCATGCTATTCACTCATAATAGGGCTAATATTAGCCCTATTATTTACTATGTGGGAATCGATTAAATTTAAACCCATCGCTTATATCGGTACAATATTTATTACAATATTACGGAGTTTACCCGAAATATTGATCGTAATGTTTGTCTATTTCGGCTTAATTATCTTATTTTCATTAATTGCTGATGGTATAACACTTAATCTCGGTTTGATTGAAATTCCTGTACAAATAGAAATTACAGCGAATTCTTTTGTTTGCGGTGTTATTGCTTTGAGTTTGCTTTATGCTGCCTACGCATCACAAACTATTCGAGGAGCCATTAAAGCAATTCCAATAGGGCAATGGGAAGCTGGTTATGCACTTGGTTTAACTCGTCAAGCTATTTTTTTTCGTTTAATTATGCCACAAATGTGGCGACATGCTTTACCTGGGCTAGGTAATCAATGGCTAGTTTTATTAAAAGATACTGCATTAGTTTCACTAATTAGTGTAAATGACTTAAGTATGCAAACAAAAAGTATCATTAATCTTACGCATACACCTTTTACGTGGTATATGATAACAGCGCTTATTTATCTTGCTATCTCTATGGTTAGTCAATTTATTTTAAAGAAAATTGAGAATAGGACAACACGATATATAAGGAGCGAGAACTAATGTTTACCTATATCCCGGAGCTATTACAGGGGCTTAGCACCAGCTTGATACTTACGGTATGTTCTTTATTTATGGCGTTTGTATTAGCGGTATTATTTACTCTATGCTTGACATTAAAAGTCCCTTTTATTTCACCACTGATTAGATTTTATGTCACTATTTTCACTGGTACGCCACTTTTAATACAAATTTTCATTATTAATTACGGCCCGGGCCAATTTCCTTTTATCCGTGAAAATTTACCTTTATTATGGCATATTCTATCAAGTCCCTGGTTTTGTGCTATCATTGCATTGACCCTAAATAGTGCTGCATATACCATTTTATTATTGAAGGGAGCAATAAATGCAATACCTATAGGACAATGGCAATCATGTTCTGCATTGGGTATGTCAAAATATCAGACGTTTGCGATTTTGTTTCCTTATGCGTTTAAACGGGCAATTTCATCGTATTCCAATGAAGTTATTTTAGTATTTAAAGGTACGTCCTTAGCTTATACAATTACATTAATGGATATTATGGGATACGCGTATAAAACGATAGCAAAGAATTATGATTTAATGGCTTTAGTGAACGCTGGTTTTATTTATCTTTGCATCAATGGGTTATTAACATTATTAATGCGCTATATTGAACATAAAGCATTAGCATTTGAAAAACGCTAATATTAATTTATTATTCTTGCATCAAGCTATAAGCTTATTGAACAAAAAAGTTGCAATTTCATAGTTACGTGATAGTTTAATAATATTCCTTCAAGCTTAAAGTGAAAAAATCATGTATTACGTTCTAATTAATCATCACCACCACCACACCTGATTAGTCTTTCAGGCGTTGTGTGCTGGAAGGCTGATAAGATCTTCCAGTGGTATAGGACGTGAAAAAACCCCCGGAAGATCTTCCGGGGGTTTTTTATTGGTTAAAAATAATGCAAGTTAATGGCCATCTTGAGAAGGGAAATACTATGACTGAACAACGATTACGTATTGCTATACAAAAATCAGGACGATTGAGTTCGGAATCACAAGAGCTTTTAACCCTTTGTGGTATAAAAATCAATCTACAACAACAATGCCTTATTGCTTATGCTGAAAATATGCCCATTGATATTTTGCGTGTTCGCGATGATGATATTCCTGGTTTAGTCATTGATAATGTAGTTGATTTAGGTATTGTTGGTGAAAATGTTCTTGAGGAAACACTGTTAGATCGTCAAGCAAAGGGAGAAGATCACCAGTATATTATGCTACGTCGACTCGATTTTGGTCGTTGTCGACTATCATTAGCTTTACCCATTGGATATGAATACAAAGGTCTACAAGAATTAGCAGAGGCCAGAATTGCTACTTCTTATCCTCATTTACTTAAACAATATTTTGATACCCATCAAATTCAAATAAAAACATGTTTATTAAACGGATCTGTTGAAGTTGCTCCACGAGCAGGATTAGCTGATGCCATTTGTGACCTGGTCTCAACAGGTGCCACATTAGAGGCTAATGGGTTACGTGAAGTCGAAGTGATTTATCGTTCTAAAGCGTGCCTTATTCAGCGTAGCGGTGCTATGCAACTATATAAACAGCAACTAATTGATAAACTTATGACCCGGATCCAAGGGGTTATACAAGCTCGAGAATCAAAATATATCATGTTACATGCACCAAGTAATCGACTCGAGGAAATTATTGCATTACTACCCGGCGCCGAGAAACCAACGATATTACCATTAGCCGGAGAGCAAAACCGAGTTGCTATGCATATGGTAAGTAGCGAAACCCTATTCTGGGAGACGATGGAAAATCTTAAGGCGTTAGGTGCAAGCTCTATTCTTGTCTTGCCCATTGAAAAAATGATGGAGTAAAACAATGCAATTAACTTATTGGAAAAATTGTTCCTACAATGAACGCAATCGATTACTGACTCGGCCGGCTATAACTGTAGCAAATAATACTCATCACGCCGTAAATACTATCATTCAACAGGTAAAACGTGACGGAGATAAAGCATTAAAATTCTTTAGTCAACAATTTGATAATATCTCGATTAGCAATATTCGGCTCGATAAAGCAACTATTTCTTATGCAATAAATAGGTTAAATAATGACATTAAAAATGCCATGAATATAGCTGCACAAAATATTGAAAAGTTTCATCAAGCACAGTTACCCCAAATTATAAAGGTCGAAACACAACCAGGCGTAATCTGCCAACAAATCAGCCTTCCCATTAAATCCGTTGGACTTTATATTCCAGGTGGATCTGCCCCACTTTTATCGACGGTACTTATGTTAGGTATTCCTGCCAAAATTGCCGGTTGTAATAAAATTATTTTATGCTCACCACCACCGATCGCCGATGAAATTCTTTATGCTACACATCTCTGTGGTATTACGGATATTTATCAAATTGGTGGTGCACAAGCAATTGCTGCCATGGCGTTTGGCACACAAACGATTACAAAGGTTGATAAAATTTTTGGACCAGGAAATGCCTATGTAACCGAAGCTAAACGACAGGTAAGTCAATATCGCAATAGTGCTGCAATAGATATGCCAGCGGGTCCCTCTGAGATATTAATTATTGCTGATAGTGGTGCCACTCCTGAATTTATTGCTGCAGACCTGCTTTCACAAGCTGAACACGGGCCTGATTCTCAAGTTATTTTAGTCACACCAGATAGTAATATTGCTCAAGCAGTTGCATCCCAGATTAAAACTCAGCTTCGCCTCCTTTCTCGGGCTGAGATAGCTAAACAGGCGTTAAAATCAAGCCGACTTATTGTAACGGAAAACCTTGAGCAGTGCATTGAGATCAGTAATTACTATGGCCCTGAGCATCTTATTATTCAAACACGTCAACCGGCCGACCTCATACATAAAATAACAACAGCAGGTTCTGTTTTTTTAGGTGATTGGTCTCCCGAATCTGCAGGTGATTATGCCTCAGGCACCAATCATGTTTTACCAACTTATGGCTATGCGGCTACTTATTCTAGTCTTGGATTAGCTGATTTTCAAAAAAGAATGACTATTCAACAATTAACGCCTGCAGGGTTATTAAATCTGGCACCTGTTATTGAAATTATGGCGGAGGCTGAGCAGCTTACAGCACATAAACGTGCAGTCTCCTTACGTGTTAATGCATTAAATTCGTAAAAGGAAAAATTATGAACATTGATAAATTAGCCCGGAATAATGTCAGACAATTAACACCTTATCTTTCAGCGCGACGTATTGGTGGATCAGGGGACATATGGCTAAATGCAAATGAATATCCTATTGCATCCCCTATTGAAATAAAAATGACTACATTAAATCGCTATCCAGAATGTCAACCTAAACAAGTTATTTCCCTTTATGCTGATTATGTTAATTTGAATACAAATCAAATAGTAATGACGCGTGGTGCAGATGAAGGTATTGAACTATTAATGAAAACTTTTTGTGAGCCTAGCAACGATCTGATTCTTTATTGCCCTCCCACTTACGGAATGTATCGCGTGACTGCTGAAATATTAGGAATAAACTACCGCGCGATCCCAACATTATCCAATTGGCAACTTAATTTAACGGCTATTAAAGCTGCATTAGATAATGTAAAATTAATTTATTTAAGTAATCCTAATAACCCAACGGGTAACATCATTAATCCAGATACCCTTCACCAGTTACTTTCGATCACAAAAAATACGAGTTTAGTCGTTATCGACGAAGCCTACATTGAATTTTGCCCCGAACAAAGTATCGTAAGTTGGCTAGAAAAATATCCTAACTTAGTCATATTACGTACCTTATCAAAAGCTTTTGCACTAGCGGGTTTGCGTTGTGGTTTTATCTTATCTCATCCAGAAATCACATCACTCTTATTAAAAGTCATTGCCCCTTACCCAATACCAACTCCAGTGACTGATATTGCTATTCAAGCATTATCCACAAAAAGTATAACTTTAATGAAATCACGTGTTTCTGAACTTAACGCATTGAGATCAAAATTTGTACAATCACTAAAACAATGTTCTTGTATCGAAGAGGTTTATGAGAGTCAAAGTAACTATGTATTAATTAAAGTTAATCATGCAAATAACGTTTTCGATAAATTATGGCGTAACGGCATTATTGTCAGAAACCAAGATAAACAATATGGGCTATCTGACTGTATTCGCATCACTGTGGGTACACAAAAGGAATGTCAGCGAATTATTACCTATTTAGCGACCCTTACTCGATAATATAAGGCATAATTATGGATCAAAAATATTTATTTCTCGATCGTGATGGTACATTAATTAGTGAACCTCAAGATAATTATCAAGTAGATCAATTTGACAAGTTGAGACTGGAGCCTGATGTTATTCCAGCTTTACTCACGTTGCAACAATATGGTTATAAGCTTGTTATGATCACTAATCAAGATGGATTAGGTACGGCGCATTTTCCACAAGCTGACTTTGATGGGCCACATCAGCTCATGATGCAAATTTTTTCTTCCCAAGGAATAAATTTTGAGGACGTCCATATTTGCCCCCATTTACCTCAAGAAAATTGTTTTTGTCGTAAGCCAAAAACAGCATTGGTTACCCAATATTTACAAAATTCTACCATAGATTATCGTAATAGTTATGTCATAGGCGATCGACAAACTGATATGCAACTTGCTGAAAACATGCAAATTAATGGTTTACTTTATCATCCCAAAACCCTTAATTGGACACAAATCACTAAAAAACTAACGGAGGGAGATCGCTATGCTCACATTGAACGAACAACAAAAGAAACTTCTATTACGGTAGATGTCTGGTTAGATCGACAAGGAGCAAGCCAAATTAATACGCATATTGGCTTTTTTGATCATATGCTTCATCAGATTGCTACACATGGCGATTTTCGTATGAATATTAAAGTTGACGGTGATTTGCATATTGATGATCATCACACCATTGAAGATACTGCTTTAGCGTTAGGTGAGGCACTAAAAGTTGCATTAGGTGACAAACTTGGCATCAATCGATTTGGTTTCACATTACCTATGGATGAATGTTTGGCACTCTGTGCACTCGATATTAGTGGTCGTCCCTATCTAAAATATAAAGCTAAATTTAAGTATCAACGTGTTGGTGATATGAGTACTGAAATGGTAGAACATTTTTTTCGTTCTCTTTCCAATGCAATGAATTGTACTTTACATCTTAAAACAAAAGGCAAAAATGACCATCATCGAGTAGAAGCCTTATTTAAGGTATTTGGTCAGGCATTACGTCAAGCAATTAAGATTGGAGGCAATACACTTCCCAGTTCGAAAGGAGTATTGTAATGAGCATCGTTATTCTTGATACAGGTTGTGCCAATCTCGCCTCACTTACCTATGCCATTCAGCGCTTAGGTTATGATCCGATTATTAGTTGTGATGAAAATACGATTTTAACATCGACTAAACTATTTCTACCTGGGGTAGGCTCTGCACAAGCAGCAATGCAATACTTAAAACAACGACAATTAATTAAATTGATTAATGCCTATAAGCAGCCTGTACTTGGAATTTGTTTAGGAATGCAATTATTAGCGCGCTATAGTGAAGAAGGTAATACGACAACCCTTGGTATTATTAACGAAAATATCATTCGTATTCAAGCAAAAGGACTCTCGTTACCTCATATGGGATGGAATACTGTAATCACACAAACCGGTCATCCTTTATTCAAACACATTGATGATAACAATTATTTTTACTTCACTCATAATTTCGCATTACCTTTATGCTCTGCAACGATTGCACAAGTAGACTATGGTTTATCACTTACAGCTGCAGTGCAAAAAGACAATTTTTATGGTGTCCAGTTTCATCCAGAACGCTCAGGAAAAGTGGGAGCAAAATTATTGCAAAATTTTTTGGAGATGTAATTGTTATGATTATACCTGCATTAGATCTCATTGATGGCAACGTTGTACGCTTACATCAAGGTGATTACCAACATCAATCTAATTATAGTTACGATCCATTATATTATCTGCAACATTATCAACAACAAGGTGCGCAACGGTTACATTTAGTGGATTTAACCGGGGCGAAAAATCCTAATAAGCGACAAATAACATTACTCTATAAATTAATTAGCCAAGTTAATGTCCCTATACAAGTCGGTGGTGGTATTAGATGTAAAGATGATATACAAGCACTACTCGATGTCGGTGCTAATCGTGTCGTTATAGGCTCCGCCGCTATTTCTCATCCTGATTTAGTTAAACACTGGTTCCATCTATATGGTGCAGAGAAATTAGTTTTAGCGTTAGACATTCGTATAACAAAAACAGGGAATAAATATATTGCTATTGATGGTTGGCAAAAAAATTCCAATCAATCGATTGAAAAAACAATTGATGATTATCGCTCCATTGGCTTAAAGCATGTTCTTTGTACTGATATTTCACGCGATGGCACATTAGGTGGAGCGAATACGCAACTTTATAGTGAACTTTGTCAACTTTATCCTAACATTGCTTTTCAATCTTCTGGAGGTATTGGTGAATTAGCTGATATTGAGGCATTACGCCCGAGTGGTGTAAAAAGCGTTATTGTCGGTCGTGCATTCTTAGAAAATAAATTTAGTGTTAAGGAGGCTATCGCATGTTGGCAAAACGCATAATTCCTTGTCTTGACGTAATGAATGACCACGTCGTAAAAGGCGTACAATTTCGTAATCATGAAATAATTGGGGACATTGTTCCCTTAGCTAAACGATATACTATGGAAGGCGCTGATGAGTTAGTCTTTTATGATATTACTGCATCATCAGATAGCCGTATTGTTGATAAAAGTTGGATTTCACGTATTGCCAAAGTTATCGACATTCCTTTTTGTGTTGCAGGCGGTATTAATTCTATTGAAGATGCAGGGCGAATTCTCTCTTTTGGTGCCGATAAAATTTCTATCAATTCACCGGCGTTAGCTGATCCTGATTTAATTAACCGCCTTGCTGATCGCTATGGAGAGCAATGTATCGTTGTTGGTATAGATAGCTGGTTTGATCATGACACCGCGTGTTATAAAGTTTACCAATATACGGGTAATAGTTATCGTAGCCAAGTAACACCATGGCAAACACTTGATTGGGTAAAAGAAGTTCAACATCGTGGTGCTGGTGAAATTGTTCTCAATATGATGAATCAAGACGGTGTCCGCAAAGGATATGATTTAACCCAATTAAAGCAAGTTCGCGCTATTTGTCAAATTCCACTGATTGCATCTGGTGGTGCGGGTGAAATGCATCATTTTCTCGATGCCTTTCAACAAGCGAATGTTGATGGCACATTAGCCGCTTCAGTCTTTCATAAAAAACTCATTGATATTGTTAAATTAAAATACTATTTAGCTGATGAAGGAGTACAAATAAGACTATGCTAACACAACAACAAAAAGATCAATTAGATTGGCAAAAAATGGGAGGCGTATTACCCACTATCATACAACATGCTATGTCTGGTGAAGTATTAATGCTAGGTTATATGACGTCAGAATCGTTAACAATAACAGAGCAAACAGGCAAAGTTACATTTTATTCACGTCGTCGACAAACGCTTTGGACAAAAGGTGAAACTTCAGGTAATTATTTAAATGTAGTCAACATTAGCACTGACTGTGATAATGATAGCCTATTAATCCTAGTCCATCCAATTGGACCAACTTGCCATACAGGGACAAGAAGTTGTTTTTTTTCCAACGGTAGTGATTGGAGCTTTTTATGGCAATTAGAACAATTGGTAGCAAGCCGAAAAAATGCCATGCCCGAGGATTCTTACACCGCTCGATTATATGCTAGTGGTACAAAGCGAATCGCTCAAAAAGTAGGAGAAGAAGCTATTGAGACTGCATTAGCAGCAATGGTTCATGATCGAGAAGAGATTAAAAATGAATCAGCTGATTTAATATATCATCTACTTGTGTTGCTACAGGATCAACAAGTAAATTTTAATGATCTTATTAATGTTTTGAGAAAACGGCACCAAACCAATATGAAGTAATCTATAAAAAACAATTCAATGAATTTGATATACCGTTAATTCAAATTGAGATAGACTATATTATATAGCCTATCTCAATAACGTTATATTATTTTGGATTAATATTTAATGATTAAAAATAATCATCTAATTTTAAAAAATAGCGCAGTTGATCTAGCTTACTATGTATTTTTAGGTCGGATAGCAATACCAAATAATAAATAAAGCCATCCCTGAAATAACAGATCAATACCTAAAAGTAGTCCAATGATCCATAAACTATTTAAAGGCCAGCCACTCATAATTAATATACCGAGTAATAGTGATAAAATACCGGAAAAAATGATCCAACCATTTCCTGCATAGTGCCAGCTACGAGCACCTTGCCAAATACGAATAATACCTAAACAAAATAATGTAATAGCTAATAATAACGTAAGTGCAGATGATGCCATTACAGGATCCGCTATTACAGCAATACCTGCAATAGTATAAATAAGACCACATCCTCCCCAGAATAATACATATGATCGATCTCGTAATTGAAATGCATGAATAATTTGGAGTATACCCGAAGTAATAATAGCAACCCCCACAAAATACATTGATGCTACTGTAGCAATTAATACATTTGCTAATGCAAGAATACCTATGACTAAGAGTAAAATGCCAATAACAACAAACCATTTCCATTGTATTCTTAAGTTATTAAAAGCATCATCAATTGCTTCATTTATTTTAATATTTACCATAGTTTTTCCTTTCCTGTAAAAATAAATAACTTATTTGAGTATAGATAATTTAGCTACTTCAATAAGATCCTTGAGATATATTCTGTTAGTTATGCATTCCACCTTATAATGCGATACTTTATAATTGCTCAAAATTGCCTAACTACGCATTACGTAAAAATGTGAGTCAGGGGTTAAATTAATATTGATATTGACTTATTACATTACCGTTTTGTGCTAGTAATAATAATTAACATTATTCAATTAATAGCTATTACAAATTCACAAATAGATAACTACAATAACTAGCTATTCAGCCTTGTACATTAGAAGAGAACTTACCTAGTGGCAATTCAGATAGAAAATACATTTTATATTCATGACTATGAAACTTTTGGCATTAATCCAGCTTATGATAGGCCTGCACAATTTGCGGGAGTACGAACTGATAGCGAATTTAATATTATTGAAGATCCGATTGTCATTTATTGTAAACCTGCTGATGATTATTTACCTGATCCTGAAGCTATACTCATTACAGGAATAACGCCACAATGTGCATTACAGAAAGGCGTTAATGAGGCGGAATTCAGTCATCAAATTCATAATGCATTTAGTCGACCCGCCACATGTATAATGGGTTATAACAATATACGCTTTGATGATGAAGTTACGCGTAATATTTTTTATCGCAATTTTTATGACCCCTATGCTTATAGTTGGAAAGAAGGTAATTCACGTTGGGATCTTATCGATGTAGTACGTGCATGTTACGCATTACGTCCTGATGGTATCAATTGGCCCATAAATGATGAAGGTTTACCCAGTTTTAAATTAGAACACTTAACAAAAGCAAATAATATTGAACATTTGCAAGCCCATGATGCAATGTCTGACGTTTATGCAACGATTTCTATAGCAAAATTAATAAAACAAGCTCAACCTAGATTATTTAGTTATCTTTATCAATTACGTAATAAAAATAAAGTAAAAGCACTTATTGATATTGCCGGCATGACACCACTAATACATGTATCAGGTATGTTGGGTAGTAAACGAGGAAATACGAGTTGGATTGTCCCTCTGGGTTGGCATCCTCAAAATAATAATGCTGTTATTGTTTGTGATTTGGCGGGAGATATAACGCCTTTACTTGATTTAGATAGTAATACATTACGTGAGTACCTTTATACGCGTACAGAAAATTTACCTTTAAATCAAAAAGCGATACCGTTAAAGCTTGTCCACATCAATAAATGCCCCGTATTAGCACCAGCAAAAAGTTTGACAGAAGAAAATAGTCAGCGTTTAGGTATTGATCGCCGGCATTGTTTGAAGAATTTACAACTCTTAAAAAATAATCCACATATTAGAGAAACTATCATTGCCATCTTTGATGAGCCTAATCGTTCTTCCACCATTGATGATGTTGATGGCCAACTTTATAATGGTTTTTTTTCTGATGCTGATCGTGCTGCGATGGAAATTATTCGCAATACATTACCTTCTAACTTACCTGCATTAGCGTTAAACTTTGTTGATAAACGATTAAAGGAATTATTATTTCGTTATCGAGCAAGAAATTACCCTACTACACTTAATGATCATGAACAACAACGTTGGTTGGCTCATCGTAGATCACGTTTTACTGAAGAACGATTAACGCATTATTTACTTACTATTGAAAATCTTTTTCAGCAATATCAGGGAGATGATAAAAAAACTAACTTACTTCTTACATTGGTCTCATATTTAAAAAATATAACCGCATGATATGCTGCTATTTTACAGGCTGTTTATACACAGCCTGAGTAATAAACGATAATATAATTATTCACTTGTTACTATTTGTTGAATGTGCTCCATACGTGGTGGTGGTCTTCTAAATCCTTTCGTCAAATATGCCAGATAAATAAAACCGATTGTTCCCCAAAGAACGCCAAGTATAAGAGATGTATTCGCAAGGTGAAGCCATAAAATACTAATAAGTGCCATGCCAATTAATGGTTGTAGTAGATAATTTAAAATATCTTTTGTGGACTGATTACGCTTTTCTTTAATAAAAAAATAGGAAATAACGGCAATATTTACAAAGGTAAATGCTACTAATGCACCAAAGTTAATCAATGCCATAGCACTTTCTAAATCAAATAAGATAGCTAAAAGCGATAGGCTACCAACAACTAATATATTTACTGCAGGCGTATGCCAGGTAGGATGAATATAGCCAAAAATCTTTTCTGAAAAAACATGATCTCGCCCCATGACATATAATAATCGAGCAACACTTGCTTGTGATGCTAATCCGGATGCTAAAGCACCAATGGCAGCACAACAGCTTAAAATAACCATAAAAATATGACCGCCAACTGCTAATGCTATATCTGGTAATGCATTATCAGGATTGTTTATACGGCTTAAATCAGGAAAGTAGATCTGAATAAAGTAAGAAGTAATAACAAAAATAATTCCCCCATAAAGCGCTATCAAAAATATTGCCTTAGGAATAACAATACGCGCATTGGTTGTTTCTTCGGACAACGTCGTAACAGCATCAAAACCTAAAAAGGAAAAGCATAAGACAGTTGCCCCTGTGATAATCGGAATTATTTCAGCTTGCATAGAAAAAAAAGGTCGTAAGCTCAATACTGTTCCTAGCCCTTCGCCTTGAGTAATACCTCTATAAGCTAAATAGATAAAAGTAATCAAAATCATGATCTGAATAAAGACCAAAAACATATTAAGATTTGCTACCCAAGTTACACTACGCAAATTACAGACGGTCACAGTTGCAACAGTAAGAATAACCCATAGCCAAGATGCAACGTCAGGAAATAAAGCAGATAAGTAAATTTTAACTAATAACACATTTATCATGGGAAGAAACAAATAGTCTAACAATGATAGCCAACCGACAAGAAAACCAACATGTGAATTAATTGCTTTTTGAGCATAGGTATAAGCAGAACCCGCTTCAGGAAAACGTTGTACTAATTTACCATAACTAATTGCCGTAAAGAGGATAGCTAATAATGCTAAAATATATGCACTAGGAACATGGCCTTTTGACTTTTCAGAAACAATGATAAATGAGTCAAACACCGTCATCGGCGTTAAATAAGCAAGTCCAATCACGATAACATGTCTTAATTTAAGCGTTTTTTTTAATTGAACTGTGGACGCTTGTTGTATTGAATTATTATTTATCATAGCTATGCGTTCCCCATTATCTAACTTATTGATTATTAGTGGTATAATTGGGGAAGATTGGTAGAGTAATCCTATAATGACAACGTGATCCATTAGAATAGATAAAATAAATTTTAATTATTAACGGAGTATCATATGCTATATAAGCATCATTAACATAATAGTCTACAAGGAGCTGACGGAGCACATCTTCCATTAAATTATCCTCTAACAGTTATTATGCCGTTAATTGATAGTATAAAATACTTCGCTTTATCGTTTAACCAATTGATGTTGTCCATAATCTAGCATGATCAAATTGACACTAATTTATGATTTGTCATGTTGCTTTTCCTACTTCACCTGTTCGCTAGGTAAACTCATTTTGCACGGTTTAATAAAAGATACAATAGTTATAAGCAATATTTTTAAAATATAAATAATATAAAATCATTTAGTTAAAATTAAGTGTATCATCAATTAAAAAACGTTTCTGACTAATATAAAATAGTTAAGTAATACCTTACAGTTATTCATTATTAATTAACAATTTATTGTTGACGAAAACAATGTTAACCTCCCGTTCTTTATTATGAGATAGTTAAATCTAAAACTAAGGATTTACATATGTATAAGATAATTACCGCCTTTGCGCATTATATTATAGCGTTTACACTCATTTATCTTTGCCTATATAGTGGTAATATCATTGCCGGTTTACTTCCCTTTACTTTCCCTGGCAGTATTATCGGTATGTTAATACTGTTTTTATTATTAGCCTTTAATATTATTCCTGATACGAGTGTCCAACCTGGCTGTGAATTGCTCATTCGTTACATGACATTATTATTTATTCCAATTAGTGTCGGGGTCATGTTGTATTATGATACCCTTATCAATCAATTTGGCGCTATTGTAGCATCCACGCTAATCAGTAGTTTTATTACTTTAGTTGTTATTGGTTATTTTGCTAATTGGATATATCGTCATGAAACATAGTTGTTATGATTGGCAATTTCTAATCTCTTATATTCATTAATAAGGCTATACTTATGATTTGGCCCCTAATCGCCTGTTTATTAACTATTATTGTTTTTTTAGTTACTCGTAAAGTGGCTGAAGTTGTTGGCTCTCCATTATTCAATCCGCTTATTTTATCCGTTATAATTATTATTAGCATTTTATTATTACTGAAAATACCTTACCAACACTATTTTGAGGCAAATAAACCTATTAATAGTCTATTACAGCCCGCCATTGTTGCGTTGGCATTTCCTTTATATAAACAACTTCATCAGATTCGTGCACATTGGAAATCAATATTATTGATTTGCACTGTTGCTTCATCTTTTGCCATGATAAGTGGAGGGTTTCTTTGTCTTTGGTTGGGGGGCAATGAAACTATCCTCGCATCAGTTTTAGCAAAATCTGTAACAACCCCAATCGCAATGACTATTTCAAGCTCTCTTGGT
Source organism: uncultured Enterobacterales bacterium (assembly GCA_945288535.1). Lineage (GTDB taxonomy): Bacteria > Pseudomonadota > Gammaproteobacteria > Enterobacterales > CALYQQ01 > CALYQQ01. The sequence continues at coordinate 156,042 of CALYQQ010000002.1, read as the reverse complement.
GGGATACCATCCATTAGTGCCATATGTGTATTATGCGCTGGCATTTTTGGTGTTATTTTTGCGCATAGTATATTCAGATTTATAAAAGTAGATAAACTACAAGCAAGAGGATTATCCATTGGTGCCGTTTCCCATGCATTAGGAACCGCACGGAGTATGGAATTAAATTATCAAGAAGGTGCTTATAGCTCTTTAGCTCTTGTGTTATGTAGTATTATTACATCAATACTTTCTCCTGTAATTTTTCCTTTAATTAAATTAATTTATAAAAATGTAACATTAATATTGATGTAATTATTATTCGAATTTATCGAGAAACTGTTGCTTTTTATTATAAAATGGATAGAGTATATTCATACTTTCCAACTGTTTTTACAATAAACAATAATATTATGAACTGGAAACGAGTTTTCTACTTTCTGTTATTTTTGGGAATATTTTCAATTAGTTCTATTCTATTTGTCAATTATTGGATAAGTTGGAAAACTGCCTCATATATTTATAATGACTTAGATAAACTTCCAGTTAAATCCGTTGGCGTTGTATTAGGTACATCAAAATACGCGCGCAATGGTAGCCTTAATGGTTACTATCGATATCGCATTGAAGGTGCTAAACAAATTTTTAATCATAAAAAAGTTAATTACCTTTTATTAAGTGGTGATAATTCTAAATTAAGCTATAACGAACCGATTACTATGTTTCGCGATTTAGTTAATGCTGGTATTCCAGATAAAAATATTTTTCTTGATTATGCTGGTTTTCGTACATTAGATTCGATAGTAAGAACCAAAAAAGTTTTTAATACCAATAGTTTTACTATTATTACTCAACGATTTCATTGTGAACGTGCATTATTTATTGCTATCTATATGGGTATTGAAGCCCAATGTTATGCTGTTAATTCGCCTGAAACATTTAAAGTGCGTATACGTGAATTATTTGCACGATTAGCTGCTGTAACTGATCTTTTTATTCTTAAGCGTCAACCTCGATTTCTTGGCCCAACAATATCGATTCCTGCTGAACTTTTTGAACTTACTGACGAAACTGATAATAAGACGGTATTCTCATCAATTAATAATTTTAATACAGAGTAAATCTGCTTTTGCAGGTAATAATATATAAATAATGATAAAGACGATGAGCTATCATAATAAATGGCCATAGTCACTGTAGGTCGATCTAACGCATCCTATTTATCATAAAAAAATAAAAAAGAATGATTAAAACACGACTTATTTTTTATATAGGTCATTTCAATCATTCTTAATATATGGTTACGATGATTATGTTGTTGACTGAATTAAACGCAAAAATTCTTGACGTGTACTTGCATTTGTTTTAAACAATCCACCTAATGATGTTGTACATGTAACGCTATTTGCATCACAGATACCACGCGATTTTACACAATGATGTAATGCTTCTATAGATACGGCAACATTTTTAGTATTAAGCAGTGTTTGCAAAGCAGTGAGTATTTGTTGAGTTAAACGCTCTTGTACTTGCGGTCGGCGAGCAAAAAATTGCACTATTCGGTTTATTTTAGATAAGCCAATCACTGAATCTTGAGGAATATAAGCCACCGTGGCTTTACCATCAATAGTAACAAAATGATGTTCACAAGTGCTAGTCATTGTAATATTTTTTACCGTGACCATTTCATCAACATGCATTTTATTTTCAATCAGCGTTATTTTGGGGAAATTCTGATAATCTAACCCAGAAAAAATTTCGTCAACATACATTTTTGCTACACGGTGTGGCGTTTCTATTAAACTATCATCAACTAAATCTAAATTAAGCAGTTGCATAATAGCTCGCATATGTTGTTCGATTTTCAGTTTTCGTTCTTCAGAAGATAATGTTTGAGTGGTTAAAGAGGTTTCAAGCCCTCTTTGCAATAGTGCGGCACGAACCAATGATGCCTCTTTACTAATGGACTGCATTACATCTCACTCCGTTAATAGATTGTTATTATATAACTTCATTTTATAACACACTAAAGCAACCTTGTTGATATGATCCAATTATGCAATAGAGCTATAACAGTTATAAAGTAAAGGAATGGCTAAATAAACACACTCTAAATGAGTTAATTGTTTTAATCCAGTGACAATAATGATCATTTTTCATTTATTACTATCCGAATATAGTAATAATGCATATAGTCAAAGCATGATCTCACCACTTTTTACACTATACGTTTCTATTATGGTAAAATGCCAATATAGTTTTTTGTCTTTGTTGTGGAGTAAAATATGACGTGTTATTCAATGTCTCAACCTCTTTTATCCTTCGAACAGGCCCTGAATAATATTCTGTTAGCCACGTCGACTCTATTACCAAAGGAAATTATTAGTTTAGTTAATGCTAATACACGTATTTTAGCTGAATCGGTCTATTCACCAATCAATGTACCGCCTTTTGACAACGCGGCTATGGACGGTTATGGTATCCGTTTTGATGACTGGCTAAAAAATCAATCTTTTATAGTAGCTGGCTGTGCTTTGGCCGGTCAACCTTATAAACAGCCTTTATCTACACAACAAAGTATTCGTATTATGACGGGTGCAGCGATTCCTGAGGGCGTTGATACTATTATTATGCAGGAATATGTTGATCTGATTGATAATCGTATCGTCATTAATCAACCCATAAAAAAAGGACAACATATCCGTCTCGCTGGTGAAGATATTCAACAAGGAAAACAAGTATTGGCAGAGGGTTGTCAACTTGGCATAACACAATTACCTATTCTTGCATCACTTGGGATTGATAAAGTTACTGTTTATCGACGCTTAAAAGTCGCAATTTTTTCTACAGGTGACGAATTAGTTTCTGTTGGCTCAGCGTTAGGTAATGGCCAACTTTATGACACAAATCGCTTCACCATTAAATTGATGTTAGAAAAATTAGGATGTCAGGTCATTGATTTGGGTATTGTGCCAGATAATGAGGAAGTAATCCGTCAAACATTGCAACGTGCAGATCAACAAGCAGACGTTATTATTAGTAGTGGTGGCGTATCTGTTGGCGATGCTGATTATACGAAGAAAATTTTATCAGAACAGGGGCAAGTCTACTTTTGGAAAATAGCCATGAAACCAGGTAAACCATTTGCTTTTGGTAAATTAGAACGTGCATGGTTTTGTGGATTACCCGGTAATCCTGTGTCAGCTGCAGTGACTTTTTATCAATTAGTTCAACCCTTTTTGATGAAGTTATCAGGAAATAGTCAATGGCAGCGACCAAAACAATTTAAGGCTAAAGCAATAACACCTTTAAAAAAAGTGCCAGGTAGAACAGATTTTCAACGCGGTAAACTTAGTATTAATCAACATGGTGAGTGGCAAGTTAGTAGTACAGGCCAACAAGGTTCTCATATTTTTAGTGCATTTAACTTGAGTGATTGTTTTATCGTTTTAGAACGTGAACGTGGTTCAGTAGATATAAATGAATGGGTGACGGTAGAACCCTTTAATGCATTGCTTAAGGAATAATAATGACAATTCAACTTAGCCGTGAAGAGATGCTTCGTTATAATCGGCAAATTGTTTTACAAGGTTTTGATTTTGATGGCCAAGAAAAATTAAAACAAGCGCGCGTATTAATTGTTGGACTAGGTGGTTTAGGTTGTGCAGTTTCACAATACTTAGCTTCTGCTGGCGTTGGTTTATTAATGTTATTAGATTTTGATACGGTTACATTATCCAATTTACAACGACAGGTTCTTCACTATGATGACAATATAGGTATGGCTAAAGTCGAATCAGCACGGTTAACCTTATCGAAAATTAATCCTCATTGTAATATTGTCTGCCTAAATAAAGCGACTCAGAATGTAAATTTAGATGAGCTTATTACTCAAGTAGATCTCGTTGTTGATTGCACAGATAATATTACAACCCGTAATCAACTTAATCAGATTTGTTATTTTCATCGCATTCCATTAATATCCGGTGCCGCTATCCGTATGGAAGGGCAAATTATGGTATTTACCTATCAACATGATGAACCTTGTTATCATTGCTTTAGTCAATTACTTGGATCACATGATGTAACCTGTAGCGAATCAGGTGTTATGGCACCTTTAGTTGGCATCATAGGTAGCCTGCAAGCAATGGAAGCGATTAAAATCCTAACACACTTTGGCCATGTTGCTTTAGGTCGTTTATTACTAGTTGATACGATGACAATGCAATTTAAAGAAATAAAGTTAAAGCGAAATCCAAATTGCCCAATATGTAGTCATTAGTTAGTGCAATATTTATTAACTCTACATTAATCCATTGGGTATTTGATAACATTTATAGCATATATTTATAGATAGATCTCCTAAGCATGCGTATATTATTAGCACCGATGGAAGGTGTACTCGATCCTTTGGTGCGCCAGTTACTTACTGAAATTAACAATTATAATTTATGTGTTACTGAATTTATTCGAGTAGTTAATACACGCCTCCCTAAAAAGACGTTTTACCGGCTTTGTCCAGAACTCCTGAATAACGGACTGACTCAATCGGGCACACCCGTACGTGTTCAGCTATTAGGTAGTTGCCCTAATTGGATGGCAGAGAATGCCATAAGGGCAATCGAGCTTGGTTCACAAGGCATTGACATAAATTGTGGTTGTCCAGCTAAAAAAGTTACGGGCAGTGAAGGCGGTGCAAGTTTGCTAAAAAATCCGGAATTAATTTATCAGATCACGCGTACTGTTCGCAAAGCAATACCTTGTCAACAAACTTTATCCGTAAAGGTGCGTTTAGGTTGGGATTCAATTGAGCCACGTTTTGAAATAGCTGATGCTGTTCAACAAGGCGGTGCCGATGAAATTGTTATTCATGGTAGGACAAAAGAAGATGGCTATAAAAAAGACCGTATTAATTGGCAATCGATTGGCGAAATTCGCCAAAAATTATCAATTCCTGTAATAGCAAATGGAGAAATATGGAATAAACAAGATGCGCAAGCATGCTTAACAATATCGGGATGCCAGGCATTAATGGTCGGACGTGGCGCATTAACTATCCCAAATTTAGCTTCTGTTATTACAAAACAAGCCCAAAAAATGCCATGGGCTGAAGTATTCGCTTTATTGCAACGTTATGTTTACATGGAAAATAGTTATGATTCTGGTTTTTATCATGTTGCGCGAATCAAGCAGTGGTTGAATTATCTACGTAAAGAGTACGACGAAGCGTCTACGCTTTTTGGTAAAGTAAGAACAGCAAATAGCTATCAGCAGTTATTAGCTCTGTTAATAACAAAATAACTTTTTTCTACGATGATATTAATGAAAATATAAAAATAAACACATATATTATATGTAACGAGTTGCAATCAGCAATAAAATGCTTTTTTTACAGTGGATGAGCTTGTTAATAATAGATATTTATAAATTATATTATTAATAGAATTTTTATTTAACTATACAATAGTTGATTATAGAAATAACAATGCAGTATTTAATATCCTTTCATAGTTAGAAAGGAGGACAGTGATTTTTACGCGATATAAGAAAATACCCGTTACATGTTTATAAAACATATAACAGGTAAGTATATTCTGCTAGTGACCCGTCGTCATTGCTCTACGATTAGCTTCAAATAAAAACCAGGTACGACGTTCTGTCTCATCAATCCAATTTTCCAGCAAGCTAGCAGTAGCAACATCATTAAATTCGTCACATACTTCATGTGCTCTACGTAATTTAGCATTTAAATTTTTATTATCTTCACAAAGCTCTGCGAGCATATCAAGGGGTTCTACATAATCAGCATCATTGTCCATAACTGTTTGCATTGCAGCTATTTGACCAATTGATTTTAAAGTTCTTCCACCCACTTTACGAACACGCTCTGCAATGACATCTGTCATCGCAAACAATTGACTACCTTGTTCGTCAAACATTAAATGATAATCACGAAAGTGTGGACCACTAAGATGCCAATGAAAATTCTTTGTTTTTAAATATAACGCAAAGATATCTGCCAATACACTGTTCATTACTGCACTTATATTTTTTGTAGCATCTTTAGATAAATCTGTTGGCGTAGCTAATGGCGCATTTCTTAAACTTTTAGCATTAGAACTAATTGCTTTAACTGCGCTTTTTTGCTTATTAACATCTTTCTCTGGTGCTACATCTACTTTTGCTGCTGCTGATTTGGTTGCTGCTGATTTTGCAGTTGTTGATTTACTAACCGCTGCTTTAGTCGTTGTCGAATTGGCAGTTGTACTTTTGAGACTACGAGCCATGAAAATATCCTCATAAGATGATTATTAACTTCACTATAAGTGTAGTACACGAGTTAATAACTACTAGTCAGAGATATATCGTATTATTAAACAAATAGTTAGGGATAATTAAAAGCGTAAAAAATAATATATAAAACAAAATGAGAATAGAAATAAAATAAACTTATATCGTATTAATACAAAGATGTTAAAAATTATATATTATGATAACGCTTTGTTCTTCTTTTATAATCTGAACAAAGCGTATACAGCATAAATTAATTATTCGTCTGCAGATGAAAGTTCTTCTTCAGCTTGTTTAAAGCGCGTAAGCATAGATTCAGATGGCTTCTCCAACAAACTAACTAAAATAATAGTTATTGTAGCAAACAAGAATCCAGGAATAATTTCATATAAATTAAACCAGGCATAATTGATCCAAACTAATACAGTACCGGCACCAACTAGCATACCTGCTATAACACCATTACGAGTAACGTTTCGCCACAATACAGATAGTAAGATCACTGGACCAAATGCTGCACCAAACCCCGCCCAAGCATAACTTACTAATGAGAGTACACGGCTATTTGGATCATAAGCAATAAAAATAGCAATAAGTGATATTAAAATAACCATAGCGCGTCCAATCCAAACTAATTCTTTTTGACTTGCTCTAGGACGAAAAAAAGGTTTATAAAAATCCTCTGTAATAGCACTTGCACAAACTAACAACTGGCAACTTAATGTACTCATAATTGCAGCCAAAATGGCCGATAACAAAATACCCGCAAGCCAAGGATTAAATAAAAGTTTAGCTAACGCAATAAAAATTACTTCATTATTCGCTTGCACCTCTGTTGCCTGAGATGAGTTATTTGCAAAATAGGCTATACCAAAAAAACCAACAGCTATTGCACCCACCAAGCAAAGTATCATCCAGGTCATACTGATTCGACGAGCATTACGCATAACGCGATGAGAATCCGCTGCCATAAATCGTGCTAGAATATGGGGTTGTCCAAAATAGCCTAATCCCCACCCTAAACTCGATATTACAGCAATACAACTCACATTTTTCATCATATTAATGTTATCTGGGTTTTCTAGAACAATTCGCTCAAGAGAGACATGAATTCCACCTAAATTCAGAATAACAAATATTGGCGTTAAAATGAGGGCAAAAATCATAAGTGTTGCTTGTATAGTATCGATCCAGCTGACAGCTAAGAATCCACCAATAGCAGTATAAAGAATTGTTGCGGCAGCGCCTAACCATAATGCGATTGAATAATCAATTTGGAATGTACTTTCAAATAATTGCGCCCCAGCAACGATTCCTGACGCACAATAAATAGTGAAAAATAATAAAATAATGAAAGCTGATAAAACTTTTAATACATTACTTTTATCTTCAAACCGCTGTGTAAAATAATCAGGAATAGTCAACGCATTATTATTAACTTCTGTATGAACTCTTAATCTTCCAGCAACTAATAACCAATTGATATAAGCACCAATAATCAAACCAATAGCGATCCAGCTTTTGGAGATACCGTAAACAAAAATAGCACCCGGTAATCCCATCAATAACCAACCACTCATATCTGAAGCCCCTGCAGATAAAGCTGTTACTAAGCTACCTAAACGTCGACCTCCTAATATAAAATCATCAAAATTTTTAGTTGCTCGCCAGGCTAATAGTCCAATAACCATTACACCTAAAATATAAACAATAAACGTTACTATCATTGGTATGCCGGCATTCATGCGATCCCTTTACCTCTTATTTTATTTAATATGTTTTAATTCATTAGGACAGTATTGATATTTTCTACTTAGTAATTTTTACCACTACTCTATTTAAATTTCACTTTAGTGAATGATTTTATTCGAGTACGCTTTCATAATGTAAATGACATTATATCAAGAATGAAATAGTTATCATCTTGATTTCTTTAATAATTTAATTTTAATAACTACTCATATTTTTACATATCAAAGAATGAGATAATAAAATTTTTTAAGTAATATATTACAAGAAAAAGGCCTTTTAAGTAGGAAAAAATAATTAATTCAATATTAGTCTGCATATTTTATTATATTAAACGTAGTAAATTTTATTTTAGTAATTATTTTCTTACTAGGAGTAATTGCTATTGAGATAGTCAATTTAGTATTTCAACCATTTTTTAACCAAAATTTATTCAATCTTTAATAATGCGTGAATATCTATAATATAAAATTTAATCTTGTTTAATATGTCACAAGCTTGTGCTATTTATTCCACTTTATGCAATAACCAAGCAAAGTCATAATGAGTCTCTATTTTATTATGATACTCTATCAATGCAGTACACATTTTCTGATATATCGATGTAGTCATCAAAAGCTTCAAGAGCTTTTACTTCGAATAAACAATTAGATTGATGCAGTGCATTAATTTAATTCAATTAACCTATTCTTTATATTACAATACTACTCAACATTATATTTATTAAAGTTTATTTTGATTAAATTTAATATGATATAAGATTTTTATGCATTTATTCTTTACAATGCAAATTAATAAAAACGCGTGACTATTATTAATATTGAAGAGGAACTCATTATCAGTTAATAACTGATAATAAGGCGTTTCATTAGGTGATAACTGATTTCTTAAATGAAGAATATTGTATACAATATCTCGTTTATAATGATATTTCTATATTCTTTTCTTAGTACGCTTATCTTCAAAAATGCTGCCAGAATTACACTCAATATCCACATGATATAACTAAGAAAAAGTAATTAAAAAAAACAAAACAACTATTATCTATTTTTATCTACATGAATCAATCTAATGGTTTAAAATAAAATAATACATAAAAGTGTCATTATAATGCCTATGTATAAATAATAATCCACAAAAATAATATGTTATCTATAATTAGAGCAAGTCCTATTTGTATTACAACAATAAAAAAAAATATAAAGAGTAAAATTTTGTCAATAAAAGTGATTGATGTTAATCAATAATTATAGATGGATCAGAAATAGACTAACTAAAATTTGCGTTACAATATAAAAAGCTATTTTTAGTATTATTTAGAAAATAAGTTAAAAAAATAAGAAAAATAGTTTATAAATACTTTTTACATTACTACTAATAGATTTCACTTTACTTAACATCATCATTTCAACTAAAAATAATATATCATTTAATTTGAATCATTATTTTTACTAATCTAAGTAAATTAATTAATTAACATGGTTAATCATAAAATAAATTAACTAATAAATGATTTTATTGGTTTATTCTATTCATTGTAGGATTACTTGATAAAACGATTTATTTACCCTATTTTTAGAATGCCCATAAGAGAAAAGCGCAGTTTATAAAATTGCGCTTTTTAATTGATGTAAATTTAATAGTTATTAATAATTAGCGACGATCGCCTATTATACGAAGTAAGGAAATAAATAAGTTAATAAAATCAAGATATAACTCTAATGCGCCAAAAATCGCAAATTTTCGCATTTCTTCAGGATGACAACCTCTAGCTTCTAACTCCTCACCCATAGCTTTTAATTTATGCGTATCATATATAGTTAATCCGATAAAAATACCTACTGAAGCATAAGTAACGACCCAATATATCGCCGGACTACTTAAGAAAAAATTAACAATGGATGCTAATATAATACCAAATAATCCCATATATAAGAAGCTACCCATACTTGATAAATCACGTTTGGTTGTGTAGCCAAATATTGTTGTTACGGCAAAAGTACCAGCAGTAACAAACAATGAGCTTGTTATGGATACAGTTGTATAACGGACTAAAACCATTGATAAAAATAAGCCTGTCAGTACAGAATAAAGTATAAATAATGCTGTTGCAGCTTGTGCATTAATACGATTAAGTAACCAAGATAAACTAATAACAGCTGCAAATTGCCCTACGACAATTCCCAAAAACAATAATGGAGAAGTTAAAATAGCATAAGCTATATTTTCGTTACTTGTTGCATACCAAGCAACAAAAGCGGTTATCAGTAAACCGATGGTCATCCAACCATATATACTTGCCATAAATTCTTGTATGGCACCGGCTTCAGAGCCTTGAACAAGTAATCGATTATTTCCGTTCATTGAAATACCCTTATCATTGTCATAAATAATTACTAGTAAGTATAAATATTGATTAAATTAAAGCAATATAATTCACGCTATATTTAGCTTTTTTATAATAAATTTATCTAATAGATACTGTTTATCTAACTAATAACGTTGATTAATCATTAAATTAAGATGTTAATAAGTTGCTTAGTTAAATTTTGCTCTTCTTAATAGTTATTAATCCACTTATTATTAGAGTAATTGTAAAATTATCAATTTTAATAATTCAGATCAATCGTCAATATTAAATTTAATACTAAATTAACCATAGGACTACTTAATCTATAGTATTATATAATTAATATAACCCAATTTTACCTTAATAATTTATGGCTACTTATTAAAATAAGTATAATATTATAATATAAATCATATAATCCATATTTAAAAAATAATAGTTTGTTTATTTGCTAAATAATGGAATATTATCTTAAATATGTAGCAATAAAATAAAACCTATTTTGATTTATTAAACTCCATCACGAGTAATAGTCCTTCATTTTCAAGAAAAAATTCATCTGATGTTGCCGATCTCAAATAAATAGTATCATCTTCATTAAGATGAATGTTATCGCCGACATTAAATTGTATTTGCGTTTCTGAAATATATCGATATACCACTAAAAAAGTATTGTAATAAAATGAAACTTCCTTTACAGGATCCATTTGTACGGCAAAATCAGGTAATTCAATACGACTTGCTCCATATGTGCGCAACCAATAACAACCATTTTCAGGGAGTTGATATTTAATAAAACCGCAAAATAACATGAGTACTGGTAATGAATGAATATAATCTAATCGTTGTATCTCAGCAATATTTAAAAAGTGTGCAATAGGTAATGAAGTATGTGCGCGTTCATTAATTATAGTCGTTGCTTTTAATTCATCTAATGCAATAGCCACACATGTTAATGCAATATATTGTTGTAATGCATTTACTTCATAACCTACATAACGAAGTCTAATATAACCAGAATGTTTATAAGCTAACAATTTTTCATCTTGCGAATATGCTGCCGGCTCAACACAAATGGCTAAGGTTTCTTGACTAATACGTTCTGTTAGATAGGTTAACTCAATAACATGCTGTCCCCAGCCTATCAATAATTGCTTACTATCAAGCATAGGTAAAACAGAAATGTGGCACTCAACCAATTTTGCTAATTGATCTTGTAGCACATTAGAAAACTTGTAAACATCAAAATAAGAAGACTCATTATATAAAATACTAAAAACTAAATGATCAATTAACTGAGAGTTCGCTATTATCTGCTCATTTTTTGATGCTGATATTTTAGCTTGCTGACTTATTATTTTATTAGAATATCCAAATAACCGAGAAAAAATTCCCATAAATGCCTATAATTTACTAATTTATTTTATTTACAGTTAACAATATATTATTTTATCCAGCGCTTCACAGCTTGTTTATCGATATCTCGTGGTTTAACCCAACGTTGCGAGCCATCGTCAACAGTTTCTCGCTTCCAAAATGGGACATTAGTTTTTAATAAATCCATAATATATTCGGCGGCTGTAAAAGCTGCCTTACGATGGGAGCTAGTTACACCGACCAGAACGATTTCATCACCAGGTAATAATTTTCCTACACGATGTATAATGGTAATGCGTTGTAAATGCCAATGACGTCTTGCGTCTTCAACAATATCATTTAATCGTTTTTCTACCATACCCGGATAATGCTCTAACGTTAAAGCACAAACAGCATCACCTTGATTATGATTACGAACCTTTCCCGTAAAGACAACGACTGCACCATCACTTTGACTTGATGATAACCATTGATATTCTTCACTCATATTAAAAGGTACGTGACTTACAATAATACGTGTTTTTTTCATCTTAACCACCGGTTACAGGTGGGAAAAAAGCAACTTCATCACCATCTTGTAATGGATGCTCTCCATTTACCAAAGTATAATTAACTGCCATAAGCAAATTTTCCGGATCAAGTGCTAGCTGCCATTTATTACCTTGTTGACATAACATCTGACGTAAATCATTTACTGTTGCATAAGGTTCATTAATACTCATTTGCTCAACACCCACTAATTCTCTAATTTGAGCAAAAAAAACAACTTTTATCATAAAAACCTTCATGATCTTACTTATTATGAATGAATCTAAGCCTAGACTAAATACACTAAAATAGACGGCCTTAATATTATTTATTCTATTATTGAAAAATTACCTGATTTACCACCTGATTTTGCTAATAGTCTTATAGAACTAATCACCATATCTTTCTGTATTGCTTTACACATATCATATATTGTTAATGCCGCAACAGAAACTGCTGTTAATGCTTCCATTTCTACGCCCGTTTTACCTGATAAACGACAACATGACTCAATTCGCACACGATTAAACTCTGGTTGAGCATATAAGCAAACATCAATTTTACTTAGTAATAAAGGATGGCATAGTGGAATTAATTCCCAGCAACGTTTTGCTGCCTGTATACCAGCAATACGTGCCGTAGCAAATACATCGCCTTTATCATGATGTCCATCAATAATCATTTGTAATGTATCTTTATTCATTTCAATATAAGCTTCAGCTCGCGCTTCGCGTACGGTATCCTGTTTAGTTGATACGTCAACCATATGCGCTTCACCATTAGCCTTAATATGAGTTAAGTGTGTCATAATATTTTATATATTATCAATTTATCAATTGCAGGTATTCATTTTCAAATGAGAAGTAAAATTACAAGGCTGATACCGTGAATCTAATTGCTCACAAATAATTTTTTGCCATGCTGTTCGACAGGCGGAGGTAGATCCTGGAATAGCGAATAATATAGTTTGATTAGCTATTCCAGCAAGTGCTCTTGATTGAAGTGTAGACGTGCCAATCTCTTCATAAGAAAACATGCGAAATAATTCACCAAAACCTTCTATTTCTCTATCAAATAATACTGAAATAGCTTCTGGAGTAATATTCTTTGTAGAAAAACCTGTACCTCCATTAATCAAGATCACGTTAATTGATGCATCTGCAATCCAGTTAGAACAGATGGCACGGATTTGATAAATATTCTCTTTAACTATTTTCTTGATGAAAATATGATGACCTGCCTCTTTAGCTACTTTTGCTAAATAGTGACCTGAGGTATCTTCTTCTTCACCTCTTGAATTAGATATTGTCAATAACGCAATTGACAAAGGTAAAAATTCACTCACTTCATGTCGTGCCATAATTATACCTCAATATGATAAAATGGCTTGCTATGCAGGCAATAACAAAATGTTTCAGCCACCGATGATTGATAAATTTTGTGTCATCCCACTGTTACTCTGATGTAAGAAATGCGTTTCTCTTTTTAAAGTTAAACTACTTCGAATACGTTGTTGTAATTCATTAATTTGTCCATCATTAACTAATAAATCGCGCAAATCAATATGACGCTCCCCAAAAAGACACAAATGTAATTTTCCTTGTGCAGAGACCCTTAATCTATTACACGATGAACAAAAACCTTGTTCATAAGGCATTACTAAGCCTATCTCACCTCGATAGTCTGCGTGGGTAAACACCTGTGCAGGTCCATCAGTCAACGTTTTTGGTTTTAGACACCATCCTGTAGCTATTAATTGTTGCTTAATTTCATTACCAGATAAATGATATTTACGAAAAAATTCTTTACTTTTACCGATTTCCATCAATTCAATGAATCGTAATTGAATCGGTTTATCTTTAATCCATGCTAAAAATAAAGGTAGAGAAGCTGAATTGATATTACGCATCAATACCGCATTAACCTTTATTTGCTTAAAACCAGCATCAAACGCAGCATCAATGCCTGATATAATTTGTTTTAGCTTATTTTGCCCAGTTATTTGATAAAATTGGTGTACATCCAGACTATCAACGCTTACATTAATCGATGTTAGACCTGCATCATACCAACGTTTTACATCGCGAGCCATTCGGTAACCATTGGTTGTCAATGCGACTATTTTAACTCGAGCATCCTGTCGTATTGCACTAATAATGTCAATAAAATCAGAACGTAATGTTGGTTCACCCCCAGTTACTCGAATTTTCTGACACCCTGCCTGACTGAATGCACGAATTAATCGACGAATTTCATCTACGGATAAAAAATGATCACGAGAAAGCCTTTTATAACCATCAGGTAAACAGTAACGGCAACGAAAATTACATACATCTGTCACAGATAATCGCAAATAATAAAATTTGCGATTATATGTATCAACGAATTGTGATTGCATCAAACACCTTTCCAAATTCGGGAGATATAGGCATTTCTACCTGATACCTTGGTGGCTAATTACCACGGCGATAAATCCATATCTTAAGGACGTAGGATAAACCGCTAAGAGTTTTATTATTTATGTGCTAGTTTACAACAGCTTTTGTTATTATTTAACTTTTATTGAGATAAGGTGCTAGCTTCTTAATATAAAACGCGTATTAATGAATATATTACGAACAGTAGAAAAGATTATTTTCTCCACTATTGCGTTAGCTCATTGATTTATTGCTCTAATCAAAATGACGCAAATTTAAAAGTAATAGATATCCATAGATAATCCTTAATGAAATCGAGATACGGTAATAAATTTCATGAAGAACAGTTCTCTATCTATTTGATATTATCTCATTATTAATAAAATCTTATTATCTGGCAAGTTATTGTACGGATATAAGTTATCGCAAGATAAATAAATGACTACTGCAATAAAAAAAAGAAAAAGCGTTATATTAATGTTTATTGTACCTCTAACATTTGAATCACGTTTAAATTTTTAAATACACTTATCCAATAAAATTATTAACTATGAAGAAATAATAAATTGTTCACGCAATATTTCTATTTCATCACGTAAACGTGCTGCATCCTCAAACTCCAGATTTTGTGCATGCTTATGCATTTTTTCTTCCAGTTCACGTATTTTTTTCTCCAGCATTTGCGGCGATAATGCGCGATAATCTGCTTGTTCTTGTGCTGTTAATCGTTTTTTACCTTTAGTTTTTGTATTCGTTTGACCTAATTCAAGAATATCACTTACTCGCTTATTTAATGCCTGAGGAACAATACCATGTTCGATATTATATTTATGCTGTTTATTACGTCTTCGTTCCGTTTCTTCAATTGCTTTTGCCATAGAACGCGTAATAGTGTCACCATATAAAATAGCTTTACCATGTAAATTACGCGCGGCACGCCCTATCGTCTGAATCAATGAGCGCTCTGAACGTAAAAAGCCTTCTTTATCAGCATCAAGTATGGCAACTAGTGAGACTTCTGGCATATCTAACCCTTCACGCAACAAGTTAATGCCCACTAACACATCAAATTTACCTAAACGAAGATCTCTGATAATTTCAACACGTTCAACCGTTTCAATATCAGAGTGTAAATAACGTACACGTACATCATGTTCATCTAAATAGCTAGTTAAATCTTCTGCCATTTTTTTCGTTAATGTTGTCACTAAAATACGTTCATTTTTGGCTACTCTAATTTTTATTTCAGAAAGAAGATCATCAACTTGTGTCGAAACAGGTCTTACTTCAATTTCGGGATCCAGTAAGCCAGTAGGACGAACTACTTGATCAATAATATCTGACCCCGATTTTTCGATTTCATAATTTCCAGGTGTTGCGGATACATAAATTGTCTGAGGAACAATTTGCTCAAATTCTTCAAAACGGAGTGGCCTATTATCTAAGGCTGACGGTAAACGGAAACCGTATTCGACAAGCGTTTCTTTACGAGCCCTATCCCCTCTATACATCCCACCAATCTGTGGGATTGTTACATGAGATTCATCTATTACCAGTAGGCCATCAGCAGGTAAATAATCAAATAACGTTGGTGGTGGATCACCAGGTTTTGCTCCCGATAAGAATCGAGAATAATTTTCGATTCCAGAACAATACCCAAGCTCATATAACATTTCTAAATCAAACTGTGTTCGTTGTGTGATCCGTTGTTCTTCTAGCAATTTATTATTTGCCAGTAATACTTGTCGACGATCAGCTAATTCGATTTTAATTCCCTCGATTGCCTCTAAAATACGTTCTCTAGGAGTTACATAATGTGTCTTTGGATAAACGGTAAAACGCGGAATAACGTGAGAAATTTGTCCCGTTAGTGGATCAAATAATGAAAGTTTTTCAACCTCTTCATCAAATAATTCAACACGCAATGCCTGGTTATCTGACTCTGCAGGAAAAATATCAATGACTTCGCCACGCACACGAAATGTCCCTCGCTGAAAAGCTTGATCATTTCGTGTGTATTGCAACTCTGCTAAACGACGTAGAATTGCTCTTTGATCAATAATCATACCACGCGTTAAATGCAGCATCATATTTAAATATGCTTCTGGCTCTCCCAACCCATAGATCGCGGAAACCGAAGCTACGACAATAACATCACGTCTTTCTAATAAAGCTTTAGTTGCAGATAGCCGCATTTGCTCAATATGTTCATTTATTGATGCATCTTTTTCGATAAATGTATCTGAACTAGGTACATAAGCTTCTGGTTGATAATAATCATAATATGATACGAAATACTCTACAGCATTTTCAGGAAAAAATGCCTTCATTTCACCATAAAGCTGGGCTGCTAATGTTTTATTTGGCGCTAACATCATCGTTGGCCTATTTAAATCGGCGATCACATTAGCAATAGTAAATGTCTTACCTGATCCTGTTACTCCTAATAAGATTTGGTGTGCTAATCCGTCACACAATCCTTCCTCTAATTGTTGGATCGCTTGGGGCTGATCACCCGAGGGTTTAAAAGGTGCATGAAGTTTAAATAACTTACTCATGTTATATTACCCCTAGGTCATTTTAAAATGGTTATACATAGTAAGAATACAATGGCTAATTTTTTGACATGATATAAATGTCGCCTTACTATTATACTGGATATTAATCCAGTATAATAGTCATTAACTCTTTTTAGCCAATAACTACATTTTATGCCCTTCTCTTATTTATCTTTACATAAAATGTGTAAGACTTAAGGAAAAATAATGTCAATAAAAATTTATCCCCAGATTTTATTGACTTTTATAAATTGATCAACTAAGCAAATAATAGCATTTTTGCAAGTGAAATTTAAAACGCATTTATGCTTGAAATTATTTAAAATGTTGATTATAAACAATATTAATTATTTTGGTGAGAATACAGTCAACTTGTAGCTAACCCGCATAGATTCTGAAATCTGCCTAGTTCTCCCTATTTAATTCACAAGGTTATCCACAGGTTTAGTGGATAACTAATAAGTGGTATAAAAACAGGAAACTCACTTATGACGATCACATCATAAGTAGAATATTATTCCACAAATTGACTAAAAACATTGAAAAATTTTACTATTTTAACAGAGATAATACGTTGAACTGAGAAATCGCATATTAGCATACAAATTTCTTAACTACCTTTTATAGCATATAAATATTAAAAAAAGTAATAACTCATTATTATCACGTCGTACACCACAACAAATGAATATAATGTGTCAGTATCTCTCTAATTTAATTATAAAAACCCAAATATATTTTAAAATAGATTTCATCATCTTACTAAAGTAAGTAAAGAAAATATTGAGAAGGTGTTATAGCAAATTTATTACGTTTCTCATAACTAATTTTAGTGTTATTAATTGTACTATCCAAAAAGTAACTTGAGGTAATATCTACTAACAAAATACTTTATATCTTTATTTTTACTACTATTATCTTGTGTATTTTGTTCCAATTTTTTGCCGTATAGTAACTGGCTAGTACAAAATAATTAGGCCCAATAGTATTGATGATCATCAATCATTTTTACGTATTGAATGTGCTAAAAACAATACATTATCCGCCACGCATTTTGGCGTATTTATAGATGCACATCCTAAGCAAATATTCACTGTAATGTTTCTGCTGCATTAAAAGCGAATTAATTTTAACACAACCAGGTTTTCACTATAGGCAAACAATTTGACCACCAAATTTTTTGTGATGTTAATTTGAATAACCGGCGCAATATTAGCAATGCTTCAATTTGCTAAGCTGTTTTTATATTAGTAACACCTCGAGACAATTACTTTAATAAACGATAACTAACTATGTGTGTTATTTTATAAAACTAAATCGTCTATTAATAATCGTTATTATTTTCTTGTTCTATTAATTTCAAATTATTATGTGAATGTAATACTTTCTTTATTATTTGCAAAAACAGATAATACAATCATTATTATCGATTTAAACTAAAAATATAAACATGCTAGTGCTGGTATCTTTTTTTAGATAATTATGCTGATAATGTCTAGATTCTTTTATTATCATTAATCAAATTCTTATTCTCGCTTTATTATAGTGTTTAACAATATTATAAGATCATCCAATAATGGCTATTTTACTTCCCATTATAACAGTGTATTATCAGGCTAATTTTAAAATTACAATTACATTCGTTAATATATTATGACTTACCAAATTATTGCTCTTGATCTTGATGGCACCTTATTAACCTCGAAAAAAGCTATTTTACCCACATCCTTGGCAGCATTATCAAAAGCAAGACAACAAGGTGCCAAAGTGATTATTGTTACAGGTCGTCATCATGTTGCAATTAAACCGTTTTATCATATGCTCGATTTAGATACGCCTGCATTATGTTGTAATGGCACTTATAGTTATGATTTTCATGCAGGGAAAATTTTAGAAGGAAATGCATTAAAAAAAGATCAAGCATTACAGTTATTGGAGTTGATTCGTCACCATCAATTACATAGTCTACTTTATATTCAAGATGCCATGCTCTATGAAAATGCGAATGATGTTATGGATCGTTGGCATAAATGGAGTCAACAATTACCAGAAAAATTTCGTCCTGATATCTATCAAGTTACGCGTTATGAAGATGCGATTGAGCAAGCAGAAGCAATTTGGAAATTTGTTATTTTAGCACCAGAAGCTGAATTATATAAATTTTCAAAGAAGATAGAAGCTGAAATGAATCTGGTATATGATATTTCCTGGCATAATCAGATGGATATCATACAACAAGGAAATAGCAAAGGACAATTATTAAAAAAATGGGTTGATTCGCAAGGGTTTAACATGGAAAACGTAATTGCCTTTGGTGATAATTTTAATGATTTAAGTATGCTTGAGATGGCTGGTATGGGGGTTGCTATGGGTAACAGCACTAATGATATTAAAGTAAAAGCGGATTTAATTACCACAGATAATGAGTCACCCGCTATTGCCAATGTTATTAATCAATATGTACTTAAATAATGTTCTCTTTTTGTTATTATTTCTAGCGTTTGATAACCACTTAAAAAGGTGAGCTCGCTATTTAAACTATCACCTTTAACTAACGATTAATAACTGTAACACGCTGAATAATGGCAAATACTTTTTTATTCGGTATTAATTGAAGTTTATCCTTAGTCCAGGGAGAAACTCTTGACCACAATATGATCTTTTCTGTTACCTGTAATTTTATATCGATGTATCCACTGACGCTAACAGCATGTAAGGATTGAATAATAACAGGAAGGTAATTAAATTGACTGCTTTTATGTGGAATACAGGTAACTAAACTAATGTCATCTGCTGCTATCTTTATAAGATATTGGCTACCTAGTGCACCTGTTAATTGTTCTAACCATAAAAAGTGTCCAGCTAACACAAGTGCGCTCATGGCATAATGAGAATGGTGTTTAGCTAAAGGTAAACGTAATAACGTTGAAGGCACATCTGTCTTTAACCACGGATAGAGCAAACCACTAGCCCAGATGCTTTCCAATTTATCAGCATGAGTGACTTTACCTTGCTCCAGGAGCAATAATGTATCTGCAAGTTGTATGATTTCATCAAGGCTATGTGTAACATAAACAATAGGTATGTTTATTTGACGACTTAATTGTTGTAAATAGGGAAGAACTTCTTTTTTGCGAGGTAAATCTAAAGAGGCCAAAGGCTCATCCATTAATAATAAGGAAGGATTAGTTAATAAAGCACGCCCAATGGCAACACGCTGTTTTTCTCCACCAGATAGTGTGGACGGATAACGTTTAAGTAAATGTGTGATCCCCAATAAATTAACGATTGTATCAAATTCAGATAACATATT
The DNA here is from genome assembly GCA_945288535.1 of uncultured Enterobacterales bacterium. Taxonomy (GTDB): domain Bacteria; phylum Pseudomonadota; class Gammaproteobacteria; order Enterobacterales; family CALYQQ01; genus CALYQQ01. The sequence continues at coordinate 135,480 of CALYQQ010000002.1, read as the reverse complement.
TTTAGGCATACCATAAGTGAGATTGCCTTTTACCGTATAATGAGGAAATAATCGGGCTTCTTGAAAGACATAACCTATATGCCTTTTTTGTGGTACAACAAAAATCCCTTTTGCTACATCAACTAATATGTGCCCATTTAAGCATATACGCCCATCATCGGGATGAGTTAATCCACTAATGACATTAATTAATGATGTTTTCCCTGCACCGGATATCCCTAAAATAGCCGTAATACCTTTAGCTGGAATGATTGTATCAATATTTAGCGAAAATTGACCGAGTCGCTGTTTAAAGTGTAATTCCAACATTATTTTTTCAACCTTCGTTGACTATATTGTAGCAACCATTCTGATAGTAATAATGAAATTAAAGATAACAAAATTGAAAAAATACATAAACGAAATGCGGCATGCTCGGAACCAGGGATCTGTATAAGAGAATAAATTGCAATAGGCAAAATATTTGTTTGTCCTGGAATATTTGAAACAAAAGTAATAGTTGCACCAAACTCACCTAGTGAACGTGCAAAAGCTAAAACAATACCAGATAATATGCCTGAAAATGATAAAGGTAATGTTATCGTAAAGAAAATACGCCAAACACTCGCCCCTAATGTTTTTGCTGCTTGTTCAAGACGAATATCAATATTTTCTAAAGCTAAACGAATAGAGCGAACCATAAGTGGAAAGGCGACAACAGCAGCAGCCAATGCTGCCCCTAACCAATTAAACATAAAAGAGAAATCGAACCACTCAGACAGCCATCGGCCAATATAGCCTCTACGACCTAACAATAAAAGTAATAAATAACCAACAACAACAGGAGGTAATACTAGTGATAAATGGACAAAAGCATGCAATAACGTTTTACCTCTAAATTGACAGCGTACTAATAACCACGCAACAAGAATGCCAAATGGCAAGCTAGACATTACTGCCACCCCTGCCACCTTTAAACTAAGTAAAACGACTTGCCACTCATATTCCGATAACATGATTTTTCATCAATACCTATTGTGTAATAAAACCATATTTACTAAAAATGGCTTTTGCTTTATCACTTTGTAAAAAGTGATAAAATGACGCAACAATAGGCGTATCATGCTTACTCATAATGGCTATGGGGTATTCAATAGGCGGATGGCTACTCGATGGAAATATAGCAATAACACGTACTTTATCTGATACTATGCTATCAGATTTGTAGACAATACCTAAAGGCGCTTCCTGACGCTCAACTAATAATAATGCTGAGCGTACATTATCCGTACGAGCAAGTTTATGTTCAACTTGCTCCCAACTACCTAAAGTAGTAAAAGCTTGTTTTGCGTAAATACCTGCAGGAACATGATCAGGATCGCCTATCGCTAATCGATTATTGTGTAATAAGGTTGCCCAGTTAGTTTTTTCATTAATAGCAAAGTTAGCCTGTTTACTCTTCTGTGACGTAATAACAACTAAGATATTTCCTAATAATGTTTTACGACTTTCATTATCAATTAATTGCTTGTTTTGTAAATAATCCATCCATTGCTGATCAGCTGAGATAAAAATATCTGCAGGTGCCCCCTGCTCTATTTGACGTGCTAATACAGAGGATGACGCAAAAGAACTGATAATCTGATGGTTATACTGTTGTTGATATTCTTTACTTATATCATTAATCGCATTAGTTAATGAAGCGGCAGCGAATACAGTAATTTGTTCACTTTGTGCTGCTGTGGATAAAAAAATAGCAATAAAACCCAATAAATTAATTAATAAACGCATGACGGTTTCCTAATTTCTATCGTTATATACAAAATGATATAACGCTTCATTAGCAAACATCAATACTATTTATTAAAAATACTCCCAAGATATAAGGTTAAAATTTCTTTAATCATTTGATTAATATTATACTTAAGCCTGTATTTATGGCTTACTTTATCTCTACATCTCACGACATAGAGACATTAATACGAATAAATATTGTTAAGTAACACTATTAGAAATAAGTAGTGGTATTTATTAATAAAATGATCGTTATATGTTTTAGTCATAAATTAATATATCTAACGTTATAAGCTTATTATAGGTTTTATATATAAAAATTAATCCCGGTAAAGCTACCTAAATATATATCTAATATAAATCAATCAAATAATGAACACAGAAATTCTTTTAACATTAAAATGTGTCAATCGTATATTTGCGGATGAACGTCGGATCGCTTTGCTAAAAAATATTTTTGCGACAGGATCTATTAGACAAGCTGCTAAACGAATAGGAATTAGTTACAAAACAGCATGGGATGCAATTAATGAAATGAATAAAATTGCAGAGCAACCCTTAATTGAATCCATGGTTGGCGGTAAAGGCGGTGGTGGAGCATTATTGACACCTTACAGTTTAAGATTAATCAAAGTTTATGACTTATTAGTGCAATTCCAACAAAATGCTTTTCATATCTTACAAGATGAAAGTATACCATTAGAGAGCTTACTTGGTGCTATTTCACACGTCTCTCTTCAAACTAGTGCGCGCAATCAATTATTCGCAAAAATAGACCATATTGAACAAGACAATATAAATGTTGTATTGCATCTACGGCTAAATGATCAAAAGACATGTTTAACGGCAATATTAACCCAACAAAGCACTAAACGTTTGCAACTTCATGAAGGAAAAGAGGTTATTGCCCTAATTAAAGCGCCTTGGCTCCATTTGAGTCTTTATCCTATGGCTAATTCAGAAAATCAGCTGCTTGGTACAATCCAGTCTATTCAGCAAAATAGCCAAGATACGGAATTATTAATCAATATTGGTAATGATCAAGTATTATGTTCTATTATTCCAACAAATATTTACCAAAAATCCCCCATGAAGTTAGCTCAGAAAGTTTATGCTCACTTTTCCGCAAAAAGTATTATTATTGCTACATTAGCATAAAATATGGCATTATCACCTTTTATATTCATGAACATATAATGACTAATGGTTTAATAATAGATTATAACTTTTAGAAGGACATAAGATATCAGTATTATCATAACCGATAATAATAGTGAATGATAAAACCTAAAAGGAATGAGAATGAAAAAACTTGTAATCACAAATGGTGTCTTCAAATTAAGTGATCATCATGTTTTATCTATACCAACGCTTCAAATTGCGCAAAAACAAAGCTGGGCATTTGTAGGTAGTAATGGTAGTGGAAAATCAGCACTCACTCGAATTCTTTCTGATGATATTATTCAATTAGAGGGTTGTTATACAAATAACTTTAATAAGGTTGCGCGATTGTCATTTGAACAATTACTACAATTAATTACCAAAGAATGGCAACGAAATAACACAGATTTATTAAGCAAAGATGAGTCTGATATCGGTAAAACAACAGAACAAATCATTTTAGGATCGCTACCATTAAATAAACAAAATTATGATTACTGTAAACAGTTAGCTGACCAATTTGGTATCATACCACTATTGCAACGACATTTTAAATACCTCTCAACGGGTGAAACGCGTAAAGTGATGCTATGTAGAACCCTTATGCTCAAACCCGATTTACTCATTCTTGATGAACCATTTGATGGATTAGACATAAAATCGCGACAACAGCTTACCTTATTACTCGCAGATTTAATTAAAATAAATAATATTACATTAATTCTTGTCATAAATCGATTTGATGAACTCCCTGATTTTGTTGACTACGTAGGGATACTTAGTGAGTGTCATTTAGTTTGTTCTGGTGTACGTCAACAAATTATGTCTGATACACTCATTGCGCAAATAGCTTATGCTGAGCAGCAACAAAAAAGATCATTACCACAATGTGATACAAGTAATTCACAATTAATATTACCTATTGATCAGCCACGTATTTCCTTACGAGAAGGTTATGTTCATTATAATAATCGTCCTATTATTAATGGATTAAATTGGCATGTTATGCCAGGTGAGCATTGGCAAATTATTGGACCAAATGGCGCGGGTAAATCGACTTTAATAAATTTAATCACTGGCGATCACCCACAAGGTTATAGTAATGATTTAACCTTATTTGGTCGTAAACGCGGAAGTGGAGAAACTATCTGGCAAATTAAACAACATATAGGCTATGTGAGTAGTGATTTTCATTTAAATTACCGGGTCAATATCAATATAAAACAAGTCATACTATCGGGTTATTTTGATTCTATTGGTGTTTATCAACCCGTTTCTGATCGGCAAATCTTTTTAACACAGCAATGGTTGAATTTACTTGGATTTTCTCATTTAGCTGATACGCCTTTTCGTTCGTTATCATGGGGGCAACAACGTTTAGTACTCATCGCTCGAGCACTTGTTAAACATCCTACCCTATTAATTCTTGACGAACCATTACAAGGACTCGACACAATAAATCGTCAACTTGTTAAACATTGGATAAATTTACTTATTCGCGAAGGCAATACACAACTACTATTTGTTTCACATTATGCCGAAGATGCTCCAGATTGTATTACTCATCGATTAAGTTTTATTCCTTATGGTGAAAGCTATCGCTATGAAATAGAAAAACTACATTAAACAGATGGACAATCAGCAAGAATTATTTATCTGCTTACAAGCTTAACTATAATTTATTTAATTACATTTACCCTATAATCTATAAAATTTGAGGTTTTAATTTACTATGCTATCAGAGTCAGCGTTATATTTATCCTTAGCTGGAATAGCTGCTGCAATGTGCCTTATACTCTTCATAGTAGAAATGGTTTTTCCAATAATTAAAAAATCACGACGAATTACGTTATCTTTATTGTTATTATTTGTGATTTCTATTCGATTTTTTGTAACAGATAATGTTTATATCATTACTGATAATAATCAATGGAAAAAATACTATCTTTTAATACCAACTCAAATGCAGATAGAAAACGGCCATTACACTTTTTTAGCACCCAAAATTGATTGGTATCCACACTACTGGATTATCAATAATGGCATGCAAACTGCCTATTTTGAAAGTGTGGCATATGGTATGAATGATCACAAAATTGATCGTATTAAAATTGAGAGTTATCAACTACTCGCAATAAAAGAAATAAATTATTTTTTCGAGCCTCCGCCACGCCGCTTAAACAGTCTATTACCTATAAAATATGTTGGCTGGTTATATCGATAACCATAAACATTAATAACGTGTTTTATAAAAGCAAAGCATAAATGGCAAAGTTTTCAACTAAGATGACTTATGGTTTCTTGCTAGCAATAAGTCATTATTACTAGGTGATAGTACGGTAAATACTATTATCATTTTCATCTATTAAACTTTTATTTAGATGCTAATCCTCATTAGTAATATTGGTCTATATTACCCCCACTAAGATAAGTCATTAGTAAAATTACATCAATAAGACTATATAATCATATTTGTTAATAGCTAGATACCTTTATCAACTAAAAAAGTGCCGTCTGAATGATAAATTTATTTTTATAAGAATTATCGTGTTATTTTATCATGAATTAAGAAATCTACACGATGATCATAACATATTTGTATATAAATAAAGTGATTATTTACTCTATTAATTAAAAAGATACATTTTATTTACTATAATTCATTTTATTTAAATTATATAAAAAAGAATTTATTCTCATACAATTAATACGATAAATAAGCTGAATTCGACTTATTTATCATATTGATAAAAAGACATTTTTGATAAATTAACTATATTTCGTTTTTGCTAACTAAAAATAGTATTGATTAAATGATAACTATGTAAATAAATAAACTATATTTATTTATAAATAAACTTATTAGTTCTTTATCGTCAATTAAATTAATTCTATTACAACTTGTTTATTATTTATAAACTACGTTATAGCATCAGATAATATTTACTACCAACGTACACAATTATAGTCAGTTACTTACTAATGATAAAGCTAATAATAAATTGATATTAATGATTCAATACGATACAAAACAAATTGGTATTCACTTCTAATTTAAATTAGAATGATTTTCATTATTTTTTAAACCGAGGTTCAATTATGGCAGTTACAAAGTTAGTACTCATTAGGCACGGTGAAAGTGAATGGAATAAAGAAAACCGTTTCACAGGTTGGACCGATGTAGATTTATCTGATAAAGGTCGTAATGAAGCAAAATCAGCGGGACAGCTATTGAAAAAAGAAGGATTTACATTTGATTTTGCTTATACTTCTGTATTAAAACGTGCTATTCATACGTTATGGGGTGTTCTTGACCAAATGGATCTACAATGGTTACCGGTTGAAAAATCATGGAAATTAAATGAACGTCATTATGGTGCGTTGCAAGGATTGAATAAATCAGAAACTGCTAAAAAGTATGGTGATGAACAAGTAAAATTATGGCGTCGTGCTTTTGCTATTACCCCTCCACCTCTTACAAAAGATGATGAACGTTATCCTGGTCGTGATCCACGTTATGCAAGATTAACAGATGCCGAATTACCTTTAACAGAAAGTTTGGCACTCACGATTGAACGGGTTATACCTTATTGGAATGCGGTGATTAAACCACGAGTGAATAAAGGAGAAAAAATTATTATTGCCGCACATGGCAACTCACTGAGAGCACTAGTAAAATATTTAGATAATATGACAGAAGATGCCATTCTAGAATTAAATATTCCTACCGGGGTGCCCTTAGTGTATGAATTTGATGAAAATATGAATGTTATTAAACATTACTATTTAGGAAATGCTGATGAGATTGCAGCGAAAGCTGCCGCTGTTGCCAATCAAGGGGCAGCAACTAAGTAATCTAGTTAAATGAATTTACGCAGACTCTAATAGTGAATCGCTGCGTAAATTCTTTCTGAAAGAACAGGTGATAATTTTTTATCTTGTTATCATATTTCTATGTTAATTATAGTGATTACTTCGATTCAACCATAATGAAAAAGCATACAGCGAATCTGGTGTAAATTCTTTTTTCCGCTCAGTGATCTCTTCCTCACTAAGCCATTCAACTGCTGCTATTTCATTTTCTTGTAATGCAAAGGGACCATGGCATACACAACTCAATAATGTTCCCCAAACACAACACTGATCAGATTCAAAATAAAAGGTACCATGTTCCGCAAAAGGAACATCTGCAATTCCTAATTCTTCCTCAGCTTCTCGGCGAGCAGATACTAGTATATTTTCACCCTGTTTTACGACACCACCGGCGGTAACATCCATCCAATTTGGATAAAAATCTTTGTCACTTGTACGTTTTTGTACCAAAATTTTTCCCATACCATCATGGACAACAATATAAGTTGCTCTATGTCGTAAGACTTTTCGACGCATATCCTGACGAGTTGCTTGGGCGACGACTTCATTATTTTCATTAACAATATCAACCCACTCTACTATGTTCTCATTATCCTGTTGGTACTTTTGTTCCGTCATTAAGTTATGCCCTTTTAGAAATTAATTTGAATCATTGGTTGTGCATCATCTAATGTCAATACTTGTAACATGTCTTTTGACATTACACCGAAACTTGCTGGGTAACCTCCTTTAGGTAAACTAGCTGAGCCAGGATTAAAACAATAAATATCTGCTACTTTTTCTGCTTGAGGTAAATGTGTATGTCCATAAACAAACACATCATCAATCGCTATTGGGGGTAGATTTTCAACACTATAGTGATGACCATGAGTTAAAAATAAGCGTCGTTTAGAAAGTAGAATTTGTTGCCAATTAGCCATCAATGGAAACTTTAACATCATTTGATCAACTTCACTGTCACAATTCCCTCTCACTGCAATAATTTTATCTGCATATTGATTTAAATATTCAGCGACTTGTTTTGGATCGTAGTTTTCGGGTAACGGATTACGCGGTCCATGATAAAGAATATCACCTAATAAAATAATCCAATCAGCATTTGACGCTTTAAACTGTTTGATTATTTTTTGAGTTGCTATTAAGGATCCATGTATATCACTGGCAAAAAATAACTTCATGGCAATTTTCTCCCAATAATTTCAATTTATCTGAATCATATGCCAGACTCTTAGTAGTTGATTTTACATTATATGATATATGAAGTTAAACGGCTTAATTGATAATTTCCTCTTTGGTGGTAAACTATGCACATTTTAATTACTGGGGCAACCGGCCTCATTGGTAAAAAATTAACTAAAAAATTATTAAAAGAAGGTTATTCTGTTTCTATATTAACTAGAAATAAAGCTCACGCAGATGATATATTTTCTCATCAAGTAACAAGTTATCAATCATTACAAGATATAGATCATCAAATACGATTTCACGGTATTATTAATCTCGCTGGCGAATCTATTGCAAATAAACGTTGGACAACACAACAAAAACAGAAACTTTGTCTCAGCCGTTGGACAATTACAGAACAACTTTGTCAGTGGATAAAATTAGCTCGCCAACCTCCTGAAGTATTAATTTCTGGATCCGCAATAGGTTATTATGGTTCACAAGGTAGTGAAGTTATTACCGAACAAACATTACCGCATCCTGGTTTTACGCATGACTTATGTGTTCAATGGGAACAACTTGCAAAACAGGCGGAATCAACACAAACACGCGTGTGTTGTATTCGTACAAGCATTGTTCTAGCTGGACACGGTGGTGTAATAGCAAAATTATTACCTTTATTTCGTTGTGGTTTAGGTGGAATTATTGCAGGTGGTCAACAATATATGGCATGGATCCATCTTGATGATATTGTTGAGGCAATCTATTTTTTATTAACCCAGCCAACATTACATGGCCCATTTAATTTATGCGCTCCACATCCTGTAACTAACAGTGAATTTAGTAAGACGTTAGCCGATATATTGCATAAACCTTGTGTTTTTCCTATTCCGGCATGGACATTAAGACTCATTATGGGCGAAAGTGCTTCGCTCGTAACAGATAGCCAACGCGCTATTCCTGCAAATTTACAACAAGCAAATTTTTCATTTAGCTATCCGCTTATTTACCAAGCACTTCAAGCTATTTGTTATAATTGAATGAATGTTTCATGAAATGACAAAGATCATATATTATGGAAGATTACTTTATCACCGATATTGAAAAAAGCTTATGCTCAAAGTTAATTGCAACCCGATTTTATAAGCAATTAGTCATTTGAGCATTAACACTAGTTGTGAGTATTATAGTGATAATAAATGTAATGGCTATAATTCATTCTATTACCAGCATAGTAAATATATGCAAGATAAATATAAACCTACTTTATATAAGGCAAGTCGTCATTTATACCAATGTTAATATACTATTAACCCTATTAAGCAACAAATTTAATATGTTAGTCCTATATCAACACTCTTATTAAAATTATTTATCAGACAATAATAACTTTATTGCGAGATAGAAGACGTTGTTATCGGTGTTAGTATAGTTGTATTATTTTGTAAATAATCATAGAACCACTCAATTATATACTGAAAATGAGGGATTAGCTGGGACTCTTTCCATAACTTCTCTTGTGGAAGAGCGGTAAATGAGTCGAGAACAAATAGCAAAGCAACAACAACTAATATCCCTCTCACTGCGCCCAAAAAGAATCCTAACATTCTATCTATGCTTGATAATCCTGTGCCTTTAATAAATGAACATATTACGTAATTAATGACACCACCAACAATTAAGGTGGCGATAAAAAGGATTGCAATAGCGATACCATTGCGAAGTGTTATATCATCAATTGATGTAAAATAATTGGTTAATTCAGCATAAAAATGACTCGAAATAAAATAGGCGCAAAACCACACGACTAAAGATAGCACCTCACGAGTAAAGCCCCTCATCAGGCTAATTAGCGCTGAAAGAAGAATAACCGCCAAAATTATACAATCGACCAAAATAACTCGCTCTCTATAGTGAAAATAATAAGTAATACTTAATATAATATGTTAAATTGTGATTTAACATAGCTATAAATCAACTGATTTAAATAATAGCGTAATATACTACCATCTGCTCACTTTAACATAACTACAATAAGCTTAATAATATTATCTTGCTATAGTGTATTTTATTACAATGCCATCTAATCCTGTTAATTTTTTTAACTCGACTAAATCTTGTTCTAATTTTTGTTTAGATACATTAGGTCCAACAAAAATACGTGTTACTTTTCCTGGTGCTAGTATTTTAGGTTGTGTATAAACTTGATAATCAGCCATGGTTAGTATCGCTATCAATTTATTAACTTTATCAACATTGTTTAATGCCGCTAATTGAATAACCCAGGCTTCACCTATTGGAACAGACATCGCGTCTACTTTGGCACTTTTGGTTTCTTTTGGCACTCTTCCAATGCTAGTACTATTAGTTGTTATTGATGTTGACGGTGCGTTTGGTAAATTTTTATCAGGTTTGGGCGTAGATGCTGAGCTTACTGCTTTTTGTGTTTCATCAGAAGAGCTGAGAACTGGATTAGACTCTCTATTATATTGGGGTTGATTATTTTGATTATCTTCTGATAACAAACTTGTCACAGGTGGAAGCAAGCCATCTGTTTCAGATGGCGTATTATCCGGCATCAATGGAATAGCGACATGTTGATCTTTATAATATTTTTTTTTACCATCAAGAATATTAGGCAAAATAATGACACCTAAAGCAATTACAATTATGGATCCTACAATGCGATACTTGAACTGATTAGTCACCTGTTTTCTCCATCTTTATAACTGCCATGACTTTAGCTACTGTGTGAAATGAACCAAAGACAATAATTGTATCGTTTTTATCTGCATCTATATAAGCTTTATGCCACGCTTCTTCGACACTATTAAATATTTTAGGTTTTGATAAATAACACGCAATCTGTTCTACGCTTGTGCCTCGAGCACCATCTAAAGGAGCACAATACCATTCATCGACAACAGAATACATATTGTTTAACGTTCCCTGAATATCTTTATCGGCTAACATTGCTACAACTGCTCTTACTTTACCCATAGAAAACGAGTTTTTTTCTAATTTTAGTGCTAAATGAGCAGAAGCATGGGGATTATGTGCAACATCAAAAATAACTTTGGGATGATCGCTTATTATTTGAAATCTTCCTGGCAACGCGGCTTGTGCAATGCCTTGTTTTATTGCATTCTCGCTAACAACCAAGGAAGAATAACTTAACGCCGCCAGTGCAGTAGCGGCATTCGCTAACGGAACCTGTGGCATAGGTAAATCATAATAAATACGATTATTTCCAGACCATTGCCAACTGCTATCATTAATTTGATAATACCAGTCCTTACCTACTTGTTTTAATAATGCACCAATATTATCTGCATAAGTAGAAATACTCTTGGGCATATCCTGCTCACCAACAATTGCTGGATGGCGACATCTAAATATACCTGCTTTTTCTCTACCAATACTCTCACGATCAGAGCCCAACCAATCAGTATGATCAAGTGCTATGGTTGTTACTATCGAAATGTCTGCATCAACAATATTAGTCGCATCTAAACGACCACCGAGTCCCACTTCTAAAATAACCACATCTAAATTAGCCTTCTTAAACAGATGCAAAGCAGACAAGGTGCCAAATTCAAAATAACTTAATGATATTTCGCCACGTCCTTGCTCTATATGGGATAATGCCGCGGAATGTGCAGATTCCGGTAATTCTTGCCCCTGAATACGTACTCGTTCGGTATAACGTAATAAATGAGGTGAACTATATACACCAACACGATATCCAGCACACATAAGAATCGATTCAAGCGTCCGACAGGTTGTCCCCTTTCCATTTGTTCCTGCAACAGTAAATACATAAGGTGCAGGGTGTAATAGATCTAATTTTTTGGCGACATCACCAACACGATGTAATCCGAGGTCAATAGTTGAACTATGTGAATTTTCGAGATAACAAAGCCACGTAGCAAGTGATGACGTGGCTTTAGGATTAGATTGTATACCCATTATTTTATTCTATAGCTTACATTATTAACATTCTACTAACGATTTTCAGTAAACTCTTCATTTTGCTTTGTCATTTTGAAGTGTTCATTTTCTTCACTTGCTCCAGTATATTCTTCTGGTTCAGGCTGATTCATTAACTTAGCTAAAATAGAGGCAATGCGTTTACGTAATTCAAGGCGATGAATAATAATATCAATGGCACCTTTCTCTAATAAAAATTCACTACGCTGAAACCCTTCTGGTAGTTTTTCTCTTACTGTTTGTTCGATTACACGAGGACCCGCAAAACCAATTAATGCTTTAGGTTCAGCAATATGAATGTCACCTAACATAGCTAAGCTCGCTGACACCCCCCCCATCGTAGGATCCGTCATAACAGAAATGTAAGGAAGTTTCTTTTCTTGCAATTTTGCGAGGACAGCACTTGTTTTAGCCATTTGCATTAATGACATCAATGATTCTTGCATCCGAGCACCACCACTCGTAGAAAAACAAACAAATGGGCAATGTTCTGCAATTGCATGTTCAACTGCTTTAACAAAGCGAGCACCTACGACAGATGCCATAGATCCCCCCATAAAGCCAAACTCAAATGCAGCAGCAACTACAGGCATTCCAAAAAGAGTGCCCTTCATAACAATTAAAGCATCTTTTTCATTTGTCGCTTTTTGCGCAGCAGCTAGACGATCTTTATATTTTTTTAAATCTTTAAATTTAAGAACATCTTTGGGCTCTAATTCTGCACCAATTTCTTGCGTAGAATCTGTATCCAAAAAGCTAAGTAAACGATTACGTGCCGAAAGTCGCATATGATGGTCACATTTGGGACAGACCTCAAGATTACGCTCCAACTCCGCTCGATATAATACTTGCCCACAACTCGTACATTTTGTCCACACACCTTCAGGAATATTTGCTTTACGTCCCGAAGTTATGTTTCTTGTGTTTAAAATTCGTTCAATCCAGCTCATTGATTACCTTTACTCTTTTTATCAGACATAGTTATCATTTGCTATATTCTATTCTTTCTATGGCTATTCCACTATATTAATTTATCTCTCTAACTATAACCTGAAGGTATAAAAAAGTATTACAAAAAAGATTAACCTCGCCAGCGAGAGAATAAGTACTCTAGTAGTTCATTATATTAAAGCGTTATTTGTAGGTTTAAAGCAAGTATAAATTAAATTGAGTTGGAAAATGGCATTATCTTAAATCCAAATCATCTTTTCTAATATCTTTAACTTATTATTTTTTAAATCATATTTTTTTATTCAATAATTTATAACGTATGCCTTCAATGATCCCAGGCATAATAGAAATAAAGATAATAGCAACTATTAAAAATTTTAAATTACTTTGTACAAAAGCTTTGTTGCCGAAAAAATAACCGGTATAAATGAAAAGTACTACCCATAAAATACCGCCTATCATATTATACAAGCCAAATTGACGATAATGCATTTTTCCCATACCAGCAACAAAAGGGGCAAATGTACGAATAATCGGAACAAAACGCGCAAGAATAATGGTTTTTCCTCCATGTTTTTCATAAAATGCTTGCGTCTTGTTTAAATAAGATTGCCGGAAAATATGCGAATCTTGGTTGCGAAATAAGCGTTTACCAAAAAATCTACCCAGCAAATAGTTTACAGCGTCGCCTAAAATAGCACTACAAATTAACAAGATAGCTAATATATGTGTATTTAGATCATTATCCGGCAAAGCAGACAAAGCGCCGGCAACAAATAACATCGAATCTCCGGGTAAAATAGGTGTAACAACTAATCCTGTTTCACAAAATACAATAACAAAAATTATCGCATATACCCATATACCATAGTTAGCAACTAGTTCACGTAAGTGCACATCAATGTGTAATACGAAATCAATTAGAAAAGATATATAATCCATAAATAACTCGATAAAAATAATTGTGTCTAATTTACTGATTAAATTAAGGCAAAAATAGTGGACCCGAGATAACCTTAGGTAATTGGTATTTTTCAGGATAATCTACAGACACCAGATATAAACCTTCTGCTTTTGCCGTTGCGGCAGCCAAGGTTCGATCTTTTACAGTAAGCAATTCGGCAATCCATTGTTCTGGTCGATTACCATTACCTACTTCCAATAAACTACCAACGATATTTCTTACCATATGATGAACAAAAGCATTGGCTTTTATATCTACAATAACATATTTTCCTTGTCTGGTTACACTTATATGGCTAACGTTACGCCATGGTGTTTTTGACTGGCACTGGATCGCACGAAAAGAGGTAAAATCATTTTCACCAAGAAGAAACTGTGCAGCACGATGCATTCGCTCATGATCCAAAGGGTGATAATAATGCGTTACACCACGATTCAATATAGCGGAACGATACTTATTATTATAAATAATGTATCGATATCTACGCGCTGTTGCACTAAATCTTGCATGAAAATCATTATCTATTTTTTTGGCCCAACAAACAGCAATATCAGAAGGTAAATTTGCGTTAACACCTAAAATCCATGCTTGTTGCTGACGAACAGCATGTGTCTCGAAGTGCACTACCTGGCCAGTTGCATGCACACCAGCATCAGTACGTCCCGCACAGAAAATATTAATTGACTCATTAGCTACTTTAGACAAAGCTTTTTCAAGCTTTGCCTGAATACTTGCTACCTCTTGTTGTCTTTGCCAGCCATAATAATTTGAACCATCGTATTCAATACCAAGTACAATTTTTTGTACTGACTTGTTATTATGCAAAGAGTTTTTTTCCTGACAATAAATTTTGTCAGAGCGAATACTACACATTAATAGATATACTCCGTTACTAGCAATTCAGCTGTTTTAATTGCCATCAAAGCGCCACCAAATTTAATATTGTCCGCAACAGACCAAAATTGCAGCCATTCTGGTGAGCCAACATCATTACGTATACAGCCAACGCTTAATATTGAACTATCACTTGCATCTTGCACCGGGGTTGGATAATCGTCCTGAGTATAAGTGACAATATCTTGTTGTCCCTCAAAAAGTGATAGGACTTCACCTTCAGATAAAGGTCGTAAACTTTCTATATGGACGATTTGTGCCTGACCATAAAAAAGTGGGGCTTGAATAAATGTAACCGTAATTGGTAATTCTGGTGCCCGAAGAATTTTACGAACTTCATTAACTAAATGACGCTCATCTGGTACACTTCCTTTATCATCGACGATCATTGGCAACAAATTAAATGCCAATTGTCGCTGATAAAAACCTTTTTCTATACCCATTCCATTAAGTAAACGTGCAGTCTGATTTGCTAAGTCATTTATCGCATCTTTACCATAGCTAGATGCTGAAAGCATGTTAATAACATGCACATGCGATAGACCTGCTGCATCATTTAACGGTTTAAGCGAAGTCAGCAGTTGACTCACAGCGCTACTTGCTGTCGCAATAATATTTCTGTTGCGATATTCTGACAAAGCACTTGGATTGACATCAGGAACAACTAAAGGGACATCATCTTCCATAGCAAAAATGCTACTACTATCAATAACGATACATCCAGCTGCCGCAGCTGTTTCTGCATAACGCACGCTTGCTTCCCAACCCGCAACAAAAAAAGCTATCTGTACACACGTCCAATCGAAATCTTCAGCTTTCTCTACCAAATAGGACTTGCTATTAAAGCGGATTGTTTCACCAAAGCTACGCTCACTAGCTAAAAGAAATAGTTCATTGATTGGAAATTGACGCTTTTCTAACAAGGTTAATAAAGCTTCACCTACAGCACCAGTCGCCCCTAATACAGCAATATTCCAGCCTTTTGTCATAATATTTCTCCTAATCCAGAACTGAAATTCAATATATAATTATCGTATATATAGCATGCGCAATATAGTCCTAACCAAAAATTATGTAATACAATGAAATAAATAATGTTCGTATTTCAAAGGATCATACTCATTTATATAACTATATAAAATAAGTATTAAGCTCTCTGTAAAATTACTAACAACATATTCGAATTACGGTTATGTTAAGGATGCTATTTAAAGCAATCGATCAGGCATAATAATTAAAATTTGACTAGCTAAACGTTATTTTTTGTCATTACAAAAATATTATTCCTAGTATAACGTTTATTAGTTAATTTAGTTGTTAATTACAATAATCAATGGGTTATATAGACCATTATTATGCAATAAAAATCCAGTTATCAACAAAAAATAATAACTGGATCACACTATTATTGATTAGATAAGATACAAATTTATTATGAATAACGTCTTTTATAATTCAATAGCGTCTTCATTTTGTTTATAAAGAACTAAACCAATGCCGGGTACTTCTTTGAGTTGTTCTATATGAGTAAATGCCCCATATTTTTCGCGATAGTCGACAATCTGTTTCGCCTTATTAATACCAATTCCTTTTAAATGCGCCGCTAATTCCTCAGCCGAAGCATGATTAATACTTACACGTTTATTATTATTCTTAACTTGTAACGTACTTGTGTTAGAAGATCCTGATGATTGCAGTAAATTTTGTTGCTGATTGTTTTCTAACGATGCTGCATATGAAGAAAATAACCAGAACAATAAAACAGTTGATGTTATAAATGCAGATAATAATTTCTCCATAATTTGCCTCCATAATAAATACACACCCAACAGTAGATGCATAAACAGAGTGCCATATTTTAATAAAACAACAATAAGTACGGGCCATTAATGCAAAAGGCCACTACTGTGGCCTTGGTTAAAAATGTTATTCTATAAAAAATGAGTAATATAGATCACAAAAATTCAGGGGAGTTGTAGTTCATTAATATCGATTTTTGCTTGTGAGCGAAGATTTGCAAGCAAAGAATTATAAGTCAAATTGTTATTTAACAAATTCGCCTGTTGTTTATAAAAATCTTTAAGATCCTCTGGTAATACTCCCGCTTCTATACTGTCTAATGCAACCAATTCTACATCTTGACTGGTATTGTTAATACCATAAGTTGGTTTATTTTTTGTTGGAAGAGGTAAGTCGAACACCGATGCGACTAATTTACCTTTATCCGCATCTGTTACAGCATTTTGACGCTGAATACTTTGAGGTTCAGCGAATTTACCTTCAAAATGTTTAAGTGCATCATCTTCTGATTTACCTGCTGTAAGATCAGCTAAAGCTGCTTTTACTTGCTCACGTGCTAACTTTAATGCTTTTTGCTGCTTAGCCAATGCTAAAACATCATCATGAACATCGTTTAATGATTTATACGTTTTGGGTTTATAACCAATAACACGTAATACAAAAGCTTTATCACCTTCTACTTGCAATAAATCTGAATTAACAGCAGGTGAATCATCTTTAGCATTCAAACTATTACTAAATAAGAGATCTATCAAATTCTGATAATTTAAAGCTTCAGGTAAATTAGTGTGATCAAACCAATCTGTTTCTACAATGTTAATATCAGGTATTTTTTCTAATTCGACAAATGAATAGGGATCTTGATGAATCGTATCACCTACTTTTTGTTGTAAAGTAAAGAATGCTTTACGAGCCATATCTAGGGTTATTTGTTGTTTAATCTCTTTAGATACTTGATCTAAGGTTTTTATTTTACTTGGTTCAATTTGATTTAATTTAAAAATAAGATAAGTTGAATTCATTGCAATTGGTATAGAAATATCACCTTCATGTTGTAATTCCGCTGCAATCATTTCATTTGTCATATTTTCAGGATCAAACCAACCTAATACTCCGCCTTTTGTCGCAGAGACAGGATCAATAGACTTCTCTTTAGCTAGCGTAGTAAAATCACTTCCTTTCTTTAATTGCTCTATTAACGTATCCGCTTCTTGCCTTGTTTTTACCTGAATAACACTAAAATTATAACGAGCACTTTTTACAAAGCGGTTTTGATTAGCATCATAATAGGATTTAATGTCATCATTACTAATATTTAATTTATTTTGTATATTTGCAGCATCAATCTCAACATAAGCAACTTTATAACGTTCTGGAATAGCATAAAGTTCTTTGTTTTGTTGATAAACAGAAGATAACTCATCATCTGTCACCGTCTGTTGTTCTTTTAATTTTTCAAGATCAACTTTAGCAACTCGAATCTTTCTTTTTTGCAATAATAACCTTGCTTGTGCAGTCATCTCTTCTGGTGTCACAAAATCAGTCGCTGAATAAATCACTTTAACTTGAGATTTTTCTAATTCTTTACGTCTACTTTCAGCAAACCATTCTCCTGATATATTATTATTAATCAAAAAAGAACGGTATAAGTTATTATCGAATTGGCCATTTTCATTTTGAAAAAATTTTTCCGTACGAATAGAGTTTTTCACTTGTTCATCACTTATAGCGACATCTAATTTTTGTGCATACTGACTAATTAATGATTCATTAATCAGTTCATTTAATTGTTGATAAGCTTGCTTTTTGACAAAAGTTTCATCATTCATTAATTTATCAAAATGACTCATTTGCCCCTGTTTAGCTAACTCTTCTCGCATTTCATTACGCGCGTATTGTATTGCTACTTGTAGCTGTCTAGGCGTAATTTCTTGATCGTTTACTTTTGCAACGTACTGCTGTGAATTTTTAAACATATAGCCGCCTACACCTGTTAGTACAAACGACACAATAATAAGTGACAAAATAATTTTCAGTGCGATATGATTTGAGGCCGCACGCAGATTGTCCATCATAGGCTAAATAAACTCCGCTTGATTAGTTAGGCTATTAGTAATAAGTCGTTTTATTATATCTTGTGCCAGATGTGTAACTATACCATCACTCATCAAGCATACTTAATAGCGTATTTTGATATTAGTTTGCAATCTTAAGATTGCTCATTATAGATGATCTTACACAGCAAGTTTACATATTATATAACTATTTTATTAATCTATTACTAATTAAGTTATGAGAAGATGATTATTTATTATTGTATTAGTAATAAATAGGCCTTTTCGTTTGTATTAAATTAAATAACGTATTGTATTCTATATACCATACTATTTGAGTAAAAATAATCATCTAATAAGTTATAAATTTAGTTTATCACGCTTCGTTTGCAGTAGTTAGAAAAAATCCGATACCAAATCACTGATATCGGATTTATTAAGTATAAATTATAAAATCAACTACAAAATACGTTTACTTATTCCCAGGTAATTATTGCGTTACCCCTTTTTTATTCTTTGATGTTTTGTTTATAGCCGGTTTATTTTTTGGCTTATTATCAATAGAAGATTTTTTTGTTATTGGTGTACTTTTAGTCTCATTAGGCTTTTTAGACTTACCTTCAATTATTTTATTACTGCTTGTTGCTATAGCATTTTTTTTAACCTTTCCTTCCGATTTTGGTTCTGATTTAAAAGGTTTAGGTAATTCCATCAACTGTGCACCAAAAGGAGGCTCTTGCAATGCTAATTGCAATACATCATCAATCCATTTTACTGGATAGATATCTAAATCCGCTTGAATATTATTAGGAATATCTTCTAAATCGCGGATGTTTTCTTCTGGAATTAGAACAGTTTTAATACCACCACGATGTGCAGCTAATAGTTTTTCCTTTAATCCACCAATTGGTAGAACTTGACCTCGTAGCGTTATTTCGCCAGTCATTGCTACATCTGAACGAACAGGGTTACCGGTTAAGCTAGATACTAATGCAGTACACATCGCAATACCTGCACTAGGCCCATCTTTTGGTGTGGCGCCCTCAGGAACATGAACATGAATATCACGCTTTTCATAAAAATCAGCATTAATTCCAAGTTTGTCAGCTCGTGCACGAACAACTGTCAATGCAGCTTGAATAGACTCCTGCATAACTTCACCTAATGAACCAGTGTAGCTCAGCTTACCTTTTCCAGGAACACTTGCTGTTTCAATGGTAAGTAAATCACCACCTACTTCTGTCCAAGCAAGACCGGTGACTTGACCAATACGATTTTCTGTGTCCGCTCTTCCATAATCAAATCGCTGAACGCCCAGATATTCTTTAAGATTATCGGCATTAATAGTGATCGTCTTAAGCGACTTATTCATGATTAATTTTTTAACTGCTTTACGACATAATTTAGAAATTTCGCGTTCTAAGTTACGCACACCAGCTTCGCGTGTATAGTAGCGTATAATGCCAATAATCGCGCTTTCTTCTACGATTAATTCGCCTTTTTTCAAAGCATTACGTTCAATTTGTTTTGATAATAAATGCTTTGTAGCGATATTTAATTTTTCATCTTCTGTGTAACCAGACAAACGAATTACTTCCATCCGATCCAATAATGGTGCTGGAATATTCATAGAATTTGATGTTGCTACAAACATAACATCCGATAAATCATAATCAATTTCAAGATAATGATCATTAAAAGCAACATTTTGTTCAGGATCGAGAACTTCCAGTAATGCTGATGCTGGATCACCACGCATATCCGAAGACATTTTATCTATTTCATCCAGAAGAAATAGCGGATTTTTAACCCCTACTTTTGCCATTTTTTGGATCAATTTACCAGGCATAGAGCCAATATAAGTTCGACGATGGCCTCTTATTTCTGCTTCATCTCTAACACCGCCTAGCGCCATTCTGACATACTTTCTACCTGTTGCTTTGGCTATAGATTGCCCTAATGACGTTTTACCGACTCCCGGTGGCCCAACTAAACATAGGATCGGACCTTTAATTTTGCTGACACGACTTTGTACTGCAAGGTATTCAAGAATTCTTTCCTTAACACGATCTAAACCATAATGATCTTTATCTAAAATCTCTTGCGCTAATGATAAATCCTTTTTAACTTTACTACGTGTATGCCAAGGTACCTGAACCATCCATTCAATATAACCACGCACAACAGTAGCTTCAGCTGACATTGGCGACATCATCTTCAGTTTTTGTAATTCAGCTTCTGTTTTTTCTCTTGCTTCCTTCGGCATTTTTGCCGCTTCGATTCTGCGTCTTAATGCTTCATGTTCGTCAGGCGTATCATCCATTTCACCCAGCTCTTTTTGTATGGCTTTCATCTGCTCATTCAAATAGTACTCACGCTGGCTTTTTTCCATTTGCTTCTTAACGCGACTACGAATACGTTTTTCAACTTGGAGTAAATCCATTTCGGATTCCATCATTGCCATCAGGAATTCAATGCGGTCAGTAACGTTATTTATTTCGAGTGCATTTTGTTTATCCTGAAGCTTTAACGGCATATGTGCAGCAATTGTATCAGCTAAACGATTAGCATCATCAATGCTGTTAAGTGCAGTTAATACTTCTGGTGGAATTTTTTTATTTAATTTTACGTAATTATCAAATTCATGTATTGCTGTACGAATAAGAACTTCTTCTTCGCGTTCATCAATGGGTAAGCCTGTAATTGATGTTATCTGGGCAGTGAAATAACCTTCAATATCCACTAATGTCATAATTTGTGCACGCTCTATACCTTCGACCAGTACTTTGACCGTACCATCTGGTAGTTTCAGCATTTGTAGAATAGTTGCTACTGTACCAACAGAAAACAGATCGTTTACCGTCGGCTCGTCTATTCCTGCATCTCGTTGTGCAACCAGCAGAATTTTTTTGTTATCATCCATTGCTGATTCCAAACAACGAATAGATTTTTCTCTGCCAACAAAAAGTGGAATAACCATATGTGGATAAACCACAACATCTCTTAAGGGTAAAACGGGAATATTTATGCGTTCTCGCTCAGGATTCATGGAGCTCTCTCTTTGTTATCGTTCTACATGCTATAGTAGAATTATAAGCTAATTAATAATTATAATATGGCTATTAAGAAATATATGGGGGCTATTAGCCAATATTCAATAATAAAATTTAACAAGAAGTTGGAGCAATAAAACAATCAGTTATAAATTATGACACTTCTTGAGTAATTTATTAATCAAAGCAATAGCAGCGGATTGTTTAGAAAATGAATTTATTTTATAACAAAAGGTAGAGTAGAAGTATTAGCTTCTGAGCTCTACCTAATCATATTGATTTAAAGGTGATATTAACTAGCTACTTTAACCTGTTCAGTATAAATTAGCTTCGGTTTCACATTTTTCTCAATAACTTCATCATCAACAATCACCTGCTCTATATTTTTCAACGAAGGCAGATCATACATTGTGTCTAAAAGTATAGCTTCAACAATCGAACGTAAACCTCGAGCGCCTGTTTTACGTAACATCGCCTTTTTAGCGATAGCAACTAATGCTTCATTTGTAAAATGTAATTCAGTATCTTCTAAATGAAATAGCGCTTGATACTGTTTAGTTAACGCATTTTTTGGCTCTTTAAGTATTTTAACTAACGCTTCTTCATCAAGCTCAGTTAACGTTGCTACTACAGGTAAACGACCAAGGAACTCAGGTATTAAACCAAACTTAATTAAATCTGTTGGTTCAACCTGCTGAAATAACTCGCTTTCAGAGATTTTCTCTGCTTCTTTATGGAGCGTGGCTGCGAAACCAATACTCGTATTTGTATTTATTCGTTGCGCGATTACTTTATCTAAACCCGAAAAAGCACCACCGCAAATAAATAAAATCTTTGATGTATCTACTTGCAAAAATTCTTGTTGTGGATGTTTACGCCCCCCTTGTGGAGGAACAGATGCAATTGTGCCTTCAATCAGTTTTAATAACGCTTGCTGAACACCCTCACCAGAAACATCACGCGTAATTGACGGATTGTCAGACTTACGAGAAATCTTATCAATTTCATCAATATACACAATACCACGTTGTGCCTTTTCTACATTATAATCGCATTTTTGTAATAATTTTTGAATAATGTTCTCAACATCCTCTCCCACATAACCTGCTTCAGTTAGCGTTGTGGCATCTGCCATGGTAAATGGAACATCAAGAAAACGTGCTAATGTTTCCGCTAAGAAAGTTTTACCACTTCCGGTTGGACCAATAAGTAAAATATTGCTTTTCCCCAATTCAACACCGTCACATGAATCACCGTTACGCAATCTCTTATAATGATTATATACAGCAACGGCAAGAACTTTCTTGGCTAAATCTTGACCAATAACATAATCATCAAGGTGCTCTCTAATTTCATGTGGTGTTGGTAGTGTTGTACGCTCACGATGAGGCGCCAACTCTTTTAGATCTTCGCGGATAATATCATTACACAAATCAACACACTCATCACAAATATAGACGGAAGGTCCGGCAATTAATTTGCGTACCTCATGCTGACTCTTTCCACAAAAAGTACAGTAAAGTAACTTTCCTGAACCGTCTTTGTGCTTATCGCTCATATATAAACTCCACAAACATTAGTCTACTCAACTCACCCTGATGACAGCTACAAAAATTCCTTCAATCTAGCTGATATAATAATTATTGTCTATGACGATATACAGCATCCACTAATCCATAACTAACTGCTTGCTCAGCTGCCATGAAATTATCTCTATCTGTATCTTTTTCAATCACACTTATAGGTTGACCTGTATGATGAGCTAAAAGTTCATTCAATCGATTTTTCGTTTTTAAGATTTCTTGTGCGTGAATTTGAATATCAGACGCCTGTCCTTGAAATCCGCCTAAAGGCTGATGGATCATCACTCTTGCATTAGGTAAGCAATAACGTTTACCTTTTGTACCTGCAGCAAGTAAAAATGCCCCCATTGAACAAGCTTGTCCTAAACAAATAGTACTAACATCAGGTCTAATAAACTGCATAGTATCATAAATTGACATACCTGCAGTAACAACACCACCTGGTGAATTAATATAAAGGAATATGTCTTTTTCTGGACTTTCTGCTTCAAGAAATAGCATTTGTGCAACAATAAGGTCAGCCATATGTTCTTCGACTTGACCAGTCAAAAATATAATGCGCTCTTTCAATAAACGAGAATAGATATCATACGAACGTTCACCACGAGAAGTTTGCTCAACAACCATGGGAACTAATGCCATATGGGTTTGGGCACTATCATATTTACTATTATAAGACATCCCCTACTCCTAATAGAAATGGCTCGGTAGTCGTAACCGAGCCATATATTTTAACAAAATCAAAAAATTGGCCGTATCACCATCATATAAATCAACATTATGTGGATTATTTTTGATCCATTATTTCTTTAAATGTTGTTTGTTTTTCAGTCACATTTACTTTATCAAGTAGTAATTCAACAGCCTGCTCTTCAAGCACTAAATTACGCATATTATTCATCAGCTCAGAATTACCATTATAGTAATTAATTACTTCCTGAGGATCTTCATATGCTTGAGCCATTTCAGTAACGAGTTCATTGACACGTTCTTCACTGGCCTTTAACTCATTCGAACGGATTACTTCACCTAATAGTAAGCCAACAGTAACACGGCGTCTAGCCTCTTCCTCAAACAATTCACGAGGAAGCTCCATTGCAGCTTTTTGATTATTACCAAAACGCTGCGCTGCTTGTTGGCGTAATACGTTAATTTCACTTTCAACTGCTGCAGATGGGAGCATTATTTCATTGGCAGCAATCAAGCCATCAATAACTTGAGTCTTCACACGATTGCGTACAGCTGTTTTCAATTCGCGAGCCATATTTTTGCGGATCTCAGCTTTTAACGCGTCAACAGTGTTATCTTTTATACCAAATTTCGCAATAAATGCTGATGTTAATTCTGGTAACTCACGTTCTTCTACTTTCTTTATTACGATATGAAATGTAGCTGCTTTTCCTTTCAATGTATCAACATGGTAATCTTCAGGGAACGATACTTCTATATCGAACTCATCACCCGCTTTATGTCCAATAATACCATCTTCAAACCCAGGGATCATACGACCTTGCCCCATGGCAAGAACAAAGTCAGTGGCTTTACCGCCTTCAAACTCTTCCCCGTCAATGCTTCCATTAAAATCGAGAGTAACACGATCTTCAGATTCAACAACACGTCCGTCAACCTCTTTCCAGGTTGCTTGCTGTTTACGTAATGTTTCTACCATATTGTCAACATCAGAATCAGCAACTTCTACGATAGGTTTTTCAACGGCAATTGATTCCAACCCTTTTAATTCAATATCAGGGAATACTTCAAAATCGACATGATAAACAAAATCTTCACCTGATTTATATTCACCAGGGATATAATTGGGTGCACCAACGGGATTAACTTTTTCTTTAATAATGGTATCAATGAAGTGACGTTGCATTAACTCGGCTAATACATCTTGTAAAACGCTAGCACTATAACGTTGAGCAACGATACTCATCGGTACTTTACCTTTACGAAAACCGTCAATTCTTACTTTTTTTGCTACTTCAATCAGCTCTTTTTTCATAGCCTGTTCGATTGTGTCAGCAGCAACGGTAATCGTTGCACGACGCCCAAGGCCTTCGGTTGTTTCGATGGAAACTTGCATCTTGCTACCTCAAAATATTACAATACTCGATCAACTTCAGAAATTATTTGTCATTAAAAAACAATTTCTCTAACCAGGACCGCCATCAATTGCAAAGCGAATTACCTGTTATGAAAGTCTCCCGAATGAAGTCAGGAAATTTAAACGTATATTATAGCGAGCCATTTATAATCAGTCGAGGCATTCCCAGGAAAAATTGTACCCAATTTAGATAAAATCTTATTCTAATCACTATACAATAGTATATTAATAGATATTAATTCTTTTATTTTCAGATACTCAACAAAAAATAAGTAAATAATAAAATTTAAAAAGACAACTTTTTCTTGCTTAGAATTAGGCAACAAACTGACTAAGTGCACATTAAATAAGCAGATAATTCCTATATAATGATGAAATCCTTTATTTTAATAAAAAGATTTATGATTAACTGGCCAAGTTAGCATTATATTCATGATATATTTTTTTTAGTTATATATATCAACTATCATTACTTAATGATAGATATGATGTATTATAATAGGGTTAATCGTTATTTAATAATTTACTTTATTATGTATTAATAAATAAGTTACTAAATGTTTTAGCGGATTATCTATAACTTCCTTCTTAACTATTCTCTAATAGAATAATTCGTTGTTAACGTTATCACTTCTACTGCTAAGCAGTTATAGGATATTTTAGGAGTTAAAAAACGATGCAAAAAAAAATAGTTATTCCCTTTCTTACTATTTTATTGATATCGGGTTGTGCTAAACAACCTGATGATTTGCTTTATCTTAATCCCTCGATAAAACTACCACAACAGGATATGTCAATGCAGCCACTTAATCTTACGATAAAAGCTGTTGATAATCGTCAAGATAAAGCCTTATCTAAAATTGTCAGAGATAATCGGTTAATAGATCTCACAGATTCAGTCGATACAACGGAATTTTTTCGCGATACATTAGAAAAACAAATGCGTATTCGTGGTTATGTTACTTTGCCCACAGCGAATAATTCGTTAACAATATATTTAGATGAATTATATACCAATGTCCAACAAGGCAGTTTTCGCTATATAATGACAACAAAAGCAAAGATTAGATTAGTGGCTCACACAGCGGATGGTAATGAATTCACTAAAACATTATCTGAAATAAAACGAAATGAAGGCGTTATGGACGCAAATAAAACCGATATAACGACTATGTTAAGTACGATAGAATCAAATTTGATCGCCTCAATGGCTAATGACAATAGTATTCATTACTTTCTTAAACAAAATGCCCACTAATACTTATTTTTAAACTTTTTATTAAGGACTTCTATACTAGTATATAGAAGTAATAACGTATCTTATGTCAAAATATTACCTGTCTATTTTTACACAGAAAAACATGGCTGTGTTAATGTTGTTAGGCTTTTCATCTGGTTTGCCGTTAGCATTGACAGGAGGAACACTACAGGCATGGATGACTGATGCTCACATCGATATTAAAACAATAGGGCTTTTCACACTCGTAGGCCAGGCCTATGTTTTTAAATTTCTTTGGGCACCGCTAATGGATAGGTTTGTACCCCCTTTTCTAGGAAGACGTCGTGGTTGGTTAGTTATAACACAACTTATGTTAATGTTAGCCATTTTCAAATTGGGTACATTAGATCCACAGAATAATTTAACATGGATAGCCATAATTGCCGTTTTTATCGCTTTTTTTTCGGCATCGCAAGATATTGTTATTGATGCTTATCGTACTGAAATATTAGAGTCTAATAAACG
Organism: uncultured Enterobacterales bacterium; assembly: GCA_945288535.1. Taxonomy (GTDB): domain Bacteria; phylum Pseudomonadota; class Gammaproteobacteria; order Enterobacterales; family CALYQQ01; genus CALYQQ01. The sequence continues at coordinate 108,369 of CALYQQ010000002.1, read as the reverse complement.
AGGTGCGGGTGCAGCTGTTTCTGTCTTAGGCTATCGTATTGCAATATTAATTTCTAGTGGCTTAGCCATATGGTTGGCTGAGCGCTATCTCAGCTGGCAATACACTTATTGGCTAATGGCATTCTTAATGGGTATTGGTCTATTAGGTACATTATGGGCACAAGAGCCGCCTATCACCGATGATATTCCTAAAACACTTGAAGAAACTATTATTGTACCATTAAAAGAATTTTTGACACGTAACAATGCTTGGATCCTATTATTACTTATTGTCTTTTATAAATTAAGTGATGTGTTTGCCTTAAGTTTAAGTACGACGTTTCTTATACGCGGTGTCGGATTCACTAAAGCAGAAATTGCTGAAGTTCATAAAACATTAGGTCTATTTGCTACGATTATCGGTGCATTAATTGGTGGTTCTTTAATGCAGCGATTAAGTCTATTTAAAGCACTAATGATATTTGGTCTTTTACAAGGCCTCTCTAATCTAGGCTATTGGTTGCTTGCCATAACCACTAAAAGTTTATTAACTTTATCTAGTGTTATTATTGTAGAAAATATCTGTGGTGGTATGTCTACCGCTGCTTTTGTTGCATTGTTAACGACCTTATGTAATAGATCCTTTTCAGCAACTCAATATGCATTATTATCTGCCTTTGCTTCTATAGGGAGAGTTTATATTGGTCCATTTGCAGGTTGGTTTGCTGACAGCTATGGCTGGCCTATGTTTTTTCTTTTTTCGGTAATCACAGCTTTACCAAGCCTTTTATTACTATTCTTATGCCGATCAACGCTTGAGTATATTCAACGAACAAATAAATTTAGTAGACGAACACATTATACTGCCTTTTATAATAAAGCTACACAACTTACATTGGCCGGTGGTTTATTTCTTTTATTATGGGTCATAATGTTAATCGTTCAGGCTGTATTTGATATTAACCTATCATTACTTACGAACAGTATACGTAATATTGGCAGTATTGCATTAACTTTAGGTATATCCTTGGGGGCAATATTAGATTATTATGTTATTCGACATAAACAAATATATTAAACTCATAATAAATAATGCAGGCTATAAAAAGCAGCCTGCATAAAAACTATTTTTATTGTATTATTATAATCAATAAATTAATGATTCAATATCAAGATTATGACTAATGTGCTTAGTTAAGCTAGATTTATTTAAGTAAATAGATAAGTATTGAATGTAATAACTTAGTCACGAAAATTGATATATTGAAACGGTTGGCCTAATTCAGCATTCTTTACTAGAGCAATGACTTGTTGTAAATCATCACGCGCTTTACCTGTTACTCTTACTTGCTCTCCTTGAATTTGAGTCTGAACTTTTAATTTACTATCCTTTATTAATTTTGTGATCTTTTTCGCTAACGATGTTTCTATACCTTGTTTTAGTTTAACTTCAACGCTATAGGTTTTTCCACTATGCAAAATAGTATCAGGAATATCTAATACAGCACCATCAATTCCTCGTTTAGATAATTTATCTCGTAAAATATCGATTAATTGCTGAACCTGAAATTCGGATTCACTACTAACCTTAATCGTTTCAGATTTCTCATTTAATTCAAAACTTGCTTGAACATTGCGAAAATCCCAACGATTAGTCAGTTCTCGTGAAGCATTTTCAACAGCATTACGTACTTCAGTCATTTCAATTTCTGAAACTATATCAAAAGAGGGCATAACAAAATTCCTTTAATCTATTCTGATTCTTATCTATGTAATATATCATAAATTTTACCAATATTAGTTCATAATCATTGATAATGTTGTTCATATTATTACTGTTCATTTTATTATTTTGTGACATGATGACATAATAATTTGCAAATAAATGAGGAAATAACCATGACCAAATCAGCATTAATTTGCCTCGCTCCAGGTAGTGAAGAAATCGAGGTTGTAACAAGTATTGATTTACTTACTCGAGCTAATATCAAGGTTACTACAGCAAGTGTTTCCAGTGATGGAGATCTGACGATTACATGTTCTAGAGGCGTAAAACTGTTGGTTGATACGCCTCTTATTCATGTTGCTGAAAAGATATTTGATATTATTGTTATTCCTGGTGGTCTACAAGGAAGTCAATGTTTCCAAAATAATACGCTATTAATTGAAAAAATTAGACAAACGCATCTTGACGGCCATTATGTAGCCGCTATTTGTGCCGCACCGGCATTAGTGTTGGAGTATCATAACTTATTTCCTTATAGTAATATGACCGGGTATCCTACATTAAAAGATCAAATTGCTGCGCATAAATGGGTTGATAAACGTGTATGCTATGATAAAAGATATAAATTAATTACAAGCCAAGGTCCAGGAACCGCCATTGATTTTTCATTAAAAATTATAGAATTACTACAAGGCGCGCAAAAAGCTGCTGAAATAGCAAAACAATTAATTTTACCACCCGGTATTTATGATTATCTGCCACTGACAAGCAATAATAACGATCATCAATAAAACATAAAAATATTTTTAGTTATATATCTTAGTCTAGATTTAACACGGATACTTATTTAAAGGCTGCGTCATAGTAAAGATAATTTTATCTAGCCGGCATGTTAAAATTAATTTTTACTATGACGAAAAGCAAATATGATAACTTTTGTTAATCCTTTCACCTAACTTAATGATTAAGATTTTACCGTATCACGATAAACGCTGACGTTACGATAACCTTGATCATGAAGATATAAACTTTGTAGCTTACTCATAACACCTTTTTGGCAATACAGTAAATATGTCTTACTCTGATCCAATTCTGCAAATTGATTAGCCAATTTATAAAATGGGATTTTTTTCACTTCAATACCTGTTAGTTGTAATGGACTTGTTTCTTGTTCATCTGGTGCCCTAATATCAATGATGATATCACCATGCGAAACATTCTCCACCATCGCCACTTCCTTGACTTGCTGTTTTGTTTGCTCAGCAATTTGTCGTATATCAATATGTTGAGCTTCAGAAATCACCTTGTCTAGCAAGGTTGAATTAAATTTAGCCTCTTCTGCCTCTATTTTTGCTTTAACGGCTTTTACTGTTGGATTCTTAGAAATTACGCCACAAAATTCAGGCATTGTTTTTGCGAAGTCTTCAATACCAATTTGTCTAGCTAATTTGATAATACGTTCTTTATCATGTGATATTAATGGTCGGAGAATTAAACTATCAGAAACATTATCAATCAAACGTAAATTTGTTAATGTTTGGCTTGAAACTTGTCCCAGCGCTTCACCTGTCACTAATGCCTGTAAACCGTAACGATCTGCAATCGCAGATGCAGCACGTACCATCATTCTCTTCAAGATGACACCCATTTGACCATCATCAACTTTTTCAAGAATTTCGCCAACAATAGGAGCAAAGTCAACAGAGATAAACCGAACTTTATGCGAGCTTGCAAAACGCTCCCAAAGATAGTAAGCAATTTGCTTAACACCAATTTCATGGGCGGCACCACCCAGATTAAAAAAGCAATAATGAACTCGGCATCCACGACGTAAAAGCATATAGCTTGATACACCGGAATCAAATCCACCTGAAATCAACGATAATACATCTTCTTGTGTTCCGGTAGGAAATCCACCAAGCCCTTCATAACGCGCTTTTATTAAAAGTAAACGATCATTTTCAATCTCAAGACGAACCGTGACTTGTGGTTGTGTTAAATCCACTTTTGCTGAAGCAACATATTGATTTAATCCACCACCAACATAACGTTCAACATCAATTGAACTGAAATCATGCTTACCCCGCCTTTTTACTCTGACACAAAATGTTTTATCAATAATTTGGTCACGATAGGCTTCAAGTGCTTGTTCATAGATATCTTGTAGATCAGTAAAAGGATGATCATCAACAGCGAGAATATGATGAATGCCAGGAATATGTATCAAACTCTCTTTGACACATTCAATATCAGATTCATTCTTGACACGAACCTCAATGTTATCCCAATGACGGATAACCGCAATATTCTCGGTTTTTTTTCTTAAAATATTTCGGATATTTCCCGCTAGTATTTTTATAAAACGCAAACGAACTGATTCACTTTTAATTGTGATTTCAGGAAATAATTTAACAATAAACTTCATAATTAGGTTTTTATCCTGATAAAACTAACATACCAGCCACTCATACTCTGGAAGGCAATAATAGTGGTTAATTATAACACGGATTAATATGCTGTCTGTATAGTTCATTACAGATAAAATAAAACTATACTGCACGGATTAGTTGCGCTTTTTATTTGCTATTGGTGTAATATGAGTAAAATATGCAGCATGAATATTGAAACTAATCCTTACAAAAGATGATTAGTCCAGATACAATCACAGCATAAAATTACATTGCCCAATAATATTACACTTATGCCGTAACGCGTTGTGATAATTAAAAAGTCCTTTTGCCTAAAAAGTGGAAATCTCATGTCAACTAAAAACACTAAATCAGTTAGCTTTGAAAATACACTTACTAAACTGGAAAAACTTGTTCAGCAACTTGAAAGTGGCGAATTATCACTTGATGATGCATTAAGTGCATTTGAGCAAGGGATTCAACTGACCCGACAAGCACAACAACAATTACAACACGCAGAACAGCGTGTTCAAATACTACTCAATAATTCAGCTGATAGTCCATTGACGGCTTTTGATAATAATGAAAAATAATAACCTATTATCGTTCAAAGAATTACAACATAATTATAGTCAACGCGTTAATCAAGTATTAACTGAATACATTGATACACTTCCTGGGCAAACATCACCTCTTGTTGAAGCCATGCGTTATGCTGTACTACTTGGAGGTAAAAGAATAAGACCTTTTTTGGTTTATGCTACAGGTGAAATGCTAGGTGTTTCTTTAACAGAATTAGATGCACCTGCTGCAGCAATTGAGTGTATACATGCTTATTCTCTTCTACATGATGACCTACCGGCAATGGACAATGATGATTTACGCCGTGGTTTACCAACATGCCATATAAAATTTGGTGAAGCTCAAGCTATTTTAGCAGGCGATGCATTACAAGCGTTAGCATTTACAATTTTATCAACACCAACTAATAATATAAAAAATGCTGACGCGTGTTTAGCTATGCTGTTTGAACTCGCAACAGCTAGTGGTAGTGCGGGCATGTGTTTAGGGCAATCACTTGATTTACTTGCAGAAGGAAAAGATATTTCATTAAGTGAACTTGAACACATTCATCAACATAAAACTGGTGCACTTATTCGTGCTGCTATTAGAATGGCTGCATTTTCAGCTGGTGAACCTGGTAAACATTTGCTAACTCAACTAGATAGTTATGCAAATGCTATAGGTTTAGCATTCCAGGTACAGGATGATATCCTGGATATCATTGGTGATACTAAAACCCTGGGAAAACGTCAAGGGGCTGACCAAAATAATCTCAAAAGCACTTATCCAGCCTTATTAGGGCTAGATACGGCTAAACAAAAGGCTAACCAATTGATTGACGAAGCTGAATTGATATTAACGCAATTAGAAATTGCCAATTACGATACGAGGCAATTGAAGTTACTGACTGAGTTTATTATTCAACGAAGTAACTAGCTTAATAACATTAACAGAATAATATTAATCGTTAACTTTTTAATATTTACATGTTAATCAGCTAGATGCATATAAATAATTGACTGAATTAATAAGTTAAATAATCTTATTAGCTGATATTTTGATTACAGTAAGTTAATAAAAAATAGACGACTAATACAGTATATTATTGTTGTGAATGGCTTGTGTTAAAATAGTAAGTTATACTTATCTGTTATAATTCCGACTATCAGCTAACTCGGAATGTATAAGTATAAAATTTAATTTAAGTCACAAACTGAACCTATTTTATCAAGTGAGTGTTTGATGAGTTTTGATGCTAATCAGTATCCTATTTTAGCGTTAGCAAATACCCCAGAGGATCTACGTTTACTGCCAAAAGAGAGTTTGCCTAAACTATGTGACGAGTTGCGTGATTATTTGCTCAATTGTGTAAGTCGTTCCAGTGGGCATCTAGCTTCAGGATTAGGCACGGTTGAACTCACCGTTGCACTTCACTACGTCTACAATACGCCATTTGACCGATTAATTTGGGATGTTGGACATCAAGCGTATCCGCATAAAATTTTAACTGGCCGTCGCGAACGTATGCCTACTATTCGCAAAAAGAATGGCTTACATCCATTTCCTTGGCGAGAAGAAAGTGAATATGATATTTTATCAGTGGGGCATTCTTCAACATCAATCAGTGCAGGTTTAGGTATGGCGATCGCCGCCGAACATGAAAACCTAAATCGTCGAGTTGCTTGTGTGATTGGTGACGGTGCTATAACAGCAGGTATGGCGTTTGAAGCCATGAATCATGCTGGTGGAGCAAAAGCTGATTTACTCGTTATCTTAAATGATAATGAAATGTCTATTTCTGAAAATGTAGGTGGCCTTAATGATCACTTAGCTAGATTATTATCCGGTCAATTTTATGCATCCCTTAGAGAAGGTGGTAAACGAGTATTATCTGGATTACCCCCCATCAAAGAGCTTGTCAGACGAACAGAAGAACATCTGAAAGGAATGATTGTTCCAGGTACATTATTTGAAGAATTAGGATTTAATTATATTGGTCCCGTTGATGGTCATGATGTTTTAGCCCTTATACAAACATTAAAAAATATGCGTAACCTGAAAGGCGCTCAACTACTGCATATTACGACTAAAAAAGGTAAAGGTTATGCACCTGCAGAACAAGATCCTATTAGTTGGCATGGCGTTCCCCAATTTGAACCCGCAACTGGTAAACAATTAAAAATAGTAACAGATAGACCTAGTTACTCTACTATCTTTGGTGATTGGCTTTGTGACATTGCCGCACAAGACAATAAGTTAATGGCCATTACGCCAGCTATGCGCGAAGGTTCTGGTATGAACCGGTTTGCCAAAGAATATCCTCAACAATATTTTGATGTGGCTATTGCCGAGCAGCACGCTGTTACTTTTGCTGCCGGCCTAGCCATTGGTGGCTACCACCCAGTTGTAGCTATCTATTCCACATTTTTACAACGTGCTTATGATCAAGTGATCCATGATATAGCCATACAAAAACTACCAGTACTGTTTGCTGTTGATCGCGCAGGTATTGTCGGCGCTGATGGACAAACACATCAAGGGCAATTCGATCTCTCCTTTTTGCGTTGTATTCCTGATTTAATTATTATGGCCCCAAGTGATGAAAATGAATGTCGGCTTATGCTACATACAGGTTATCTCTACGGTAAAGGCCCTACAGTAGTGCGTTATCCTAGAGGACATGGTCTTGGTCTTCCTTTAGCGCCTTTATCGCCACTCCCTATCGGTAAAGGTATTATTCGCCGTCAAGGTGAAAAATTAGCTTTACTAAATTTTGGTACATTATTGCCTACTGTCTTAGAAGCAGCGGAAATATTAAATGCGACTGTTGTTGATATGCGTTTTGTAAAACCACTTGATGAAATACTTATTAGACAACTTGCTAAAAATCATGAAGAATTTGTTTCAATAGAAGAAAATGCCATTAAAGGTGGTGCAGGAAGCGCAATTAATGAATATTTGTCAACACAACGTATCACTATACCGATTCTTAATATTGGATTACCTGACTTTTTTATTCCTCAAGGTTCTCCATCCGAAATTATGGCTGATCTCGAATTGGATGTTAAAGGTATAATAAAGCAAATTGAAAAGTGGCAAAAAAAATGCCATTAAATTATGCTATAACGCAATTAAAACACCTGCGAAATGTATTTTAGCTTATACTTATGTAAGTTAGCTTTTTCATAAAAGTAATGTTCTTTCGACGATAAATAAGACTAAACCTAACCTTGTCGTCGATTGCTTAAAATACTTGTAATGTGTAAATTAGTATATTGCTTTATTAATATAATAATTATCCAGTAATTAATTATATAATAGTGCTAAAGATGCTATCCTGATAACGTTATTATTGCTGTTAATACGATTAAAACTTAATTTTTTACAAAAAAAACTTAATAATCATTTAAAAATCAATGAATTAATTAGAAAATTAATTGTTATTTAAAATGGTCATAACCTGATAAATTTAATGTTATTGGTTCACCTTGCTGTAAAAATTGTAAATGCTGTGTCTGATTGGTAATTTGACCTATACATTGAAAAGAAACATCCATACTAATCAATCGTGTTTCAAGTAAGTGTCTATTTTGCTCTGATACGGTAAAGCATAATTCATAATCTTCCCCACCAGCGATAGCCCATCTGATGGCTTGTTCATATTCAACTACAGAAACTAATGACGATGACAATGGCAAGTTATCAATATTAATCTGTGCACCACAACAACTTGCTTTTAAGATATGACCCAGATCGGCAATTAATCCATCAGATAAATCAATTGCGCAAGATGCAATTCCACGTAAAGCTAAACCAATATTTAATCGTGGCTCAGGACGTAAATGTCGATTTAATAAAAAATCAGCAACTGATTTATTTTTAATCAACAACTGCTGTTGTAAAATGGCCAATCCAGCCGCACTATCACCTAATGTTCCTGTAACATAAATCCAATCACCTTCAACTGCACCGCTACGCCTCAATGCATAATTTACAGGGACGACACCATGAACAGTAAGCGTTAAACTCAATGGCCCTTTTGTTGTATCACCACCAATTAGTTGAACCTGATAATGGCTAAGCGTTGAAAAAAAGCTATCAGTAAATTCATCTAACCAACCTTTATCAATGGTAGGTAATGTCAATGCTAAAGTAACCCAAGCTGGTTCAGCACCCATAGCTGCAAGATCACTTAGATTGACCGCTAATGCTTTATAAGCTAAATCTGCAGCAGCAATATCGGGAAAAAAATGAACACCAGAGACTAGTGTATCAGTGCTAACAGCAATTAGCTGGTTAGGTTTAGGAGCCAATAAAGCACAATCATCCCCTACAGCTAATTTTACATCTGTTCTCTGTACACCTGTCCTGGCAAAATAATATTCTATTAACTCAAATTCACCGAATGTCATAGTTATCTCTATTACAAACGATTTTTCTATTTATTGAATGGTTATTGGGATTTTCTTTTGCGAATTTGAGGCACGATTTTATCCAATACACCATTAATAAATTTATGGCTATCTTCTGCACCAAAAATTTTGGCTAGTTCAATAGCTTCATTAATGACAACTTTATACGGAACATCCTCTCGTCGGCTCAACTCATATACAGATACGCGCAAAATTGCTCTTTCAATCTGCCCTAACTCATCTAGCTGGCGAGATAAATACGGTTCCATAATAATGTCTAGTTCAGCTGCACAATTTGCAGCACCCGTAAATAATTCACGAAAATAAGTTAAATCAACGCGTTCAAGTTGAAAATTTGAACTTGTTTCTTCTTCCTGCCAAAAATCTGCCGATGGTTTTGCTGAAAGTTCAACTAAAAATTCAGCCTCAATATCAGCAATACTATTATGTGATACCTGCCAAGAATAAAGAGCCTGTACTGCACATTCTCTGGCTCGACGACGCGCTGCTGGTTTCACTAAATACCTCTACTATACATTTGCTTTAATAGCATTAATTACATTGATCATTTCAAGTGCGGTCAACGCAGCTTCTGCGCCTTTATTACCTGCTTTTGTCCCTGCTCGTTCAATAGCTTGTTCTATATTTTCTGTCGTTAACACGCCAAATGCAACAGGGATCTCACTTTGCATACTTGCCGTAGCAAGGCCAGAACTTGCACCACCTGCGACATAATCAAAGTGCGCTGTACCACCACGAATGACTGTGCCTAATGCAACAATTGCATCATACTCCCCCGTATTAGCTAATGCTTTAACGGTTAAAGGCAGCTCGTAGGCACCGGGTACCCAAACAACAGTAATGTTGTCATCAGCGACCTGCCCAGTACGTTTTAATGCATCAATTGCACCATCAAGTAAACTATCATTAATAAAATGATTAAAACGCGCAATAGCAATTGCGATTCGTGCTTGTGGAGCGGCAATATGACCTTCAATTACTTTCATAAAATACCCTTGATACTTGTAAAACAATCATATGTCTAACTGTAAATATCAGCTATCTCATCTAAAGAAGTGACGAATTCTATCATATTCTTTCAATGGATGCGTTAAGGTATTTATGAATAAATACGACAATATATATTAATAAATAATATACTTAATAATTAAACTTAATAAATTATAACTACTTTGTAGGTAATAAGCGTAAACGTATATCGGGTCCTATCTGGCAAATATCAACGATAGAAAATTGGAAAGCGTCAGTAAGGTAATTTATATTAGGTAGATGACATAGTCCTCTCGCTTGAGAGCCTAATAATTTTGGTGCCATATAAATAATTAATTCATCAACCAATTTATATGTTAACAATGCTCCTGCTAACCTAGCCCCTGCTTCAACCCAGATATTGTTAATCCCTTTATTCGCTAATGCCTGCATCAATTGATGCAAATCAATATATTGATTCTCATTTGGTAACAATAAATGTTCAATATGTTTTGGTAATGGATAGCCATAATATTGCTGACTTACCAATAATGTATCATTATTATCACGCATAATAGTTAAATCAGAAGTTAAGCGAGCATGACTATCTATAATTATACGCAAAGGCTGACGAAGACACGCTATGGCATAGTTGTTTTTAATTGATGGTGATAGCTCTTCCCAGCGTACAGTTAAACTAGGATCATCTGCTAAAACAGTTGCGCTGCTGGATAAAATAGCTGCACTTTGCGCTCGAAATGCTTGAACATCTTCACGAGATTGTGGAGACGTAATCCATTTGCTTTCCCCGGAGGCCATCGCTGTTTTGCCATCTAGTGAAGATGCTATTTTTAATTGTACATAAGGCATACCATAACGCATGCGTTTCAAAAAACCTCGATTTAGCGCTTCTGCTTCATCAGCTAAAAGAGGACAACAAACCTCTATTCCTGCTTTTTTCAAGTTAGCAATACCTTTACCAGCAACTTGCGGATTAGGGTCTTCCATGGCTATAACCACACGCTTAATACCAGCTTGGATAAGTGCATCAGCACAAGGAGGCGTTTTACCAAAATGGCTGCAGGGTTCCAACGTGACATAAGCAGTTGCTCCAACGGCTTTTTTACCTGCCATGCGTAAAGCATGTATTTCTGCATGAGGTTCACCTGATTTATAATGATATCCCTCGCCAACGACTGTTCCATTAAGAACAATAACACATCCAACATTAGGATTAGGTGCTGTAGTAAAACGGCCTTTTGCTGCTAATGCTAATGCCTGGGTCATATAAATTTTGTCTTGTTTTTGCAGCATTCTACTTATTTACGCCTTGTTTCATTAATAATAATTTATATTATTAGCCGTGTTATATCTATTCTTGTAATTTGGCTATCTCTTCATTAAATTCACGTATATCTTCAAAGCTTCTGTACACGGATGCAAAACGAATATACGCAACCTTATCTAATTTGCGTAATTGTTCCATAACTAAATTACCTATTAGCTGTGAGGGCAATTCGCGCTCACCGGTAGATCTCAGTTGCGACTTTATAAGACTAATCGCAGTTTCAATACTATCGGCACTCACAGGCCTTTTTTCCAATGCCTTTAGCATACCTTTACGTAATTTTTCTTCGTCAAAGGGTACGCGTGTTTTATCACTTTTAATTACTCTGGGCATTAGTAATTCAGCAAGTTCAAATGTAGTAAAACGCTCCTGACATTCTTGGCATTGACGACGGCGACGCACCTGATTACCATCACTGACCAAACGAGAATCTATAACTTTTGTATCAATCGCACTGCAAAAAGGACAATGCATAATTACCTCCTTATATAATAGAGCCAATCCTGCAAAGCAGGATCCAACCAAAAGTAACTTGCTCTACTGAGCACATATTTATACCTAAGATGATTGTTTTATATTTTTATAAATAGGTTAACAGAACAATTACTACCAACAATATATTAATTATTGACTTAATAATGTCAGTATAGCGTGTGTTATGTAGAAAGATTACATGACGGAATTATCTGATGAAAAGGGTAGCCTAAGCTACCCTTTTATTTCAATCAATTATATTAAGAGAGCAACGAGGGTTGATCTTCCCCCTCTTTTTCAATTTTTTGGACAAGCAAATGCTCACGTTTCACACCTAATAATAATGCGATATAAGCAGAGACCCAAATTGAAGATAATGTACCTAAAACAATACCTATTGATAATGCTTCGGCAAATCCATGTATCAGTGCTCCACCAAAGAAATAAAGACATAACACTACAGCCAATGTTGTACCAGATGTCATTAAAGTACGGCTCAATGTCTGCGTTAATGAAATGTTCATAATTTCATAAGGTGTACCGCGTCGAATCTTCCTAAAATTTTCTCTCATACGATCGAATACAACGATAGAATCATTCAACGAGTAACCGATAATAGATAGCATAGCGGCAATCATCGTTAAATCAACTTCGCGTTGAATAAGCGAAATAATACCTAAGGTAATAATAACATCATGTGCTAAACCGAGCACTGTACCTAAAGCTAATCGCCATTCAAATCGAAAACCGATATAAACTAAAATTGATAACAAACAAACAATAATTGCCATTAAACCCGATTGAGCTAAATCAGCACCTACCGAAGGACCAACAAATTCAATACGGATCAAATTAACATCTTGGCCTGAACTTTCTTTAAGAGCGGCCATTATGCTACGACTCAGTTCATCACTCTTCATATTTGATGGTGGTAATCGGATCATAATATCACGGCTACTACCAAAATTCTGAACAATTGCGTCTTGAAAATTCGCTTTGACTAAGCTTTCGCGTACTTCATTCAAATCAATAGATTGGCTAAATTGCAATTCCATTACGGTACCACCCGTAAAATCTAATCCCCAGTTAAAACCACGGATCCCGATAACTACAAAAGAGGCAACAACTAATAAAATAGCAATAACCAATCCAAGCTTGCCGACGCGCATAAAATCAAATACACGTCGGCCATGATTTAGCTGCTCTACACTATATTCTTCTGCCACTGTGATTCCTTAGATAGACAACTTATTAACACGTCTGCCACCATAAACCAAATTTGCTAAAGCTCGTGTTCCCACAATAGAAGTAAACATTGAAGTTAACACACCTATTGCCAATGTAATAGCAAATCCCTTAATTGAGCCAGTACCAAAACCATATAAAATAACAGCAGTAATTAATGTTGTAATGTTAGCATCGAAGATACTGGTAAATGCGCCATTATAGCCTTCATGAATAGCTTGCTGAATACCACGTCCATTTCTCAGCTCTTCTTTAATTCGCTCATTAATCAGTACATTAGCATCAACAGCCATCCCCACCGTTAACACAATTCCCGCAATTCCTGGCATGGTTAATGTCGCGCCTGGTAATAGCGACATAATACCAACAATTAGAATCACATTGATGATAACTGCAATACTAGCAAAAGTACCAAATAGCTTATAAACAACTAACATAAATGTAACAGTAATAACCAAGCCCCAAAAACATGCTTCGATACCTTGGATGATATTTTGCTGGCCTAGTGATGGGCCGACGGTACGTTCTTCAACAATCTGAATCGGTGCGATTAAAGCACCTGCACGCAACAAGACAGATAAATTACGGACATCCGCCATATTACCGACGCCAGAGATCTGGAACCGATTAGAAAACCGCGAATTAATGGTTGCAACACTAATAACTTCTTCTCTGCGCTCCAAAATAATCCGATTATCTTTATCACGTTTACCGCTATCTTTATATTCAATAAACAATGTGGCAATTGGTTTTTCTAAATTACGCTGCGTAAAATCAGACATAATTTGGCCACCCACATTATCAAGTGTTACAGCGACCACAGGACGTCCTGATTCCCGATCAATTTGACTTGTAGAATCAGTAATATGATCGCCTGTTAGTATAACGCGTTTATAAAGAACTACAGGGTTGCCTTTTACATCAAATTTAACTTCCGAACTACCAGGAACATAACCACGTAGTGCCGATTCCTTATTAACCGATGTATCGACCTGACGAAACTCTAAGGTTGCTGTTGCACCAAGAATTTCTTTTGCTCTTGCTGTATCTTGAATTCCTGGTAACTGAACAACTATACGATCAGCGCCTTGACGTTGGATAATTGGCTCTGCAACACCTAATTGATTAACACGCTTACGCAAGATGGTAATATTTTGTAATACAGCTGATTCCCGTACTTCACGCAAACGCGCTTCTGTCATAACAATATGTAACGTGTTATTGGCACCATTACTAAAATAGAACTCAGGATTACGTGATTGTAAATAATTCATGGCATTAGTGCGACTTTCCGCATCATTAAAACGGATATCGACACCATTGCTACTGTTTTTCAGAATCCCTGAATAAGCTATTTTTTTGGATTGTAAATCAGTTAATACAGTATCTTGCAGTTGTTCCTGTAATTTATTGAATGCCGTTGCCATATCTATTTCCATTAAGAAATGGACACCGCCACGTAAATCAAGGCCTAGTTTCATGGGTTCAGCACCAATTATATGCAACCAGTTTGGTGTTGCTGGTGCCAAATTTAATGCTACAATATATTTATCACCCAATGCATTAGTCAATAGTTCTTGAGATTTTAACTGAACATCAGTATTACTGAAGCGAACTAAAATAGTCGAATCACTTAAACTAATTGACTTTATCTGAATATCATTTTTCTTAAGTACTTCTTTTACGAGATCCTGAGTTTGCGCATCAGTGACAACACCACGGCCACCACTGATTTGAATTGCTGGATCTTCTCCATATAGATTAGGAAGTGCATAGACAAATGCGATGATAATGATCATCAATAATCCAATGTACTTCCATAAGGGATAGCGGTTCAACACAATAGTTGCCCTTTTGGAAAAATAAGCAAAATTATAATGATTTCATTGTACCTTTCGGTAAAACAGCAACAATAAAATCCCGTTTTATAGTTACTTCGTTATTTTCATTTAAAGAAATAACCAAATAGCCTGTATCTGATATTTTAGTGATGCGTCCAATTAAACCACCACTTGTCAAAATTTCATCCCCTTTAGAAATTGAATTAATTAAATTATTATGTTCTTTATTACGTTTTTGTTGTGGTCTTAAGATCATAAAATAAAAAATAATGACAAACACTACCATCATAATAATCGTAGCGGTGCCACTACTTTGTGTAGCTAAAGCAGGAGCTCCACCTTCAGCAAAAGCATTTGAGATAAAGAAACTCATGGAACACATTCCTCATTTGTTGTTTAAAAATTTTTATTTATTCTGTCAATGGGGGGACAGGTTTACCCATACGTTGATAAAATTCAGCTACAAAAAGCTCCAATTTACCTTGTTCAATTGCTTCTCGTAAGCCAGCCATTAATCGTTGATAATAACGCAAATTATGGATCGTATTTAATCTCGCACCTAGAATCTCACCACATCGATCAAGATGATGCAAATAAGCCAATGAATAATTTTGGCATGTATAACAATCACAATGTGGATCTAATGTTGATGTATCATCTTTATATTTAGCATTACGAATTTTTACTACACCATTTGTGACAAATAAATGTCCATTTCTTGCATTTCGTGTAGGCATAACACAATCAAACATATCTATACCACGGCGTACACCTTCTACTAAATCTTCGGGTTTACCAACTCCCATTAAATAACGTGGTTTATCAGCTGGAATTTGTGGGCAAATATGTGACAAAATTCGATGCATATCCGCTTTTGGTTCACCAACTGCTAAACCACCTACAGCATAGCCATCAAAACCAATTTTCACCAACTCTCGTAAAGATTGATCTCTTAAGTTTTCGAATACACTACCTTGAATAATACCAAATAATGCATTTTTATTCTTTAATTTATCAAAATGTTCACGACAACGTTTTGCCCAACGTAATGACATTTCCATTGATGATTTAGCATAATCCCAGTCAGCTGGATAAGGCGTACATTCATCAAATACCATAACAATATCAGAGCCAAGATCATACTGAATTTCCATAGATTTTTCTGGACTTAGAAAAATACGACTACCATTAATAGGATTGCGAAAATGCACACCTTCTTCAGTAATTTTTCTTAAGGCATCGAGACTAAAAACCTGAAATCCTCCCGAGTCTGTCAAAATTGGGCCATGCCATCCCATAAAATCATGCAGATCACCATGTTTACGCATAATTTCTTGTCCTGGTCGTAACCAAAGATGGAATGTATTACCCAACAAAATTTGAGCCCCCGTTTGTTTAACTTCTTCAGGCGTCATTCCCTTCACTGTACCATAGGTACCTACCGGCATAAAGGCGGGTGTTTCTACCACACCACGTTCAAAAATCAATCGACCACGTCGTGCTCGACCATCCATTTTTTGTAATTGATATTTCACATAACCTCCGCTACCGAAAAAACAGTTCGGTGCTAATTTTATTTATAATACAATTTACTCTTGTCTATTTAGCATTACATATAGAACACAGAGAACTTAAAGAGATCCTATGTTCATTGATCATGATTTATTTACCTGGAATTTCAGCGTATGCTAATGGGTTACGCGTGATAAACATTGCATCACCATAACTAAAAAATTGATAATTTAATTCAATCGCCTGCTGATAAGCCTTCATCGTGTGATGATAACCAGCAAAGGCTGATACCAACATAATTAGTGTCGATTCAGGAAGATGAAAATTAGTAATCAATATATCAATGAGTTGAAATTGATATCCTGGATAAATAAAAATACGCGTGTCACCAACAAAAGAAATTATAAGCTGATCACTTTTAGCAGCGATTGCTGCTTGTGCAGCACTTTCAAGTGCTCGCACTGACGTTGTTCCGACAGCAACAACGCGTTTACCACGCTGTTTACAACGCAATACAGCATCGACTGTTTCTTGAGAAACATCAACATACTCTGCGTGCATCACGTGATCAAGGATTGACGTCACGCGCACGGGTTGGAAAGTTCCGGCACCAACGTGTAATGTAACAAACGCTGTTTCTACGCCTTTAGCGCGTAATGCCGATAATAATGCTTGATCAAAATGTAATCCCGCGGTAGGCGCGGCTACTGCTCCAGGTTTTTCATTATACACTGTCTGATACAATTCACGATCGATCTGCTCATCTGGACGATCAATATAGGGGGGCAATGGCATATGCCCAGCTTGATTAAGAATACTTAATACATCTCGATCATCATCAAATCGTATTTCAAACAATGCATCGTGTCGGGCTAACATCGTTGCACGAATAGAGTGATCATCACCTAATAATAACTGCGCTCCAGGTTTTGGTGATTTTGAAGAACGAATATGGGCTAGCACTCGGTGATCATCTAATAGACGTTCTACCAGAAGCTCTAATTTACCACCGCTCGCTTTACAGCCAAATAATCGCGCTGGAATTACTCTTGTATCATTAAAAACCAATAGATCACCTGGCTCAAGTTTGTCTAAAATTGCGGTGAATTGTCCATGACCTGTTTGCCCAGTTATACCATTTAATGATAATAATCGGCATTGGCTTCTATCAGGTCTAGGATAACGTGCGATTAATTTTTCTGGTAGTATAAAAGAAAAGTCTGTTAGTTGCATGGTTCTACACGATAATTTATATAGTATTCTAAAAAAATAAGCACTATAGTCTAGACATCTGTTAAGCTACCTGCAAGAAATAAGATAATAAATTGTTGAACTAAGACTATACGGTCAGTTATGAATTTTCTCGCGCATTTACATTTGGCTAAATTAGCTGATAGTTCTCTTATCGGCAATATTGCCGCTGACTTTATACGAGGAGACCCTTATCTTATCTATTGCGAAACGATCGCTGATGGTATTATGTTACATCGTCGCATTGATAAAATGATAGATTCGCTTCCAATAATTAAGGCTTGTCGCCACTATTTTAGTTCAGAACATACACGAGTAGCACCAATTACCTTAGATATCGTATGGGATCATTTCTTAGCTTTACATTGGCATACACTCGTGCCCACTATTTCTTTGCGTAATTTCATTATGGAATCGCAAAAAAAAATTGAATTAGATCATTATGTCATGCCTGATCAAGTGCAAACGTTTATTACTACGTTATGGCAACAAAACTGGCTAGAACGTTACGCAGATCTTCAGTTTATTGCGCATGTGTTACAAGGTATGGCTCAACGTCGCCCTAAATTAATTAAACTAGCAACATCAATTAACGATGTTGAAAGGCATTATATTCAATTAGAAACAACCTTTTTTGCTTTTTATCCAGAGATAATGACACTAGCTACACAAAAGCTGCTTTAAATTTATATGGTAATAAAAATAAGCAAAGTTATCCTATTATTTATATTTTTTAAAATAATACGCTATTAATAGGTAAAAACTATGTTAATAATTGGCTATAAAAGCTATTTTTAACATTGTGTTTATTCGTACTAACTCCTTATAATTGTAAAAATATTTATTTAGTCGCTCTAAAGGAGATGAGTATGGTACTGGTAGCACGTCAAGCCCCTGATTTTACAGCTGCAGCTGTTTTAGGTAATGGTGAAATCATTAATAATTTTAACTTAAAAGAATTTATCAACGGTAAACCTGCTGTTCTTTTCTTTTGGCCAATGGATTTTACTTTTGTATGTCCTTCTGAATTAATCGCCTTCGACCATCGTTATGAAGAATTTAAAAAACGTGGTGTTGAGGTGATTGGGGTTTCTTTTGATTCAGAATTTGTTCACAATGCATGGCGGAAAACGCCTGTAGAAAAAGGGGGTATTGGTGAAGTCAAATATCCAATGGTTGCGGATACAAAACGTGAAATTCAGCAAGCATATGGCATTGAGCATCCTGATGCTGGTGTAGCTTTACGTGGATCTTTCTTAATTGATAAAGAGGGTATGGTGCGTCATCAAGTGGTAAATGATTTACCTTTAGGCCGTAATATTGACGAAATGTTACGTATGGTTGATGCTTTACAATTCCATGAAACACACGGCGATGTATGCCCTGCGCAATGGGAAAAAGGCAAAGAAGGAATGGCTGGTTCACCCGATGGCGTGGCAAAATATTTATCTAAAAATGCTAATTCATTATAATTGAGCCCTTTCTAATGATAAAAAGCGATGCAAATCGCTTTTTATCATATCTTACCATCCATTAAAAAAGGATTAAATCACATTCAAAAAGTAAGTTAACTGATCGTTATAAGATCAAAAACTATAGATAATAGAGCACTGTTTTTAATGCACTCACTTTTTTAATTACCATTATAAAACGATAAATGACTTTATATCATCACGATAAAGAGGCAAGTTTTTCAGGTGATAAGATAAGATCATTATTATGATTAATCACAATTCCTTGAGATAAAATCCGCTTAGCTATCTCATGTGCTTGAGCTAAAGAATGCATGTTATAAGTTCCACATTGATATTCATTCAACTCAGGGATCTTATCTTGGGATTTTACAGTCAATATATCTTGCATTGCTAGTTTCCAGGCATCCGCTATCTTCTGTTCCGAAGGGGATCCAATCAAACTCATATAAAAACCTGTACGACATCCCATTGGCGAAATATCGATAATTTCAATATCTTGACCATTTAAATGATCACGCATAAAGCCAGCAAACAGATGTTCCAACGTATGTATCCCTTTTTCAGTCATAATAGCCTTATTGGGTTGACAAAAACGCAAATCAAATACGGTTATAGTATCACCAGACGGTGTTTTCATCACTTTTGCAACACGCACAGCAGGTGCTGCCATCCGTGTATGATCAACGGTAAAACTATCTAATAGTGGCATTTTATTAATCCTTTTTTGGAATAATTTAAATTTTTAACTTAATTTAAGAACTTTTTTATTTAACTAGCGTCTCATAGTAAGCAAAGACATTATTTAGTTATCATCCTACCATCAGTGGTGTTTCAAGGGCCCCGCAACTAAGGCCCTTTTTTTTTACTCTATTTATTATACACACTACTAAGAGACATTTTGTTTTAAGAACTCATCAAAGTTTATCGTATCACTTTTTTCTAATATCTGTTGACGAAGTAAAGAGTCGTGGCTTTCTTGATCTAATTGTGCTTCCGTGAGTACTTGTAAGGGGGACGTTATTAATTGCTGATGATATTTATCAGCTAGAAATAAACCAATATCATTTTGTCCTGTATCTTTAATTGCTTGCAGCCAGCGGCCTGATAGTGTCAACTCTGGATTATCAAATGATGTTTGTAGTGTATAACAAACTGATTGATATTGATTGTTACCATTCTGTTCATCCAATACTTTCGCAACACGCAATAAGTCAGCAAATAATTGATGCCCTATAACGGACAAAGGGTAACATTTATTATCACAACCAATACTTATTGTCTGACCAGGTTTACGTCCACTAATAATAATTCGATTCCAATTACGTTGACAGCAAATAAGTTCGGCATTGTTCATTTCCGGCGCATCAGCCAAAACACACCATATTAAAAAGAGGTCAAGAAAACGAATTTGATCTGTATCAACACCCAGCGGTGAAAATGGATTGACATCTAATGCACGAACTTCAATATATTCAATACCACCACGTAATAAGGCATCTGATGGCGATTCACCTGGTTGACAAACGCGTTTAGGCCGGATTGGTGCATAAAATTCGTTTTCAATTTGTAAAATATTACTATTTAGTTGGCGATATTTGCCATCTACTTTAATACCAATTTTATCAAACGCTTCTGATGGTGTATGAATCGCTTGTTTTAATTTTTTAACGTAATCATCAAGCGAATTAAACGATATCCCAATAGCATTTTGGGAACGATTCGTATACCCTAAATCACTCATTCTTAGTGTTGTTGCATAAGGCAAATAAATACATCCGTTAGGCAATGTTTCAAAAGGTAAATCACTATTCTTAGAGTTTAAAAATGAAGGACATACAGCTGGTGATGCACCAAATAAAAAAGGAATGACCCAACCGAATCGATAATAATTACGAATTAAATGCAAATAACCTTGAGAAATCTTTTCTCGCTGAAAAAATTTATCTGTAATATTTTCTTTTTCTTGCCAAAAAGTAGAGGGTAACGAAAAATTGTAATGGACACCTGCTATAATTTGCATCAATGAACCATAACGGTTTTTAAGGCCTTCTCGATAGACCATCTTCATTTTACCAATATTTGAATAGCCGTATTGAGCAATCGTAATAGATTGATTTTCCGAAATATGGCCTGGAATACTTAACGGCCAAATACGTTGTCCATTTGACAATTTTCGACTGGCATAGCAATGGATATCGTGCAAGAATGAAAACATATGATCAATGTCAGTATCTACTGGCGTAATAAATTCTAATAATGATTCAGCAAAATCAGTTGTGATCCATTTATTTGTTAATGCCGCGCCTAATGATATAGGATGCGGTGTATTTGCTATGGCTCCCTCAGGCGTAATTCTTAAGGTTTCTCGTTCAATACCACGTTTAATACCATTCAAAACGAATGGGTGAGTCTCCAACCATGAGAGTGCTTTACCTACATTAGGGATCAAACTGACCTCCACTTATTCCTATTAAATTTTGGTTATTTTATTATTCTTTAAAATTAATTTAATCTTTATATTACAATAACCGTTTTCACTTAATTATTATTATTATGCTAAAGTATATAACATTAATTCAATATAATATTTTGATATGACTTGTGCTTAATTAATCCAAGTACATCCTAGTTTACTTGTATCGATAAAGCATTATGTCATAGCTGGAGCTTATTCACTTAAAGCTATTTTCGTATATATAAAAATATATACATCATACTTACTTTATAATACCTGAGTTTTTATCGGTGATAAAAACGATGTTTTTTAGGTAAGAACTATTACTACAATAAATAAAATATACTTGCGTAACATAATTAATGCTATAAAAACAAAACCCCCCTGCAATTGCAGAGGGGTTTTGTTTTTATAGCGTTGAGTATTTTCTTTTAATACACGTTGCTATTTATGTATATGGCGCATCCGAGAGGATTCGAACCTCTGACCGCTCGGTTCGTAGCCGAGTACTCTATCCAGCTGAGCTACGGATGCATAATTCTGTTTTTATATAGGTTTAAGCTTATAGATGATGCAAAACTTACAACCTATTAAGTTAATGAGCGTTAATTCCTATAGTTATTAAACTGTATATTTAGAAATTATATCTAACTAGAGTATATACAAGTTATTAATAACCTACTTTATTAACATCCATTTTATTTAAAGTGGCGCATCCGAGAGGATTCGAACCTCTGACCGCTCGGTTCGTAGCCGAGTACTCTATCCAGCTGAGCTACGGATGCAGATTCCATGGCGGTGAGGGAGGGATTCGAACCCTCGATAGAGCTTTTAACCCTATACTCCCTTAGCAGGGGAGCGCCTTCAGCCTCTCGGCCACCTCACCTTATTGTACAACGAACTGGCAAACGCTTCATCAATTCGTGTGGCGCATATACTACTTTTCCTATCTAATAAGTCAAATACTTTTTTCATTTGTTTTGTTTAATTGCGCACTTAGCAACCAATATTATTAAAATTCAGTCTATTTAAACGATATTTATGAAAAATGTGAAAAATTTAACAGTAATACTTAACAGAAGAAAAACAAATAACAATGATGTCAATTATCTTCACCTATTGATCATTAAAAAATTATTCAGCAAGTTTTCCTAAGCCATTATGATAAGAGTTAATATAATCAACGAGAAAATAATTTAATATGAAAATAGCACTTACTTTCAAATAACAAAAAACTCTCTATTTTGATTTAACAAAATAGAGAGTTATTCGCTAATGACCTTATAGCTTAATATTCTGGCGGCTGAGTTTTTTCAGCTTGGATCCTTTGATAGATCTCTTCTCTATGCACAGAGACTTCTTTTGGTGCATTTACACCAATACGAACCTGATTGCCCTTAACGCCTAATACCGTAACTGTAACTTCATCGCCAATTATAAGAGACTCCCCTACCCGACGGGTTAAAATAAGCATTCTTTGCTCCTTAAAATATTAAAATAGAGCCAAAACAAATCTAGTAACATCAGTATGATTTATAACATTAACCACAAGAGCTAATCTATTCTACTAACAGCTGGCACTATCATAGCTACAACAAGAAGTTATCTACTTCCCAATATTCTTCAAAATAAGTTTAGCTTAATAATATAAATTCATACTTATTTTTCTAATAAATAAAGTGAAACTATGAATAACTCTCAACATTCACTTACTTAACATATAGTTAAATACTATATACTATAATTGTTCCATAATCCAATCTCTTATTGAATTAAGTGCATCAGGTAATGCTTTTATATCATCGCCTCCAGCTTGGGCCATATCAGCACGCCCCCCGCCTTTACCACCAACATTATTTGCTAATCGATTCACTATATCGCCAGCTTTAATTGATGTTGTCAAGTCGTCTGTAACCCCTGAAATAATACTTATTTTATTGTTCGTATTTACGACAGCAAATACAATAATGCCAGACTTTATCTTGTTTTTCATATCGTCAACCATGGTTCGAAGCATTTTAGGTTCTACACCAGCTAACTGATGTACCAACACTTTATGTCCGTTCATCTCAACAACATGTTCAAGCAAAGACAACGAGGCTTGTGCCGCCTGTTTGTCTTTAAACTGCTGAATTTCCTTTTCTAGAAGCTTATTACGTTCTACCAGTAAATTCGCTTTCTCAACTAATGATGCAGTATCTGCTTTTAATATAGTAGATATATTTTCTAGCAAATCATCTTGCATATGTAATGAATTAAGTGCTATTTCACCTGTAATGGCTTCAATACGCCTCACCCCTGATGCAACACCTGACTCAGACAAGAGACGAAATAAACCAATATCGCCCGTCCGACTAGCATGCGTACCACCACATAACTCAATAGAGAAATCACCCATAGTAAGTACACGTACATTGGTATCATACTTTTCGCCAAATAAAGCCATTGCGCCAGATTTTTTTGCTTCTTCAATAGGCATAATCTGTGTATTAATTGCTAAATTAGCTCTAATTTGCCGATTAACGATATCTTCGACATCTCTTAATTGACTTAGTTTCATGGCTTCAAAATGAGAGAAATCAAAACGTAAACCGCGATCATTTACCGATGACCCTTTTTGAGTAACATGTTTACCCAATACTTTTCGCAACGCAGAATGTAATAAGTGTGTTGCTGAGTGATTTAAACGTGTACGGTTACGGCGATCATCATCTATTGTAGCCTCAATAATCTGATTTTCTAATAATTCACCTTGCAACAAATAACCTATATGTCCAATAGATTGGCCAAACTTTTGTGTATCTTTTACTATAAAAATCATGCCGGCATCATTCTTTAACCAGCCACTATCACCTATTTGACCACCTGATTCTGCATAAAACGTCGTCTTATCTAAAATAACCGTTGCTTCATCACTATGATATAATTGCGTGACTTGCTGACCATCTTTAAATATTGCAGTTACTCGGGCTGTAATACTATTTTTCTCATAACCACTAAATTGACTTGTTGTATCGGTTTTTATTCTCGCATTATAATCTATAGCAAATCCACCGGCATCTCTGGCACGTCGACGTTGTTCATCCATAGCACTATTAAACCCGGCCTCATCAACGCTAATATTACGCTCACGACAAATATCAGCAACCAGATCTAGTGGGAATCCATAAGTATCATATAAGCGAAAGGCAATATTACCATCAAGTGTATTACCTTTTAATTGTGCCAATTCGTCGTCCAGTAAAGCTAAACCACGTTCTAACGTTTTTGCAAATTGTTCTTCTTCGGTTTTTAAAACTTGCTCAACAATCATTTGTTGTTGTTTTAAGTCAACAGCAGCTTGTTGCATAACATCAATCAAAGGTGCAACAAGTTTATAGAAAAAGGTTTGTTTAGTGCCTAATTTATGTCCATGACGTACAGCGCGTCGAATGATACGGCGCAGTACATAACCGCGTCCTTCATTTGAAGGCATTACACCATCAGCAATAAGATAAGCGCATGACCGAATATGATCAGCTATTACTCTTAATGATTTATTTTCTAAATCAAGTGTACCAGTCACATCTGCTGTAGCTGAAATTAATGTTTTAAATAAATCTATGTCATAATTAGAATTAACATGCTGAATAACAGCGGCGATTCTTTCCAATCCCATACCCGTATCAACAGAAGGTTTAGGTAAATTTTCCATACGACCATCTGACTGACGATTAAATTGCATGAATACTAGGTTCCAAATTTCTATAAAACGGTCACCATCTTCGTCAGGGCTCCCTGGAGGTCCACCCCAAATATGTTCACCATGATCATAAAATATTTCAGTACAAGGACCACAAGGACCAGTGTCACCCATTTGCCAAAAATTATCTGAAGCAAAAGGTGCACCTTTATTATCACCAATACGAATAATCTTTTCCGCAGGAATACCTATATCGTTAAGCCAGATGTTGTATGCTTCATCATCTGTCTCATAAACAGTAACCAACAATCTTTCTTTAGGCAAATTAAACCACTGCTTATCTGTCAATAGCTCCCAAGCAAATCGAATGGCATCCTGCTTAAAATAATCACCAAAACTAAAATTACCCAGCATTTCAAAAAATGTATGATGCCGAGCCGTATAACCCACATTTTCTAAATCATTATGTTTACCACCCGCCCGAACACAACGTTGTGCCGTTGTTGCACGACTATATGGACGCTTTTCTTCGCCCAGAAAAACATCTTTAAACTGATTCATCCCTGCATTAGTAAAAAGTAATGTTGGATCATTTTGAGGAACTAGTGAACTACTTTCAACTATCTGGTGTCCCTTACTCTTAAAAAAATCAAGAAATTTTTGACGAATTTCTGCTGTACTATTGCTCATAGAATTCTCAATATCTGACTAATTATCAGTTAATCTTTGGTGTAATAATACATCGATTAACAGCTAAGTGAATTATCAAAGATAAAAAATTGTCCAATAAGATAAATTGTATGAGAGAGGAAGTAAATCAAGATATGGCAATCAAATGTAATAATTATCAAAATAGGAAGAAAATAATCGTGGATCAAAACCTCTATAAATAAGGAAATTAGCTATTTTTACTTTATTTTTCATATCATTATTAATTTTTTTACCGAATTTTTTTTGTACCACAGACTCAGCTAGTTTTTTCCATTGGATATTACTTTCTTGCAAAGTTTGTTCTATTATAGACTTTGTTACGCCTTTTTGTTGTAGTTCAAGAATAATACGACGAGGACCATAACCTTTATTACTACGACTGTAAATAAATTGTTCAGCAAACCGCCTATCATCCAACCAATTATGTTGATAGCAATACTCAATAACTTGATCAATATACTGATGAGTATTAGGCGTTTCTACTATCTCTTTATCAATATTATTAATAGAATATGTAGGTGAGCGTCCATTCTCACCTTTTTTCCATGATGATTGCCTAGTAAGTTTACGCCGCAATTCCCATTCGCTATAGTCACGTTGCGCAAGTAGCGATGTTGCTCTTTTCAGTAATTCATTCATTGCATGCAATTAATTTTTAGTTAAATAGTAAACGATTTACTATGATTAGATATCGTCTCCAACCAGAGCACTATTATCACTCTCATCAATACTAAAATTAGGACTATTTAATAATAATTCTCTTAAACGTTCTTCTATTTCATTAGAAATGACTAAGTTTTCCTGCAAAAAGCGCATTGAATTTGCTTTACCTTGGCCGATTTTTTCACCATTATAAGAATACCATGCACCTGATTTATCAACTAATTTATGCTTTACACCTAAATCAATTAATTCACTTTCTTTTGAAATACCCATGCCATAAAGTATTTGGAAATCAGCTTGACGAAAAGGTGCTGCTACTTTATTTTTGACTACCTTTACTCGTGTATCATTACCAACAACTTCATCACCTTCTTTTATTGCGCCAATACGACGAATATCCAGACGTACTGATGCATAAAACTTAAGGGCATTTCCTCCTGTTGTTGTCTCAGGATTACCAAACATAACACCTATTTTCATACGAATTTGATTGATAAAAATAACCAAACAATTAGCATTTTTAATATTACCGGTTAGTTTACGTAAAGCTTGTGACATTAACCTAGCTTGTAATCCAACATGAGAGTCGCCCATTTCACCTTCAATTTCGGCTTTTGGTGTTAAAGCTGCAACTGAGTCAACAATAATGACATCAACAGCCCCCGAGCGGACCAATGCATCACAAATTTCTAATGCTTGCTCACCTGTATCAGGCTGAGAAACTAATAAATCATCAACTTTAACGCCTAGTTTTGCAGCATAAATTGGATCAAGTGCATGTTCTGCATCAATAAATGCACATGTTTTACCCATTTGCTGCGCCTGTGCAATGACAGAAAGCGTTAAGGTTGTTTTACCTGATGACTCAGGGCCAAAAATTTCCACAATACGCCCCATTGGCAAACCGCCAATGCCTAAAGCAATATCAAGACTTAATGAGCCAGTAGATACAGATTCAACATCGAGAGCTTGAGTATCTCCCAAACGCATTATAGAACCTTTACCGAATTGTTTTTCGATTTGACCTAACGCAGCGGCAAGTGCTCTCTGTTTGTTTTCATCCATCTTTTAACTCCAACACAATAAATGTAGTAATATTGTTGGCGGCATGCATAATAGCTAAACCGCGATTGATTGTAAAAACTAACGTCTCCAAGACCAAGCAATGGTAAAATTAATCTTATATATCAATATAATAAGTTAATTAAACAGACTCATTTCACTTCATTGCTCTGACGCATAGTGAATATAATATAATATGATTATACTGTATAATCATACAGTATCAAGATAGGTCTTTACAAATATTATTACTTTTTTAGATAGAAGATATAGATAATCATTGATTATGCGAATATCTACTCAATTACATGAAAAGAGAGACTTACATTTTCATCAAGAAATGATAAAACATCATATTAATCATTATCGTAATGAAAACATCTATATTTATCAAATTTAACCCCATTACTTGTCATGAAAATGTTTCTTAAAGCAAAATATATCCATAGAGTTATCTTCAATATTAAACCCAATTAAATAATAATATCCACTTATAGACAAAGTGTTAGTAATCATATTGAATATGATTTGGTGATGGTAAAAATGATGATTTATGGTGTTATTATTATTAATTCATTTTTGTTATAGTTTCAGTCTGAAACATAAGTAATTATAATTGATTTCTTTGAATGCATTACTCAATACAATTTGTCTATGATAGAATTTTTGCTTGATTTTGTAGAGTATCGACTCACCCAATCAGCAACAATCAATCTGGACTTTATTTATCAGCATTATCAAGTATGAGCACGTTATCTAATGCAACTTTTGTCAACTAATCTAATAAAAAATAGTGAAATATAACATGGAAAATCTATCGCTTCACACGCCAATGATGCAGCAATATTTAAAGCTGAAATCACAGCATCCTGATATTTTACTGTTTTATCGCATGGGTGATTTTTATGAACTTTTTTATGATGATGCGAAACGTGCATCTCAATTATTAGATATTTCATTAACAAAACGGGGATCGTGTGCAGGCGAACCAATTCCTATGGCCGGTGTTCCCTATCATGCAGTAGAAAATTATTTAGCAAAATTAGTTCAGCTTGGTGAGTCTGTTGCAATTTGTGAACAAATCGGTGATCCTTCAACAAGTAAAGGTCCTGTCGAACGAAAAGTAATACGTATTGTTACACCAGGAACTGTAAGTGACGAAGCCTTATTACAAGAAAAACGAGATAACTTATTAGCTGCAATATGGCAAGAAAAAGAACAATTCGGTTATGCAACTTTGGATATTAATGCAGGGCGTTTTCTTATCAGTGAACCAGATAGTCTTGAAGCAATGATAGCAGAGTTACAACGTACGGAACCTGCTGAATTACTTTATCCAGAATCATTTGAAACAATGTCTATCATTGAACATCGCCAAGGTCTTAGACGTCGACCAATTTGGGAGTTTGAGATTAGTACTGCACGTCAACAACTTAATTTACAATTTGGCACAAATGATTTAACTGGATTTGGTGTTGAGCAAGCAACTTTAGGTTTAAAAGCCGCAGGTTGCTTATTGCAATATGTGAAAGACACTCAACGTACTCATTTGCCGCATATACGCGCTATAACGATGGAAAAGCAACAAGATTGTATTATTCTTGATGCAGCTACGCGTCGTAATTTGGAGTTAACTCAAAATCTTTCTGGTGGTACCGAAAAAACGCTTGCTGAAATTCTAGATAAAACAGTCACGCCAATGGCGAGCCGAATGTTAAAACGATGGATTCATTCGCCAACACGTAATATTCCTTTATTAAAAAATAGACAAAATGCAATTTCTGATTTACAAAATTACATTGAAGAATTACAACCCTATCTGCGTCAGATTGGTGACTTAGAACGTGTTTTAGCTCGTTTAGCTTTACGTACAGCACGTCCCCGTGATTTAACGCGAATGCGTAATGCATTTCAACAATTGCCTATTATTCATCAGATTTTGTCTTCTACGCAAAGTGATTATCTTAAAATACTTTGTAAAAAAATAGGTATTTTTAATACGCAATGTCAATTACTTGAGTCTGCTATTATTGATATTCCTCCAGTACTTATTCGTGATGGGGGCGTCATCGCACCTGGCTACAATAAAGAACTTGATGAATGGCGAGAGTTGGCTGATGGAGCAACAAATTATCTTGAAAAATTAGAACGTAGAGAAAGAGAAAAACTCGGAATTGATACCTTAAAAGTAGGATTTAATGCCGTACACGGTTACTATATTCAAGTCAGTCGTGGCCAAAGTCATTTAGTACCTATTCATTATGTTCGTCGACAAACTCTAAAAAATGCTGAACGTTATATTATTCCCGAATTAAAAGAATACGAAGATAAAGTACTTACGTCTAAAGGTAAAGCTCTAGCATTAGAGAAGCAACTTTATGAGGAACTATTAGATCTCTTGCTACCTGAATTAGAGATGATGCAAAAAAGCGCCAACGCACTAGCTGAATTAGATGTATTAACGAATCTTGCAGAACGCGCAGTTACATTGAATTATAGCTGTCCTGAATTCACCGATACAACCAGTATCTCTATTTGTGCCGGACGTCATCCTGTCGTTGAGCAAGTACTACAAGATCCTTTTATACCAAATCCCCTTGATATCTTTTCTCAACAGCGTTTACTTATTATAACAGGGCCAAATATGGGAGGGAAAAGCACCTATATGCGCCAGGCAGCGTTAATTGTGCTAATGGCTTATATAGGTAGCTTCGTTCCTGCTGATAAAGCGATCATCGGACCTATTGATCGTATTTTCACAAGAATTGGTGCAGCAGATGACCTTGCGTCTGGACGTTCAACATTTATGGTTGAAATGACTGAAACGGCTAATATTTTGCATAATGCTACAGAAAACAGTTTAGTTTTAATGGATGAAATCGGTCGAGGTACGTCAACATATGATGGTTTGTCCCTTGCCTGGAGTTGCGCAGAAGCATTGGCAAATAAAATTAAAGCAATGACATTATTTGCCACACACTACTTTGAGCTCACAACACTTGCCGAACACATTGAATGTATCAAAAATATTCATCTTGACGCAGTTGAACATGCTGAAACAATAGCATTTATGCATACAGTACAGACTGGTGCAGCTAATAAAAGCTATGGATTAGCTGTAGCCGCTTTAGCTGGAGTACCAAAAGATATAATTAAACGCGCGAAAAAAAAGTTACAGGAATTAGAATTGCTGTCACATACTACAGTATCAACACAAGTTGAAGGAAGCGCATTACCTCTTTTTGACATGCAATCCTCCCCTATATTTGATGCTATAGATGAAATAAATCCGGATGATCTTACACCGAAGCAAGCATTAGAATGGATATATCGGTTAAAACAATTACATCAATAATAAAAATGTAGTTTTTTTATATCGATATACTTATAAATAGTATTTCGCTTCTAATTCAAGATACTGTTTATTATGAAAAGCAGCGAAATACTATTGATTAAAATAGTTATTTTATTATCAACATATTAATTATCATAGTACGCTTTTTAATATTAGTTGTTAAATAATACATCTAATGTCAAATTTTGAGAAATCAATTTTCTTCTTATAAAAGATAAGCTATCTAAGTAAGCTTGCCTTACACGCTCTTTCGTTAATCCAATTTCTTCACTCATTTGATCTAATGTGTAAACTTTATAGCCTAATAAACCATAACGACGAGCAAGTATTTCTCTTTGATTAGGTGGAAGTTGATATAAATAATTAACTATTGTTTTATTGAGACTATCAGAAATAACTTGTTGCTCAGGGTTATGGCTTTCATCATCAATAAACATATCTGATAATGAATTATCGATGTCACTACTAGCGGTATCTAAGGGAATAATTTTTTCAGTTAGGTATTCCATTTGAATAATATCATCGATTTGGTAATCAAACTTATTAATTATGTCATTTCGTGTAGGCAACACTTTCATCTCTTGAGATAATTCGCTAACGTGACGTAGATAAGTATTCCTTTTCTTTATAGTATGTATTGGTAAACGTACTGTTCTAACCTGCGTATTTATAGCACATTCAATACGTTCTTTAATCCAATACGTTGCATAAGTAGAAAATCGATTTCCCTTGTCCGGATCAAATTTTGTAATTGCATGCATTAATCCGAGATTTCCCTCTTGAATCAAATCTAAAAAAGGTAATCCTCTGTCAAGATAAAACCGCGCAATTTTAGCAACTAAACGCAGATTACTCATAATCATTATATTTCGAGCTTGACGATCTCCTTGTGAAATCTTTTTTACTAAATCATATTCTTCTTTAGCCTTTAACAAAGGAAAAGAACTAATATGATTATAATAAAGTTGAATATTATCGAGATATTTATTATTTGGAGGTTGTTCTAAGTTATTCTGTTCACATATATTGGTTATTTCATCATTATGAGTATTCATAATATTTAATAATCCTTTTTTAGGATAGCAATATAATATGCTAAAAATTTATATTATTAATAATATAAGTTATTAATAACGTATTAACGGACGATAAGAAAAAATATTAATAGAATCGGCTATTTAGTTTAAAATTATTAAAATAATATAATTTAAAGCATTAGGTTAAGTTGATATTAGTAATTATTAAGGATATAAAATAATTAATATTTTATTTATATAATAAAGCAATACTTATTTTTTTATTTAAAGTAAAGTTAACTTTTAGATTTACATAATATAAAACATATATATAAGTAGAAAATATACCAATAGTAGACTTGCAAAATATGTTACAATAAAAAATAATTTATATTAAAAATCTAAGATACTGAATAACACATAACAAATATAAAAGTCGTTATATTTGCCAAAATATCTTTTATTTTAATCAAAATTATACTTAAATAAAATCAATCTAATCAAATGTATTTTAATTTTTAAATTATATTTTAATTTAATAAAATATTTTAGTAACAGCATAATAATTTTATTTAATTTAATTAAATAAAATTATATGTTATCTTTACTCTACTAGAAAAAGTTTTTGTTAACTAATAAAAATAGCAAGTTTCCTTTATAATATATAGTACATTTAAAAGACAACGTGTATTCTATTTTCTACTATTTACTATGAATATAAAAAAACAGTAACGCTGGCTGCATTAACTAACAACTTATTATTCTAATAAACCATATATTATTAAAATAATAAGTTCTATCTTTTGATTATATGAAGTTTTATATAAAATAAGATAATTAGTTATATTATATAAAATGATAAAAATTAAATTTATTATAATGGTTAAGTATATTAAGATAAATATTGTTTTAATTTTCCTTAATATTATATTTATATTAATAAGAGATTCATCAAAATTATAAGTGGACAGTTTACTTTTATTTAAACAGATTAAATAAGATAAGATCATTAAGTTTATTAAATAAATTAAATAGTTAATAGTGGTTTTATATAATAATACTTCATTAATCTGCTATTACTTTTTCCTATATCTTCCATTATAAGATTACTTAATCAATAGTTTAATATTTAAATGAAAATAGCTTTAATTAGCATTTATAGATAACGTATTAATATTAAGTATTAAAGAATACTATGGCATGAACATAGATTCATGTTTTTGGTTACCTAAAAAAATCCCGAGAAAATACTCTCGGGATTTTACTTATTTATAATGAATTATTATTAAATGTTGAATAATATCTCAGGATCTAATCCTTGTGATAAGAGTGTTTTTCTTAATTGAGATAAGCCTTCCAATTGAATTTGTCTAACACGTTCACGTGTTAAACCAATTTCCTTACTAACCTCTTCTAACGTAGATGTTTCATGGCCAAGTAAACCGAAACGGCGAGCCAAAACTTCTCGTTGTTTACCACTTAATTCAAACAACCATTTAATAATATTTTGTTTTATATCATCAAGCTGGGTTGTACCTTCTGGACCAGGCTCATTATCATCGGCTAAAACATCTAATAGTGCATTATCAGAGTCACCAACTGAAATATCAACTGACGTAATCTTCTCATTGAGATGCATCATTCTACTAACATCATCAACAGGTTTATCCAGTTTAACAGCTATTTCTTCAACCGTCGGTTCATGATCAAGTGATTGCGTTAATTCTCGTGTTGCGCGTAGACATACGTTCAACTCTTTCACAATATGTACTGGTAAGCGTATTGTTCTAGCTTGATTCATTAAAGCCCGTTCAATATTTTGTCTTATCCACCAAGTCGCATAGGTAGAAAATCTAAAACCACGCTCAGGATCAAACTTTTCAACGGCATGAATTAATCCTAAGTTTCCTTCCTCAATTAAATCAAGTAAAGGAAGCCCTCTATTACTATAACGGCGTGCAATATTGACAACTAAGCGTAAATTGCTTTTTATCATGCGTTGACGTGCCGCTTCATCCCCTTGTAAAGCGCGTCTTGCAAAATAAATTTCCTCCTCGGCGTTGAGTAAAGGTGATGAACCAATTTCATTAAAGTAAAGCTGTGTCGCATCCAGCATATTTTGGGTCACGTCTTGTGATACATGCTCTTCTTCCGCCAAATCTTTTTCAGAGAGTTCAAGATCTAAACTCTCTTCATCAAATGTAACAATAAGACCCACCTCGAAAACTTCATCCTTCTGTTGCATTTGATCTATTTTTAGCGCGTTGGAACTCATAAGTCGTACCTACCCTTTTGGAGCAAAAGTAGGGCAACCGCCCTACAAGACTATCGCTGCGGTAAATATTGCAGCGGGTTAACAGACCTCCCTTTGTAACGCACTTCAAAGTGCAATCTTACTGAACTAGCGCCCGAGCTCCCCATTGTCGCTATTTTCTGTCCAGCTTTAACTTCCTGTTGTTCGCTTACCAGCATAGAGTCATTATGAGCATACGCACTAAGGTAATCGTCATTATGTTTAATAATGATTAAATTACCATAACCACGTAATGCATTACCCGCATAGACTACCCGTCCATCGGCGGCAGAAACAACTGATTGACCCCGACTTCCTGCTATATCAATACCTTTATTACCCTCTCCTGAAGTAGAAAAGTCATCAATGATTTTGCCCTCTGCTGGCCAACGCCAAACGATATTTGCTGAGGTCGTCGTTAAACCACCTAAGCTAGATTTATTATTACCATTATTCCTGTTTATAATGGTTGTTCCCGATGCAGATACTCCTGTATTTGTACTTACGGTTGTTGTTGATGTTGTTTCACTAGCCGGAGCCTCTTTATTTTTTACGGGTATTGATGAAAGCTCTTTACTTTTTGCTGGTGTTATTGTTGAGCCAATTGTTCTTGTTGATGTTGTTTCAGCACGTTGTTTATCGTGTAAATACGGATTAACAGTTTTATTTTTGTTCGTTATTGACCCGACAATTGTTTGAGTATTATTAATCCCACCACTTACTTTAAGCACTTGCCCCACTGCTAAATGAAACGGCTCAGCGATATTATTTTTTTCCGCTAATGTACGATAATCATTACCGGTGATCCATGCTATATAGAATAGTGTATCACCGTGATTAACGGTATAAAAATCTCCTGAAAAACTTCCTTTAGGAATTTCTGAGTAATTTCGATTTGGCATTGCACTTACAATACTTGTTTTACTATTAGCATGCGATACTGGCTTAGGTATTGTTTTTGATGAAGGTGTTTTATACGTAGAATTGTCGTATGTTGTCGGCTCTAAAGAAATTGAATCTGGAGGAGTAGGAATTGGCGTCCAAGTATCTGCCCTATCTGATACGGATGTTGTAGCCTGTGTAGTAGCAGGTAAGGAGCGGTGCGTCTCATTAGATACACTAGAAGCCTTTCGAATAGGTGCACTCGTTTTACTACTACACCCAGATAAAGTTAAGCTAATCAGAGCACTGGTTAAAGTAAGACGTAATATCATACCCATGCTAATATTTTTCCTCCGGAAATTAATTCGCTTTAAAGTTCAGGATGATAGTTAATGTATCATAAGTAAATCGTGGCTAAAGTAGCAATAAAATGATTGAGATAGCAACATTTTTTAACAAAATAACCTATGAGTATTTAATCACGGGATCACTATAAACAAAAATAATTCTATTTAATCTAGTTCACCTTGAATCAAAGGAACAAAACGCACAGGTTCTATTTTTTGATTTTTAAATTTATCATCATGACGAGTAATTTTGTATAACCATTGTATATTATTATTTTCAACTATCGGTATGACCAATTTGCCGCCATTCGTTAGCTGTTCAAGTAAATTTTTTGGGATATTAGTTGCCGCTGCAGTCACAATAATAGAATCATAAGGTGCCCTCCCTAACCATCCTTCCCAACCATCAGCATGCATGGTAGAAATATTATGTAGATCAAGTTGTTTTAAACGACGTTTAGCTTGCCATTGTAAAACTTTAATTCTTTCCACAGAATAAACATGTTTTACTAACTGCGCCAAAATAGCTGTTTGATATCCTGAGCCAGTACCAATTTCTAATACATTACTTTCTGATGTTAATTCCAATAATTCCGTCATTTTTGCAACGATATAAGGTTGCGATATCGTTTGGCGAGCCCCTATGGGTAATGCTATGTTATCATAAGCTTGATGGCTTAAAGCTTCATCAATAAAAAATTCACGGGGCGTTATTGCAATAGCATCGAGTACCTTTTCACTTTTTATCCCTTGTTGTCGAAGTAGATTTAATAATGATCTTAACCGCTTATTCGCCATAATAATACAACCTTAGACTCATTCAGATATTTTTCTCCCTAGCATGTTGAAATATATCATTCAATCAAATCACAAGCGGTTATAGGTTCAATATTAATTAATTCCCGTAACAAACTTGTCGCAAAGCTTCCAGTAGTTAACCAAAATGTCAATTTCAATGTCTGCTCTGATTGCCATTCCCACTGAAAAGATTGTGGAACAGTTTTTATAGCACGCCGTTTACTATCAACGCCTTCAGATATAACTAAATCAATGAGTTGGCTATATTGTGCAAGATGCTGTTGTTCCCATTGTAATGCATCACATTGCAATGTATTTTGACCTTTACCCGGTAAAGGGGCTGTTAAAAAAACATCACCTTCAATTAATCTCTTTTGTACAGATTCAAGCTCATTAGGTTGTACAATGAACCAACTGCCTTTATTAGCAAGTTGAACAGCGTCTCCAGTTAATACGTGTTCTGACAAGCCTGCTTGGATCCTTGTACTTACTATCTGATTGAATATCCAGCTACGTGCTGCAGATAAATAAAAACTACGACGATTTCGCTGTTTTACGGATATCTCTTTAGCTGCCCAACGTTGGGCCTGTATTATATTATGATAATTACGTCCAAAACGCTGATCACCAAAGTAATTTGGAATGCCCTGTGTAGCAATAGTCACCAATCGCTTTTCTACATCTTCTGGCTGATCAATATGGCGAATAATGAGTGAAAACCAATTACCTCTAAGGTAACCAATACGTAATTTACGTTTATGCCGATCAGTGGATAATACCTCACATCCGGCTAATTTAAACTGATTAAAGTCAAGTGTTACTTTACCTGGAACATGTAAACAAAACCATTGTGTTGTTACAGCATAACGATCTTTTAAACCCGAATAACTCACAGAACGCAAAGGTATATTAGCGAATTTTGCTAATTGTTCAGCAACAAATAGTGTATTACAGTTTGTTTTTCTAAGGTGAACAAATATGTGTTCTCCTTCACCATCAGGTTTAAAACCAAGATCTTCGTCTACAATAAAATCTTCTGGACATGATTTGAGTATACCTGATGCCAATGGTCGATTGTGTAGCCAAGACAGCTCATTATTTATCATTGCTATTTACCAATAATACGACAGCTTCGCATGCTATACCTTCTTTTCGTCCAGTAAAGCCTAATTGCTCAGTTGTTGTTGCTTTTATATTTATATTATTAGGGGGCGTGGTTAAATCTTCTGCAATGTTTAAACGCATTTGCAAAATATACGGCGCCATCTTAGGGGCTTGGGCAATTATCGTTACATCCAAATTTCCAAGTGTATAACCTATATCTTTTATTCTTTGCCAGGCTTCTCTCAATAAAATACGACTACTAACGCCTTTAAATGCATCGTCAGTATCAGGAAAATGTGTGCCAATATCACCTAATGCTGCCGCGCCTAAGAGTGCATCAGTAATTGCATGTAAAATAACATCACCATCTGAATGAGCTAGTAATCCCGTATGATAAGGAATAGTTACACCGCCTAATACTAATGGACCTTCACCACCAAATTTATGTACATCAAAACCATGACCAATACGCATAAACCAGTCATTCCTTATTTATAATGAGTTAGATAATAAGTTGCCAATGCTACATCTTCCGGCTGTGTAATTTTAATATTATCAGCATGGCCTTTAATAAGACGAGGATGATAACCACAATACTCTAACGCTGAAGCTTCATCAGTTATTAGCGCTTTCTCAACAATGGCGCGTTGCAAGCAATCCAGTAGAAGCGAGCGAGGAAACATCTGTGGCGTTAATGCATGCCATAAATAGCTTCGATCAATAGTATGTGATATTTTATCATTATTAATGAGGGATTGCTTCATAGTATCACGCACAGGTGTGGCCAAAATTCCCCCTTGTTTAGAGAGTAATACTTTCTTAATTAAGGTATTAAGATCCTCTAATCGTAAACAAGGTCTTGCCGCATCGTGTACCAGAACCCAATCAAATTCAGTGATGGCACATAATCCAGCTATAACAGAATCAGCGCGTGTTTTGCCGCCAGTCACTGTAAAAATTCGTGGATCCTTTGCTAATGGTAAGGAAGCAAACATTGTATCATTAGGATGTAAAGCAACGACTATTTTTTTTATTAATGGATGGCTTAATAACGTAGATAATGTATGTTCAATAACATATTTACCATTTATATATAAATATTGTTTGGGACAAGTAGATTGCATACGTGTTCCAAGGCCAGCAGCCGGTACAATAGCAGCTAAAAAAGGAGGTTGTCTATTCATTTATACTATATAAAATATTTTATGGAATTAATGTTTTTCTTTTATAACGCGATAAAATTGCTCATTAGGTTTAATCATGCCCAATTCGTTACGCGCGCGTTCTTCAATAGCATCGAGACCCTCAATTAAATCACGAATTTCAGCATGTAGTTGATCATTTCTTAGCTTAAGCTCACTATTTTCAGCCTGGCGCTGTTCAATGTCATTATTAATACGCATGTAATCATGTATACCATTTTTACCTAACCATAAAGAGTATTGTAAGCCACCAAGGATAGCGAGTAATAGTAGCGTAATTTTTGGCATTTTTTTCGCTCTCATGCAAAATGATTTAATCATCCCACAGATTAATTACTTAAACTAGTATAAGAAATAAAAACATCTATTTTTTACTAAAGTAGCGTTAATTGTTTATGTTGGTTAACAAATGCCAACAACTGTTGATTATTAGGTAAAGCGACTATAGCGCCTTTTTGTGTTGTTGCTAATGCACCACAAGCACTTGCCATTGAAATAAGTGATGTCAACTCATCATTATTATTAGGTAAACCATAAAATGCTATACAACCCAATAAACCTGACATAAAAGCGTCCCCAGCTCCGGTAGTATCAAGACTTTTCACTTGATAACTAGGATAGTCATAACGTCGATTATTCCATAACACAATTGTCCCTTCCACTCCCCTAGTAATAATAATCAATTTAGCAGAATAAGGTGTTAATTTTTCTAAAGCAGATGACCAATCATTTAACGGACTTCTCGTTAGCCAAAAAAGCTCTTCATCAGATACTTTTAAAATATCAGCCATATAACTGTATTTCTTAATTATTTCATGCATTTGTTGATGATCTGACCACATTTGCTCACGTAAATTTAAATCAAAACTAATCATACCCTTTGATTGCTTTATTCGTTTTATAGCCTCTTTTACTGTTTGACGACAAATATCTCCAACTAATGCAAGAGAACAGAAGTGCAAAATATCCTGATTAAATTGAGGTAAACTATCAATAGAAAGAAATTGATCAGCAGAAGGATTTACTAAGAAGGTAAAACTTCGTTCACCCTGTTGTGATAAATTAACAACCACAGTACTTGTATGATATTGAGCATCTTGCTCTATATAACGACAATCAACTCGATTATCGACAAGTGTTTCCTTTAGAAAATGACCAAATGGATCATTACCTAGACGACCAATAAACCCTGACTTACAGCCAAGCTTTGCTAATCCAATAGCAACATTAGCAGGAGCTCCTCCAGCACAAGCTTGGTATTGCTTATTTTCCAATGGTAATAAATCTATAACACCGTCGCCCAAACACCAAACATTCATAATTATTCTCCTTTTGTTAGTAAAATAATTTTCCAATATTTTCTTGATGGCTGATAATATTTTATATAAATCACAGTTAGTTTATAGTATTTATTACATAATTTACTTGTAATCTTAATTTAGCAAGTTAGAAATCTTACTCTATTTGATAATTACATCGGTATTATTGACAATAATTGTCTTATTAATTGACAAGATAATTAATCTGCTGCTTAAAACAGAAAATAGCCATAGCTTAATTAGACGTTAATGTGTTGATTAGCATATAACATAAAGCTTTTTTACTTTACCCATCTTAAAATAACCATAATTTAAGTAGGAAAGTAACAACTTTATATTTGTTATATAACATATTGATTATGTTATATAATTATAAGTAATGTGCTTTAGTAAAAGAATATAAGATCGACATTTATTGTCATCTATTAACTAACTCATTTGGAGAATTATTCTAATAAATCTATATCGAATATGATCATTATCTTATTCAAATCTTTTCAAGAAAAAGTCATTAATCTCTATATTAACACTTTATACATTACAAAAAATTACAGCAGTCGTACTATTTTTTATATAAAATTATGGTTAAATTCTTGTTAAGAATATTATTACCAGTGATATTAGATGATAAGTGGTACTTATTACGTAGAATGACGAAGGGTAAACTTATGCTGAAAAGAATTGAGATAATGATCTAGGTGAACTTTTGGGTGGAAGCTCTGCCAGCGACATCTCGGCACATGTATGACCTGCTGCGGCTGCTTCCTTCCGGACCTGACCGGGTTCACAGATTTACATTGCGAGAGAACCAACAGAGTTTCCATAGATTTTATCCCATAATTGACAGGATAGGTGCATTATCCTAGATTGTTCACAAAAATGCAAGCCTACCAATCTATTTGTTTTATATTGAAAAAAAATATCAATGCCAGCCGATTATTGTTTTAATAATAATTACAATATTGGTTACTAATAATTTAGTTTTTCGCGAATGTCGGATAACGGTTTAAAAAGCATAAATTAATATATAACTACCGAAAAAAGTAAATTAGCATTATTTTACGATATAACCCATCAAAATGGCGCATTACACACCATTTTGATAGAAATAATATCAATTAATGTGATCTAAGACTAAAGAAACTTGATTCTTATTATTTGTTAATACCTCATTCACATTACTATTTGTATATAGCAATTGATTGTCCAACTCAATTTCGGCTGTAACAATAATACGTTTTGCATTTACAATTTGACTTTGCGTATAGGGTAGTCTGAATTGGAAAGGTGCTTGTGTTTGCCCTGCTGGGAAGATAATTTGTGAAATTATCTTTGCTGGTTTATTGGATACAGAAGCGTCCGCTAATACGACAGTAATCAATGCATTATCAGGTAAAGCAGATCTATCCCGATAAGTAATCGTACCAGATACTACGCTCACATTCTGTATACCTTCAGCAGCTTGATTGGTTGCTGTCTCAGAACACCCTATTAATGCTACAGCGACAATAGCACCACTCAGAAATTGCCAAAGTTTCATGTAAGTTTCCTCGATAAATTAATTCGATAACTATAATCTGAAATAGTAACTTTATTAAAAAATAAAATTTAATTATTTCAGTACCCCAATGATCAATAATACTTTGTATTTTGACTTTTTCAAAGGTGTTATAACATATTCTTACTATTTATTAATAATATTATAAATAAATTAACTTATTTATTATAAAAAAAATAGGAAAATAGACACCGCGTTCATTTGAAAATTATATTGATATGAAATTTTTCGCAAACTATTTTTTAAAATCTTTAATATTAGGATAATATTATGTGTAAATCTTTAAAATCATTATTAAATACTATAAAACTAAATAATATTAGAGAAAATATATTTAGAGGTAATTCATTAGATCTAGGTTTACCCCAGGTATTTGGAGGACAAATTATTGCTCAAGCATTATATGCAGCAAGACAAACCGTGAGTGAAGATCGTTATGCACATTCACTTCATGCTTATTTTTTAAGGCCTGGTGATTGCAAAAAACCTCTTGATTATGAAGTTGAAATACTACGTGATGGGATGAGTTTTAGTAATCGTCGCGTTATCGCAGTACAAGATGATCAACCAATTTTTCAATTAATGACTTCTTTTCAATCACCTGAAACGGGACTTGAACACAATGCTGTCATGCCACAAACTACTACACCTGAACAACTTTCCAATGAAAATGAGTTAATGAAAAATATTGCGCATTTATTGCCATCCAATTTAGCAAAAATAGCAATTAAAGAACGCCCAATTGAAATAAGACCTGTAACCCCGGTAAACCCATTCAAAGGCAAAAAAATGCCACCTTTTAATTATTTTTGGTTTAAAGCAAATGGCAATGTTACTGATGACCTGAATTTACACCATTATTTATTAAGTTACGTTTCTGATATGTACTTTTTGCCAACGACATTACAACCACATGGGCTAGGTTTCTTGCAACCAGGTATTCAAATTGCATCTATTGATCATTCAATACATTTCCATCGACCATTTACTATGAATGAATGGTTACTTTATGCTATAGAAACACCAATTGCTAGTAGTGCAAGAGGATTTGTAAGAGGTCAAATATTTACTCAAAACGGGATATTAGTTGCTAGCACAAATCAGGAAGGATTAATACGACTTTATTAGATATTAACCTATTATTGCGTTATTTAAACCTACTAATTAATAACAGTATAAATAATGCATTATACTAGACTAATCTAGCTAATAGTTTTGATGTTATTAGTATAAAAAGGTCACTTTCAATAAATTAATAAAAAATCTTATTAATTTATTGAATTCAAATAGACTTATCTTCTTGTTAGAAAATAAGTTATCTTTCTATATTATCAGTTTATATATAAAGAGTTAACTATAATAATCATATAAATTTTTTTTGTTATTATAATATATTTTATTAATAAATATTAGTATGTTAAAAAATAAAAATTAACTTAATAATATAGAACTAAATAAACTTTTATTAATATAAGGCAATAAATAACTAATAAACGGTGATATATTATTTATATACTACTAAAAGTAATCATACTTTACTATAACTGACATAATTTATTACACTGATCAGTTTGTAACAAGCCTAATAAAATATTAATTTGATCTTTTACAGCCATGGGTGACTGCCAGTATTTTAATCCTTCAACATAATGTACTAAACGATTTCGTAAAGATAATGGAACTAAGATCGCTAATTTAGGAGAAGCTTCTGTTACGGCCTGAAGCAGGCGAATACGATATGTTAAAGGTAAACCTGATGTATTATCAAATAGCATAATGTTGCTAATATAAAGATCAAGAATATTATCACGAACATGCCGAATAAAATCAATTTCAGCACGATTTAATGTAGTAGTTTCTAATCGCTTTTCAAAAAGTGAAACAACTCTTGCTGCACAATAAATATTAAAAGATTGAAATTTGATCAGTTCATCACTGTATTTTTTTATATTGTCATGAATAAGCTTG
Organism: uncultured Enterobacterales bacterium; assembly: GCA_945288535.1. GTDB lineage: Bacteria > Pseudomonadota > Gammaproteobacteria > Enterobacterales > CALYQQ01 > CALYQQ01. The sequence continues at coordinate 64,729 of CALYQQ010000002.1, read as the reverse complement.
GCTTGGCCACTTATTTCATTGTCTGAAACAGATTCTATTCCATGAAAATAATAGGCTTCATTTATTCTACTTGTTGTATCGCATATATTGATCAACTGGCTTATATCTTCTACTTGATAATTAGGTTGAGTTAAAAAAAGATCTTTATCAGTTAATAAACTTATAAGTGAATTATTTTTTGATGTGCCAAGTTTTGGCATGCTGCCTTGTGCAAGTTGCTCTTTTATAACACCATCAAACTGCTGTGCAGCAGTCTGATATTTATCTATAATGGGGTGTGCCATTATATTGATGCTAATACATAATAGGATAATTCCTAACTGAATATTTATCTTCATAACCACTCCTCTTGTCTATCTAAAAAGTAAAAATAGCTATTTTTCTTCAACATAAATTGATTAAATAAACGTTAGATAATATTTATCAATCTACTCATCACATTATTTTTTATGAAATAAAAATACTTTATCTTTATTTAGATAGATATTACAAAGAGATTTTACTAAAAAATAAGCATAAATTATTTTAAGTATATTATAAAATTTATATTATTTTTATTTAACATAAGTAATCTTTTCTATTCATAACTATATCACTTACTGTAAATAAGAAAAAAATAATATAGTATTACTATATAATAGATTTTTATTTCACTTGTAAATATAAAGGATAGATTAACAGTTGTAAAACCAAAAACTCAAGAATTAAATATCATACTTATATATAAATTTGCAATATAAGTTTATTTAACATGCAGTTAGTGAGACAATATACTATTTTATAAAGTTTTTAATAGCCTATTAAAGATATGAAATTAATTATTCTATATAAATAGATAATATAAAATTAAACTATATAATATAACGAATAAAGTTAAATTTAAATGTCATAACTTATCTTGATATACCTACATAATATAGCTGTAACTATTAGATAAAGTAGACAATAACTTAATGTTATCTATTTAATTTATGCATATAAAAATATTTTCATTTTTTTACAATTTCTAATTAGTATGTTTAGGATAGAAGATAATCAGCTGCGTTCAATTTAATTCGTTATTTATAGCTACTCTATGCTTTATTTAGCGAGTATCTTTAAAAAAGATCTATATAAAAATTTATATCATATTTTATTTATACTTTTTTATTATGAATTAGTATAAAAATGCATAATAAATATCCGTCATATAGCAAGAATATATAAAACCTACCTGACGGATTTATAAATAAAACCAATCTACTAATAAGGATATAACTAATTCTCCATTTGAATAAAAAATCAATTACTTAATGTAAACCGCTCATTAGTTTGTTATCTCAAAATAATAAAAACAGTTTTATAAGATACGATTATATTTTATTCATACAGAGGGAGTTGAGTTGTATATTTAATTGTCTCCATAGAAAAACTAGAAGTTACATCACTCAATCCTTTTACACCACTGACTAACCTTTTGTAAAATTTATCGTAACTCTTCATATCTGAAACTTGAATTTGCAACAGATAATCATATTCACCCGCCATACGGAAAAAGGCCAATACCTCTGGAAAATCTTGTACATGATTAACGAACATATTATACCACTCACTACTATGTTCTTGTGTTTTAATCAATACAAATGCAGTTAAACTCACTCCTAACTTTTCACTATCCAATAATGCCACTTTTTCGCGAATATACCCGTCATCTTCTAAACGCTTTAAACGTTTCCAACAAGGCGTTGAGGTTAAATTTACATTCTCCGATAACACTTGTAGTGACAAGGTGCAATCCTGCTGCAATAAATTTAACAGCTTTTTATCTATTTTATCCAACATACACTAGACCTTAGAGATTTATTCTCTTTATATTCATAAATACAGCAAAATTTAAAATAAATTTTTCTACTTTTTTAGTTAATCTGTACACAAATTAACATCTTTATTTATAACTAACTTTATAAAATATTATGACTAAAAAATGGATCCAACACGCTATCAAGGAAATTAACGCCGATATACAGCGTTCTGCAGATACACATCTTATTCGTCTAAACTTACCTATTTTTCCTAATATTCACATTTATTTAAAAGATGAAAGCAGTCATCCTACCGGCAGCCTAAAACATCGTGTCGCTCGCTCATTATTTCTTTATAGTTTATCTAATGGTTGGATCAATGAAACAACCACGATTATTGAAGCTTCATCCGGCAGCACTGCAATATCTGAAGCTTATTTTGCGCAATTATTAGGATTACCTTTTATTGCAGTAATGTCAAATTGTACAACCAAACGAAAAATTGAGCTAATTGAATTTTATGGTGGAAAATGTCATTTTGTCGAGCATTATTCAGAAATTTATTCAAAATCCACACAATTAGCAGAAGAATTATCTGGTTTATATATTGACCAATTTACGCATGCTGAACGCGCAATTGACTGGCGAGGCACCAATAATATCGCACACAGCATATTCTGCCAAATGGCAGAGGAACCCTATCCCATTCCGCAACACATTATAATGAGTGCAGGTACAGGCGGGACTTCTGCAACATTAGGAAGATATATTATATATAAAGGCGTTAAAACACAATTAACAGTTGTTGATCCTGAAAACTCTGTCTTTTTCGATTATTATCAAAATAGAAATAACCAAAAAATAGAAACGGGCCCAAGTAGAATTGAAGGAATTGGACGCCCACGTGTTGAACCTTCGTTTATTCCTTCTCTTATTGATCGTATGATAAAAGTTCCCGATGCAGCTAGTATAGCCACAATTTATTGGTTAGAAAACATACTTGGTCGTAAAGTTGGTCCTTCGACAGGTACTAATTTATGGGGAGGGTTAAAAATTGCTAAAGAAATGTATGAAAATAAAGAAAGTGGTTCAATTGTTACACTAATTTGTGATAGTGGTGAGCGTTATCTAGATACTTACTATAACGAAGAGTGGGTAAAAAATAATATTGGTGATATTTCTGGTTATTTAGCCGAGTTAGATAATTTAAAATGGTATAAATAACAGATATATTTGAAAAATAGCTTTTTCTATAATGAAAATAACAATAACTTTATCTGCCATACACGCTTTTGTTAAAGCGGTAACGTCTTATTTTGCACTATTACAATTAGCCTAAAATTTAATTCTCTAGAAACAGCAATTATTTTATGCCCCTAGTTTTAGCATAAATATAAAAAGGCTCTTTAGAGCCTTTTTATAATTGCTAAAAGATAATTATTCTTTATATTTACGCATAACCAATGTTGCGTTAGTACCACCAAAGCCAAAACTATTTGACATAACGGTATTTAAGTCGCGTTTAATTGGTGAGGTAATAATATTCATACCTTTTGCTTTCTCATCAAGATGCTCAATATTGATACTTGGTGCAATAAAGCCATGTTCTAACATAAGTAAACTATAAATCGCTTCGTGTACACCGGCTGCACCGAGTGCATGGCCTGTCATAGATTTAGTTGCTGATATTGCAGGCGAATTTTCACCAAAGACTTCTCTAATCGCTTCTAATTCTTTTGTATCACCGACAGGCGTTGATGTACCATGTACGTTTAAGTAATCAATTGGTGTATCGACTGTATTAAGTGACATTTTCATGCAACGAACCGCACCTTCACCTGATGGTGCAACCATATCAGCTCCATCGGATGTCGCACCATAGCCGATAACTTCAGCATAAATATGTGCACCACGTGCTAAAGCATGCTCAAGCTCTTCAATAACAACAATACCGCCTCCCCCTGAGATAACAAAACCATCGCGATCTGCATCATATGTTCTTGAGGCTTTTTCTGGTATATCGTTAAAATGCGTTGATAAAGCACCCATAGCATCAAATTGGCAAGATGATGCCCAGCCTAACTCTTCACCACCACCAGCAAAAATAATATCTTGTTTACCAAATTGAATTAATTCTACTGCATTACCAATACAATGTGATGATGTTGCACAAGCTGAGCTGATACTATAATTTACACCACGGATTTTAAAAGGCGTTGCTAAACAAGCTGATACACCAGATGCCATAGTGCGTGTAACCATATAAGGACCTACACCACGGATCCCTTTAGAACGCATACCATCAGCACCAACTACAGCATTTTTATTTGAACCCACACCCGCGCCAACGATCAAGCCAGTACGATCATTAGATACCATTTCTGGCGTTAAACCAGCATCCTTAATAGCTTCTAGCATGGATAAATAAGCATAGGCAGAACCATCACTCATAAAACGTGCTAATTTACGATCAATTAATGAGGTTGCGTCAAGCTTAATATTACCCCATACATGACTTCGCATGCCAATTTCTTTAAATTCGTCTGAATAGGTAATACCTGAACGACCTTCCTGCAAAGAAGCTAATACTTCTTGTTGGTTATTTCCAATACTTGAAATAATACCAAAACCTGTTATCACTGCTCGTTTCATTTAAGAACCTACCTCGTATCCTATATCTGTGGTAAGTATGACGTGTACCACGTGGAATAATTGTCATGATTTTAGCGTACAGATGTAAGCTGAACAAGTCCGATCTGCTAATATTTTATTTATACTGTCAGTAATTATCAGTATAGAATGAATAAATTAAATTAAAAAAATCATAACGATGATAAATAATACTATGTCTAATAATAATTTAAAAATAGCGCAAATCGATTGGCAAGAAAGAGGAACACCTGTATCTCGAGATTTTGATGACATTTATTTTTCACAAGAAAACGGCTTAGAAGAAACGCGTTATGTATTCCTTGAGGGTAATAATTTGCCTGAAAGATTCAAAACTCATACGCAGACAACATTTACAGTAGCAGAAACTGGATTTGGTACAGGTCTTAATTTTTTAACATTATGGCATGCCTGGAAACAGTACAGGCAACACACTTCTGCATCGAGTAGATTACATTTTATTAGTTTTGAAAAGTATCCTTTGCAATTTGATGATTTAGTTAAATCACATCAATTTTGGCCTATATTGCATACCTATGCCTCACAATTACAGACCGCCTGGCCGCAACCTACCGCAGGCAAACATCAACTTATTTTTAATGAAGCACATATTCAACTTGATTTGTGGTTTGGTGATGTGAATACATATTTACCTCAAATCGATTCTACCGTAGATGCCTGGTTTCTTGACGGATTTGCACCAAGCAAGAATCCAACGATGTGGCAAGAAAGTTTATTTAAACATATGGCATCCTTTAGTCAACCTGGTTCTACATTTGCTACCTTTACTGCCGCAGGTTTCGTGCGCAGAGGCTTATCGAATGCTGGTTTTATGGTCATGAAGCAAAAAGGATTTGGCCGGAAACGAGAAATGCTAAAAGGTATTTTCCCGATGCTACACCATTATAAGTGATAACTTAGAATATTCTCTATATTAGTTTATTATCGAATACGTTAATATTTATCTTACAATAGCAATGATCGTTTTTAACTAACCCATTATATTATTATATTTTCTCATGGTGTTATTTTTCTTGTAATCAATAAGATAATGGATGAATATGTTGATCTTTGTCCTTAAAAATAAAGATCAACTTAAACATTAGTTAAACCATGTCGCAAATGTACTACTAAAATTGTCATACATTAATTTGCTACTCATGATCAACGACATAATGATGATCATTGGACGAATTAGCTGCTGTCCTTTACTTAACACCATATTCGCACCAAATCGAGCACCAATAATCTGCCCAATAAGCATAATCGATCCAACATCCCATAACACATTACCGCCAATAATAAAAAAAACAAGCGCAGAAATATTCGAAGTAAAATTTAATACTTTTGCATGTGCTGTTGCTGTCGCCAGATTAAGTCCGTATAACAAAACATACCCTAGTGCATAAAATGATCCTGTCCCAGGGCCAAAGAAGCCATCATAAAAACCAACACCGCCCATTGCAAGAGCAAAAGATAACATTGTTAATCGGCGTACGCCATTTGTTTTACCTATAGTTGGCGTTAGCATGAAATATAAACCGACCGATACGATTAACACAGGAAGCATCATTTTAAGGAAGCTACTTTCTACCCTCTGAATAACGATGGCACCTAAAATAGAACCAATAAAGGCAAATAAAATAGGCTGGCGCTGTTCTTTTAAGTTAACTATACGTCGACGAACAAAGTAAAGACTGGCCGAAAAGGCTCCTCCCATTGATTGCAATTTATTTGTTCCTAAAACCTGCGTAGGTGAAATACCAACCGCCAATAAAATAGGCATCACAATCAATCCTCCACCACCAGCAATGGCATCGATAAATCCAGCAATACTCGCTACAGTAAATAACAATACATAAACTTCCGGTGTAAATGTGAATAACTCCATGCTTAATTTACCTTAAAATGATGATCAACCAATTTCTGACATGTTGCCGGTAGTAAAGGCACTTTTTGATCCTGTGGTTTTACGCTTGGTAAAGCATGGCTATCTTCTAGCCATGATGCTAATTCGCTACCACAGCCATCGCCATAAGGCGGTATGGGTTGAGCAATACATTCTTTACTTTCTTTTGGACAATTTAATCGAATATGCATATGTGCGCGATGCCCAAACCACGGCCTAATTTTTCTTAGCCATTGACGTTCATTACCTGCAGTTTCACATAATTTACGTTTTATTGCTGGATGAACAAAAATACGCGCAACTGCGTTATCTTGTGCTGACAATTTAATTAGCCTAGTAATATTTGATGTCCAGTGTGCTTCAATAACTTGCTTACCATTACTATCAACCAAATCTATTGCTACTGGCTTTTTCAATTGCTGTGCGCTCCAACGCTTATCAGTAAGTTGTAACCATATATCAACATCTAAACCATTTTGATGACTACGGTGACCGCTGGTAAAACGTCCTCCCGCAGGCATTGCCATATCACCAATTAATACAGTGCCTAGTTCTTCTTTTTGTGCTTTTTGCGTTACTCGCTGAATAAAATTAATTAAATCTGGATGACCAAAGTAGCGTAATTTATCTGCACGTAATACCTGATAAGCTGAATTCTGCAAAGGTAAAGCCTGGCTACCAATAATACATCCATTATTAACTTCTCCTATTGCATGTGGTGATGCTTTTATGGGAGCCTTGATACGCTGCCAAGGAGTTAAAGCATGAGTAGTAGCAGAAAAACTACTTAGAGGTGTAATGATTAATAATGCGGTAATAATCCACCTTTTCATTTATGTCCCTTTATCGTGGTGAAAAAGCTAAGGATTTGACATCGGAACATTGTGCACGATGGCGCAAAGCATGATCTAATAAAACAATTGCCATCATGGCTTCAGCAATAGGCACCGCTCTGATCCCAACACATGGATCATGTCTTCCTTTAGTAATAACGTGAGTCTCTTTTCCTTCGACAGAAATCGTGCGTCCAGGAATGGTAATACTGGATGTCGGTTTGAGTGCTAGGTGTGCAATAATAGTTTGGCCACTACTGATCCCACCCAAAACACCTCCTGCGTGATTTGATAAAAAAGCATCGGGCGTTATTTCATCACGATATTCACTCCCCCTTTTTGTTATACAAGTAAAGCCATCGCCGATTTCTACACCTTTCACAGCATTAATACTCATAAGTGCATGAGCCAAATCTGCATCGAGACGATCAAAAACAGGTTCTCCCCATCCCACAGGAACACCTTCCGCTATTACTGTGACTTTTGCACCGACAGAATCACCTGATTTTTTTAAGTCACGCATTAAATTATCCAGTTCGGTTAATTTTGAGGCATCTGGACAAAAAAATGGGTTTTGTTCTACATATTGCCAATCATCAACTTGGCATACAACATCCCCCATCTGACTTAAACAACCTCGTATAACAACACCAAAATGCTGATTTAAGTATTTTTTAGCTATAGCACCAGCCGCAACGCGCATGGCTGTTTCTCTGGCAGATGAACGTCCTCCTCCACGGTAATCCCGAACTCCATACTTTTGCTGATAGGTATAATCAGCATGTCCAGGCCGAAAAACATCTTTAATATTATTATAATCATGTGACCGCTGATCAGTATTTTCAATGAGTAAACCAATACTCGTTCCCGTCGTTATACCATTAAATACACCTGAAAGAATACGAACACGATCTTGTTCCTGACGCTGTGTAGTATAGCGTGATGTCCCTGGTTTCCGCCTATCTAGATCTTGTTGTAAATCCGCTTCACTTAAGGGTAGTCCCGGTGGTATCCCATCAATAATACAGCCTAATGCCGGACCATGAGATTCGCCAAACGTTGTTACACGAAAGAATTGACCAATACTGTTACCAGCCATCACAGTTCCTTACTTATTCATTAATAAAGTCATTATTATTTTATGTCCAGTGCAACGCGCCATTAAATAATCACTATCAGCGATAGCGATTAAAATAGACTTTACATTCTTGTAATTGTTGATAATTCAACATAAATACACCATCCCCACCACGTTCAAAGGTTAACCATTTGAATGGGATCTCAGGATATTGTTCAATTAAATGCACCATGCTATTTCCTACTTCACAAATTAGGATACCATCTTCATTAAGGTAATCTGCCGCACGTGCTAAAATACGCCGGGTCAAATCTAAACCATCATGGCCAGCTGCTAATCCTAGTTCAGGTTCATAGTGAAATTCTTGTGGCATATCTGATAAATCTTCTGCATCAACATAAGGTGGATTGCTGACAATAAGGTCATATTTTATGTTTGGAAGATCATTAAATAAGTCAGAACAAATAGGAATAACCTGCTGAGTCAGCTGATGCATATCAATATTGATTTCGGTAACAGTTAATGCCTCAGATGAAATATCAACTGCATCTACCTCTGCTTCAGGAAAAGCATATGCACAGGCTATAGCAATACAGCCACTTCCCGTACACATATCAAGAATATATGCCGGTTGTTCGGTCAATAAGCCAGCAAACTTATTATTGATCAGTTCTCCAATAGGCGAACGTGGTATTAATACACGCTCATCTACATAAAATTCAAGGCCACAAAACCAAGCTTTATTCGTCAAATAAGCAACAGGAATTCGATCATTAATACGCTGTAATACTCTGGTTATGATCAATTGTCTTTCAGAATACACTAACTTGCTATTATAAAACTCATAAGGAAAATCGAGGGGTAAATTTAAACTTGGTAGTACCAGTTGCCGCGCTTCATCCCAAGCATTATCTGTACCATGACCATAAAAAACAGACACTGAATTAAAACAACTCATAGACCAGCGTAACATATCCTGAATAGTTACTAATTCATTTATTGCTTCGTCAACTAAAATATTCACTCTTCTACCCCTTGCGCGATGTTATCCTCGTAGTTTGCCATGAAGTTACAGATAAATCAGCATAATCTCATAGTAATTGACGAAATTTTATGATAAGCCATGATCACTCTTCCTTAAGATATAAATTAATAACCGATTATGAATAATTTACCTGACACAATAGCGGTTATGATTTACAGTAAAATACTATACATAACTGTAAATAGATAAAGTTAATCCATACGTATTAAATATATTCTTGCTATGAAAAATAAAGCATTACTCAGTGATGAAGATATCAAATTGTTTAGAGAATCAGTCTGTGGCACTCGACAATTAAAACAAGATACTCGAATATGGTTAAAACCAGTTAATCGCAAACAAATCAGACAACGTCGCCATGAATTAGATCAACAGAATGCTGAGTTCTATTTTTCTGATGAATATCAACCTTTGATCAATCAACAAGGTACGGTATATTACTTACGTAAAGATATTAGTCATTATGAAATAAAAAAATTGCGTCGTGGAGATTATATTCCCGACCTATTTCTAGATTTACATGGCTTAACACAATTACAAGCAAAACGTGAAGTTGCAGCGCTCATTACAGCTTGCCAACAAGAACTTATTACGTGTGCCTGTATTATGCATGGTCATGGTAAAAATATTCTAAAAAAACATTTACCATTTTGGTTAGCTCAACATCCAGGTATTAAAGCGTTTCATCAAGCACCTAAACAATTTGGTGGTAATGCAGCATTATTAATATTAATTGAGTTACCGGAAGAGCACTCAGATCCAGTTAATAGCAAATAAGTATTTATATCGTCTTTTTATATTATATTTATTATCTATCGCAGTAACTACCGAATTTTATATTAAGTTTGATAAGGCATATTGCGGATTATAAAATAGAAAGTGCTCGTGATATGCTGGTTAAGTAACGATATATGCAGTTTTCATTTATCTATTTTTTTGTAAATTTGCAAGATACATTATTGCAGAATAGCGAATAGATAATAATATACCATGTTCTTATTTAGTGTACTTGACAGATAGTATAATGCGCCTTATACCTAACATCGTTAACATTAATTGGCATAATATATGTATCAGGATCTTAATCAACTCTGGTATAACTTACAAAAGTCACCGTTTCGCAGAAAGTTTCGCCTAAATAGTAAAGATAGTCTTTATTTACAACAAAAAGGCCTACATATTCTGTTGATTCATGCAAATGAGTTTATTAATAAACGACTTGCATCAGCATATCCTGTCAACGATGGCAAGCAAACGCCTATGCGAGGCCATCCCGTCTTTGTTGCTCAACATGCGACAGCAACATGTTGCCGTAGCTGCCTTGCTAAATGGCACCATATAGCCAAAGGTCAACCACTAAGCGAACAAGAAAAAACATATATTATCCGTGTTATCAAAATGTGGTTACTCAATCATTACAGTTCATTGTTATCAACAACCAGTAAGAATAATGTATAAATCATAAAACTTACTGATATCTATTAATTTATTGTTAAGCTTATTAGCAATATAGCCATCCAATTAACCATTTTAGTTATAATAAAAATGAATAAATATAGCATTTTTTTATTGTTAAAATTTCCGTCATCTTTCTCTATGATAAATAAATTATGGCATGCGGATAGATTAGGTTATGGATAAATTAAATAGAAGTATGCGTTTTAGAGATTTAATCGTTGTGGGATTATTATTTATTGGCCCTGCAGCACCTGTCGGTTTATTTGGTGTCCTTTATGCAATAAGTGATGGGGCTATTGCTTTAGTTTATCTTGTAGCAACGTTTATTATGACATTTACCGCCTATTCCTATGCAAAAATGTCACGTGCGTTACCCAATGCTGGTTCAGTCTATGCTTATTGTTCAGCGGGGATTACTCCATCCGCAGGTTTTTTAGTTGGCTGGTTGCTTCTGCTTGATTATCTATTTATTCCCGCAGTTGCTTATCTTTTTTGTGGCATTTCAATTAATGCTATTTTTCCAAGTGCCCCTATTGGATTATGCACTGTTATAGCTGCTTTTATTACTATTACACTTAATCTAATAGGCATAAAACGATCTGCTAAAATAACCTTTATCGTTTTATTAGCCGAAGTTATTATATTAACAATTGTTCTTCTTTTTACCTGTTTTACATTATGGCACACAGAACAAGCTTTGAATTGGTTAAAGCCTTTTACAGGAGGTATATATTTTAGCTGGTCTGCCATATTTAAATCTGTTTCCATTGCTGTACTTTCTTATCTTGGTTTTGATGCCATCGCAACCTTTGCTGAAGAAAATTGTGGGAAAGCATCATTAATCGGTAAAGCAACAATCCTCTGCCTTATTATTGTTGGTATATTATTTGTCTTACAAACCTATTTGGTTGCGTTAATTAATCCCTATTCAGCCAGCGATTTACAGCAACACGTAAAACTACAAGGTAAAGCTTTCTATCTTATTATTGATGAACAAGTCGCTCCATGGCTTGGTTCGACACTAGCATTTATGAAAGCTATTGGTGCTGCATTTGCAGCCATGGTTGGTCAGGCTGCATCTGCCCGTTTATTATTTAGTATGGCCAGAGATAAACACTTACCGACTTTATTGGCAAAAGTTGGAAAACAAAATGGTGTCCCTACTTATGCATTATTATTTGCCGGAGGCGTTAATATGTTACTAGCTGCTATTGCAGCAAACCAAGAGAATGGGCTTAAACATCTAGTATCTTTGGTCGATGTAGGCGCGTTATGTGCTTTTATTATGTTACATATTTCTCTTATTGGCTATTTCTATATAAAAAAACAACAACGTGGTTTTCTTTCTCTTTTTACCAACATTATTATGCCATTAACGGGGATTATTGTTTTGTTACCGGTTTTGATGACCATACAATTTTCAGCTAAAATTATTGGCGGATGCTGGTTATTTATAGGTATACTACTTTTGTTATTTACACCTATTCGTACAGATCTAATGTGGTTGGAAAAAGAGCAACCTTAGTATGTTGCTCTAAAAAATCTACTTATCATTGTGCAGCTAATCGGGCTGCCTGTCGACGAAATTCTTGCATAGTGTCATCAAGATCTTGCCTAATTGCTGATAAAGAATGATGGCAAAGTTGTTTATTACGTACTACCTCAACACCGTTAATAAAAACGTGTTGAACATTAGCTGCATTAGCTGAATATACTAATGCAGCATACGGATCAAATATAGGAAACATATTAGCAGATTGTGTTTCTACCATAATAAAATCGGCTTTTTTACCCGGTTGTAGTGAGCCAATTTTATTCGCCATACCCATCACTTTTGCTCCGCCGATAGTCGCTATTTTCACAATTTCACTTGCTGGATAAGCAGAACGATCACATAATGTCGTTTTATGAAAATTAGCAAATAATTTCATTTGACTAAAAAGATCCAATGTATTGCCACTACTTGGCCCATCAGTACCTAAGCCAACATCAATCCCATTTGCCTGCATTTCTTTAACGGGGGCAACTCCTTTTGCTGATTTAGTATTGGCACCAATACAATGCGCGACTTTTGTTTGATAACGTTGCAAAATAGCGATGTCCTTTTCTGTTAAATGAATACAATGGGCAGCAATAACTCGTTCACTCAGAAAATTAATATCAGCTAAATATTCAACAGGTGTCTGATTATATTCTTTTGCAAAGTGTGCCATCTCATAATCCATCTCAGCTACGTGCAATGTAATAGGAACATTAAATTGCTCAGCCATTTTAGCCGCTTCGATTAAAGCCTTTTTACTATTCGTATTAGGTGCATGAGGTGCAATTGCCGGAGTAATCAATTCATGGCCTAACCATTTAGGAACAAAATGGCGGCAATAATTGAGTCCACCATGCGCCTCTGTAGTATCACATGTGGGAAAATCAATTACCGTTTCCCCAAGTATGGCTCTGGCAAACATTTTTTCCGTCGCACGTGCAATATCATCCTCAAAATAATACATATCAACAAAACTTGTTACACCGGCAAGTTGCATTTCAGCAATTGCATATTTAGCACTGTAATACGCGAGTTCTGGTGTCATATATTTTTCTAAAGGAAATAAGAAACGGCGTAAACGATCAGGGACGTCATCCCCTAAAGAGCGAAATGGGATCATTCCCACATGTGTATGTGTATTGATTAAGCCAGGTAACAAAATAGCACGATTACCATCGATAACTTGCTGACAATCATGCTTATCTAGTTCCGATAAATTGCCTACAGCAAGAATATCGGTGTTTTCAAAAATAAGGTATCCATTCGGATAAACGGTTAAATGTTCATCCATGGTTAAGATAAGCACATTTTTAATTAATGTTTTCATAAATTATTTCGCTTTATCAGTGAGATGATGTTGTTTATCAGACGTATAAATTGATTATTAACACGAATAACGCAAACGAGTCGCTATGATAACCCATCTTACAAACATTTTATTATTAACTTGATTTCTGTGAGATAAGGCTCGTCAGTAAGATAAAGTGATTTATAAAGTCATTTTTTAGGCTAATTGATTAATAATATGAATAACTAATATGAGAAGATAAGTACATTTTTAGAATAGCTTTAATTATTACTCATACATCTTATTTTTATCTTTTTTGCAATACAAGTTTGTCGATGTAATAACTGTATAACATACTAGATTAATGAAATAACTCGATTAATAACTATGAGTTAATACTTGCATCGCCTAATAAGTATCTTTTTGAAAAACCGACAATCATCCTATTATTAAGTATGATATTGATGAGCTATTTTTCAAATAACCTATTACGTATTTATACCGACAAAAACTATACTAATGCATACTAGAATTCGCTGTGATAAATCCATTGGAACTCACCAATCTGTTTAACAGGATCATAATCGATACAGGCAACAGTTGACGGGTAAAAAAGTGGGGATAATTGTTGTGGACAAAGTAAACGAAAGATATCACCAACTAATGGAAGATGTGAAACAATTAAAACAGAATCAATGTGTTCGATATGAGCTAATGCCTGTAAATAACTAACAACATAGTCTTCATCACCATTGGGTGTGAGCTCAGACAACGTTTCAGCTTTAGTGGATAAGGGTAAAATGTTACGTATTATCGCTAATGTTTGTTGTGCTCGCGTATAAGGACTGACAAGAACATACTTGATTCCCTGCGTTTTTGTTACTAACCAATTAGCGACTTTTAATGTGGCTGTTTGACCTGTAGACGTTAATTTCCTTTCGCTATCGTTTGGTGCATCAAAATGCGCCTCACCATGACGCATGATTAAAATTTGCATCGTTCATCTACCTTCAAAACCTATTGCCATATACGTAATTAAACATCATAATGTGATTTTCAAAAAAAGCTTATATGGCAATTTAATATTATTTAATAATAGGTTTATCGTAACCCTAATTGAAAAATTAACATCTCAGCTTCACATGAAAATGTAAAATTTGCCTTTAAATTAACACCGTTATCCACAACAGATAGTTGATTATCAATTTGACAGGGTTCAGATTCTACTGTACGTGCTTTTTCAATGAGTTGTGCTAAAGCGTATTCAGCATCCTGTCGCGTTGCAAATACGCGTTCATATGTAGCTGTACAATCTGTATTATCAATAACTGTGCCGACATCAACACAACAACATGTCGCAGATTCTCTTGCATCACATTTAACAACTTCCGCCATAATTTTCCCCCAAACTAAAATCTCGACAACTTAATATTTATGCTATCACTTATTTGTAATAGATAACGTGCATTAATCGTTAATTCATCTTTATAATACCATTGATTAACTTATAACACCCTATTTTACTCTGCCTATCAACATGCTACCAGTATTGTTTTCTTAATAGTCCTATTTTAGTTTATCTTATTGATTATATTATTATATATATCAGAATAAAAGTGTATGTATTAAAAGTATTACATAATAATTCACTAATAATATTGCTATATTTTTCTCTTTTATGCTCTGGTCTAATCTGTTATTTATAACAATGACATTATAATCGGCCGCTTTATGTGGTGATGATGAAATTATCATCTACGATATTTTGACTAACTTGTGAATAATAATGCTATTAAATAAATTTAAAAAAATATCTTTATTAAGCCTTTTGCTTATTACTTCTTCTTTTAAAGCACATTCTTCTGGATTTCAGCTCAATGAACATTCTGCTGCTGGACTTGGCAGAGCATTTTCTGGTGAAGCAGCGGTTGCTGATAATGCTACAGTCCTCAGTCGTAATCCTGCAGCAATGACACATTTTCATCAACCTACCTTTTCTGCGGGGTTTACCTATGCAGATCCTCATATTAATGTAACTGGAAAATCACCTTATAATAATAGTTTATCGCATAAGAATATTGCCCCTAGTGAATGGTTACCTAATTTCAACTATATTCATCCTATAAATAATCGTATGGCATTAGGGTTTTCAGCTACATCATATTATGGATTGTCAACAAAGTTTTCTGATAATTATACAGCAGGTATGCTTGGTGGTACTACAGAGCTAGTTACTGGAAATTTTAATGCGTCTTCGGCTTACAAACTTAATGACTATTTTAGCGTTGGTTTGGGATTAAATGCCGTTTATGGTAAAGCAAAAATTGTTCGCCATGCCGGAGAATTAGGTTCAGCCATAGGTATAGCTCGCAATACAATTATTACCTCGATTAAGGGCGACACCTGGGGTATAGGTTGGAATACCGGGCTATTAATTGATTTAAATGATAACAATCGTTTTGCCCTTACATACCGCTCTAAGGTGAAGATGGATTTTACTGGCGATTACTATAGTCATCTTCCCGTCAATGCCATTGTACCTGGCTTACCACAAGGAACGAATGGCAAGATAGTGGCCGGAAAGTTATCAATTGAATTACCTGAAATTTGGGAACTTTCTGCATGGCATAAAGTGAGTGATCGTTGGGATCTTCATTATGGTTTTACTTATAGTGGCTGGAATAAATTTACTGAACTACGTGGTGTCAGACGAGACAATGGTGATATCCTATTTTATAAAAATGAAGGCTTTAAAAACAATATTCGCGTGTCAATGGGCACAACATATCACTATACTGACGATGTAACACTTCGCGCGGGCATTGCTTATGATGATAGTCGTATTCCAGAAAATAACCATTCAATTTCTATTCCTGATCAAGATCGTTACTGGCTAACAACAGGAACAACAATGAATCTTAACCGAGCAACTTCGTTTGATATTGGTGTTGCTTATATGATGGGTAAAAAGATCTCTTTTACGGAAAAGGTTAATCAAAGTGATTATAATTTTGACGTCAAAGGCAAGGCATGGTTATATGCTTTTAATATCAATTATATTTTCTAAATCATATTAATTAGTTTTTGATGTTTCCGTTATGGACGTTCAATTTATTTTCATAACGTTTACCTCTTTATGAATAATTGATTATTTGTACAGACGATAAATGTGTATAATAAATAAACCAAACGATCAATTAGTAAGTGCTTAAATTGTCTAACCACATAACATTATGTTTTTGGTATGTAGCGATTTATTTATAGGTAAGTTATCATGATTTATAATAACGGTAAAAATTAGCCTATCGTTAAGTTGTAATATAGTTGTTGTTATGATGTTACCTTAATTTATATAGGCAAAAGTTAACTATTTATCATATTAATGAAATAGCATGTAACATAAAGTAAATAAGGAGATCATTGATGCTTAAAAAATTGGCTAGCTTCACAACAGCATTCACCTTTTCTTTAGTTTTAGCAGCATGTTCACCAACACCTACCTCTGAAGGTACGGGAGGGTATCTTGATGATTCCGTCATTACAACCAAAGTTAAAACTGCTTTACTTGCAGAAAAAGGGATTAATTCAACACAGATTACTGTAACAACCTTTAAAGGCAAAGTACAATTAAGCGGTTTTGTACGTTCTCAAGAAGAGGCTAACCTAGCGATCCATGCGGCAAAAGAAGTAAAAGGCGTTATGCAAGTACATAATGATTTGTTAATTAAATAGTTAAATTAATCCTTTTCAGACTAATTTTTACAAAACGGGCAAACATTAACTATTGCCCGTTTTTATTTAACGAGATCAATTATTCATTAATCAAGACTATCTATTTCATCAATAGAACTTTGAATCGTTGAACTATTTGGATTAACTGTTGTAGAAGGTTCGCCACCACGAGCTTTAAAATCATGATTTTGGAAATAAGCTTCCTTCATAAAAACATAAGGATCTGTTGAACCTCTAACCAATTGATCTTGATCTAAAACACTGGCACGGGTTTCAATACCATTAAGCAAATATAATCCAATACCTGGCAGAGCAGTAACTAAACTATATACTGGATAAAGTAAGTCGACAATACCGCCAATATCTTCTCTAGGCGTTGCTGAACCATAAAAAGGCACAACTACATAAGGGCCATAATCAACATTATAATGACCGAGTACACTACCAAAACGAACATTTTGGGTTTCAGCAAGTTCATCATCGGCCACAGAAGCGACATCAACCAAACCTAATACGCCTACGCTGGTATTAATTAAAAAACGGCTAAGATGATTTACTGCTTGTTTAGGTTCGCCACGCAATAAACTATTCACCATACTAGCAGGTTCACCTAAATTATTCGTAAAATTGACTAAGCCAATTCTCACAGGTTTAGGCATATAATTTCGCCAGGTTACGGCAACAGGCCGCAAAATATAGGCATCTAATACATTGAAATTAAAATCGAACATCGTACGATTAAATTTTTCGAATGGATCAGAGCGTGATGGAGAAACATTAGTCGAATCATTATTACTGCTACTACAGCCCGACAAAAGTCCTATAATGCCAAAACCAATTACATAATATAATTGCTTAGTTTTTTTCATTGTCCTAATCCTGATTGAATTATTCAAATATCATCCTAATATCGCATTACTCATCCTAAAATTATTTTTATTCTATACACTATGTCGCCATAAAAATATTTTTCTCCTTAAAATGGAGTATGTTATCTTGTTTGCCATAAATATAGGCGTCACCATTCAATTAATCGGCAATACTGCTTATATTTTTCCTTCAATAATACGATGAATTGCATTAGTTTACTGCTTCTGAGATTAAGGTAATTATTATAAAAGTATATCAAAATAGTTATATGTGCTATATGCTTGTGAATTTTTTTAGTCAGTTTGTTTATACGTCTTATACTTAAACAAATCAACGCACAAAAAATTTACTGATTGACTAATGTTATTATCGATTATTTAGTCATACTATTTACAGATATTTACTTCCTTTTATCTTATTTGTACAAAAAAAGCTCATGATAATTAAATGATCTAACAATAATGGTTTATGTAGCAATGGTATTAGTCGGTTTGGTTTTCCAGTATGCTATGCTTAATTTATTATAGATGATATCTACTACTTTTATTACCTTCCAATAATTATCCAGTAAATAAAATTTATTTTCAAAATAATGGTAATTATAAATTGGTTTATATCTATCTTTTTAATTATATTAACTATCTAACATGATTAAAAAAGAAGGGTTATAATTTATTAAGTTTCATTTATAATATTATTCGTTAATATAACTAATTTATTAGTCTGTTAAAATGAAAAAATAATAAATAGATGTTATTTCTATTTAAGTATTTTAGCTATCTTTAAAAGATTATTTTAAAAAATAGAACTATCATTAATATATAAACTCAACCTATTATAAATTTATTTTCATTATATTTTTATATATTTTAATAATTATTATTAGGTTATTTATTATTAAATAACCAGTATATTAATTAATATAGATAATTACCTATGGGTAACGACAAATTTTATTTATAAACGGACTGGCGCGCTAGCTATAAAAACACCAAATTAACTTCCATCTTTTGAGGGGATAAAAATTTGACCAAGATGGCGGCCCTAAAATGAAAGATAGATAAGATTTAACGTCCTCTTTCTCCTTTCATTTACTATATCTTCTTTTGCAGTTTTCGAACGGTAGCATGTGGCCAGGCATAGTAACTATAATCAGGTAGATTTTCATTTCAACTTGGTAACGGTGTACAAAACTAAGCAATTCCTGTCCTTTAGCGTGATGCTACTTATCGAATTGATTTGCTACTACAGATATTCAGCATTATTTAGTAGTCGTAATAACGTGGATGGACTAAACGTGCGTACACCAATGTTAAATACTAATGACATGAGTACATCAAATTGATTTTATGTTACGTTTACGTTGACTATACGATTGATATTTTTATCAAAATTAACTAGAGCAGTCCGTAATAATTTATCGGTTGTATCAGAATTGATTACATTACCCTCTTTATTCCTGCCCTCGATTGAAAGAAATAAAAAACGAGCAATTGCGCTTGGTTATATTAATTACGATCATGTATTTATAAGTCTATAAATGATGATTACGTTGGCGTATAAAAATGCCCTGTAGTCTGCTGAGGTTTGGAATTGGGCGTTTAAAATAATATGAAGTCAAAAATCGTTATGAAATTTTTTGGCTTATTTTATATAGATAATAAGATACAGGAAAGAGCAGTAAACTACATAAAGCATAAAACCAACCAATGGTGCCATAAAAATAGATGAAATATAAAGATATTAATACACCTAAGCCCAAAATGGCACCACTAAATCCCCTAATCGTTCTATCAATAATTCTGTTGCGGATACGCTTAATTGCACCAACTAAATAACTTCTTGTGTAACCTTATTAAAGGCATTCTTATTAGTTGAATCTAGATAGTGTGGCTTCTTCAAACTGCTTTGTTATATCCTCAAGTAGAAAATATAATAAATCTAGGTTCCCCCAATCTAATTAATTGATTATAACGCTTTGGATTTCTCATGCTTAATGCTATAGAAGTCTATATCGTTCTGGATGACATAGCATCCAAATGTAAGAATAACGCAACGGATAAAGTTAGTGTAAATTTAACTGCAAATCTGGATGCCAGAATATTGCCTATATCAACTCCAGTAAATAATCGTTGTTTAACAATCATTCCACCATTTATTTTAGCGGCCTGAGTTGTTGCCAATTCTTGCGTTTGTTGTAATGTTAATTTATTAACATACGCTTTAAGGGCTATTTCAATTATCTTTTTCAAAATTTCTTTATTTGCCAGTCCTGATTTTATTAAAAGAGCCATTCTGTAATGGTCATAATTATTCTTTGACAAATTTTATGTATCAAAAACGCCTTATCTAAATAATAAAACTCTATAGGAGTACTGATTACACCTTAAAAACATCCTTTAATGAATCCATTATTTTCCTAATTAATAATATCCTCCCCTTTCTTTACAAGCTGCTTAAAATTTTCCATAAAACAATTCATTGTTTTGAAAATAACAAAATCCACTCAGTGGCAAGTTTATCAGTTGATGCTACTTATTAACTATATTATGCAGCTAACTTTAATATCGCTATATTGATTAAAACTTATTTATTAATATTCTTTTAATTTAATATCTTATGGCGTTATAAATATTGCTTCAACTATGTCTAAACACCAACATACACGCTCTAGCGATGGCTTGTGCATGAGACTGTTTTGGTGATCTTCCCTACGCACTCAATAATATCAGTCCGGCTGTATCTATTGCACCAGTGCTGTTTTGCAATAATACGAATCACACTATTGAGTTCAGTGTTGCTACTAAATGTTTTAGCTATAATATTGTCAACAAATAACACCTTCTTCTCTAAGTTCTGTGTTTCTAGCATATTGTTTATTGGCGATCCAAACATTGCATCATAGACTTTCTTGATTAATCGAGTGCCTTATAAACTTGCGCATGATACATTCGAATTAACATAATAATTTGTCAGTCGAACACCCTCCCCCATATTGAGAATAAATATAACCAGATCTTTGACCTAGAATAACCAGATGAACCATCACGTCTCATCACATCGTTCCATGTAGCTAGGACAGATGAATCTCCGCGGTTTCTAGGGTATCAGATCGGATCGGACATTTATCCGAAATAAGGGATGCACGTCAAGATGAATTAAAAGCTAAAGAGATATCATCATAAGTAGCAAAATACAATTAGCCAATAATATAGCAACGTTATAAGAGATGGCTGATCAAGGGGATGAATTAACACTTAAAATAATAGCAGATACCCAGGACGGTTTAGTGGGGAATTAGGTGATCAACTTAATTTCTATATGTTTATTTCCCATCAAGTCGGCTACTTAGTAGAGATGTATAAAAATGAAATGGATCGCCTACAAACTCACATCTTTATGATTAAGAATGCATCAGAAAACTGGAAAACAGGTTAAATAATGTTTAGACATAGCGGGATTGATTAAGGTAAAAGCCGACTATAATACATTCACGATCCGTAAGAAATGTGTTGTGGTTATTATCGATAATGAAAAATTACTTCTGGATGCGTTTGTGAATGTGGCTACAATTAGTACTCCAATGAAAACTAACATTAAAAATACTATTGAAAACGGTAAAGAAATATCAGGCACACATTTTGAAACTGGCCAGTTGTCGTTACTTGTATGCTAATAAATTATTTCTGCTATATTTGGTGGGAAATTTTTAGAGGTAAAATACAAAATCAAAATATTGAGTTGTTAACAGAAATAGATGTAATTGAGCTGCTTGGTAAAAAACAACCCTATATGATGCCTAAAAAATACGGGGTTTCTAAACCGATTTTAAACTATCCAGCTAAATATAATAAAATGGCCATATTTGGGTCGATTGAAAACGGCTCAGTTAATCGGAGAGCCGTTTAACATGCCACAATATTTTATCTGCATATAGCTCATATGATTGCATTTGTTCCGTCAAATAATCATGTTTGTTATATATCGCCATTACCCCACGAAGCTCATGTCCCAACATTTTTTCTGTAATATGGGGCATGACTCCTTCGTTGGATAAATTGGTAGACAGAGAACGCCTAAAATCGTCGGTACGCCATTCAGGAATGTCAATTTTTTTGCGTAAGTTCCTCATATAAAGATTGTATGAAGACAAATCAATTGGTTTATCAAAGTTTTGTCCAAAAAATAGAACATCATTACCAAAACCTAACAATTTTTCAATATACGGTTCTACTTGCTTAAAAATGGGTCTTCAAATAATTTTCCCCATTTTCGAATGACTCGCTGGCGTCGTACAGATCATATCCTTTAAATTAAATTCATCAGCAAGGGCTAAGCGCATTTAAGATAAACGGCACCCATATAATAAAATTAGCTGATGTAAAATTTTATTAGAGGATACAATTTTACTCTTTTCAAGAGCTGTCCAAATCTTTGCCAGTTCATAATATGTTAATACTCTGCTTCCAGCATTTGCACCCTTGTCCACGCTATTAGATGAGAGCTTCATAGCTTCACAGGATGCAATGAATTGACGGCTCATACACCAATTAAGCATGGACTTAAGTTGCACCAGAAGAACTCTAGCTTTTTTAGGGTTCGCTTTTTCCTGTTTATCAAAAAAACTCACCCATGAGGAAATCGAAATATTAGATATTGGCACGGACTTAAATTCTGTATGCATTGAGTTGTACAAAACTGATTTATAAAGCATCTGTGTATTAGATCTCAATGTTGAAACATACTTATCTAACCAATACTGTAATGTTGCCTCACTCACTTCCTCAGAAAAGTATATTTTAGGATTAAGCCCTTTTGTATATAGTTCACGCATTTGCCCAACAATAATTCTTGCATCTTTTAACGACATTGCTGGATATTTACCGATAGTTAATCTGACAGGTTTTCTTTGCCATCGATATCTGTATTGAAAGGCAGTAACGCCATGAGGTGATATTCTTACACTCAAGCCGTCACCATCTGTTAGTTCTGGTTTTCCATTGTAAGGTTTGTTGTGTATAGTTCGTCACTTTGTATCGCTTAATGCCATAGTATTATATTCTGTACACATGCTTTTTTATATTATGTACTCAATTACAAGTAAACGAAATAAGCAAAAAAACCCAAATTATGGGGAGAAAATGAAATAAAAAAGATAAAAAAGTTGATTTTAAACAATGTTAAGAGATAACATAGGAAAAAGATTTAAATAAGACAAACAATGTTCCCGTAGTTAAACGGATATAACAAGCCCCTCCTAAGGGCTAGTTACAGGTTCGATTCCTGTCGGGGACGCCATTTCGAAGTTCACCACCGTTTTTAACCGTTCACAAAATCCAAATAATACATAGTATTATCTAAAAGTTACGTTCGTAAACGTTCTTATCTATCCGTTGACAACCAGTAACTTTTCTGGGTAAATTTTGGGTAAATTATATTTACTGTCAGGATGTTACCCAATATTGACAATAAAACTAATTACAACAACCAGTTAAAAATACATTATATTGGTTATTTTAATAATATTTATTGCTATCTTCCTTTATAGATATTTTGTAGCAGGAATAATAAAAATATAATATTTAGAAATCCAATATCCAGATGAATAGGCGAAATAGTTGACAAGGATTGCCTATAGATAACTTCCTGAACGTCGATTTGATAGCCAGCAAGATAAAAATAATATCACTTCTGATATCGTTGTATTGAATATTTACTTATCTATGTTGATAAAAAATATTAACGCTATCTATCCCCAGACTCTAGTACTTGATTAGCAATATATAATGAGGCAATCGCCTACTCGATTATATAGATAAATCAGTAAATTAATAATAGCAACTATATATTTGCGATGCATATCGAAAGAATAATCGGAAAATTTGTAATATTAAGGGAAAAAGAACACTATTCATAACAGAATAATTATAACACTGATGTCTCCCTTGCCCGGTTTAACCGGGTTTTTTACCAAAATGCACTTTAACATGTCCAGTTTTACCAAACTTATTTACTACCCTCTATTTGCCTTTCTCAAACGAGTGACGATAATAAGGAGCAATTAAATTAGTCATTATGGTCGTTTTCAACAATAAAATCTATTCTCTCGCTAATAACCATTTCATTTAGATCTTGCTGAACAATAAGTAAACTCAAAATATGTTTTAAGATAGTAATTAATGACTTTTATAAATAAATTAATATTGTTTGCTTATTATATAGGCATTTATCATGTTTTCTGGTAAAAGTAGGGGTTTACAATTGATGCATACTGTTTTATATTGCGTGGCGTTACGGAGGAGTGGCCGAGTGGCTGAAGGCAGCGGTCTTGAAAACCGCCGTGGGGAGACCCACCGTGAGTTCGAATCTCACCTCCTCCGCCAATTATTTCATTTAATGGCAAAATGATCTTATTCTTAAAAACTACTCTTATATTTCATTACTTTCTTTCTAAACATCAAGTAAAACTAAAGATAATATATAAGGTTGAATACGCACTCCTAGGTTAAGTTGTAATTTAACTGACGTATACGAGCACGAATCGTTAATTAAGAAAGAACATGCCAAGTGCATATCCTTTAATCATATGCTTAGCAATAAGCTATTTTTCAATTTTACGCTGATTCTGTAATATTATTTCTACTCAATTTACATGCTCGTCAATAATTGATTAGTCCGCAAACATATCCATATTATTCACCATCTAGACCTCACTAAACTTCTCTATTTAATTAGTATGGTTTAAAAAGATATGTAATTAGCATACTAAAAATAATGATGGGATCTTTTCAATAAATACATTATTTAGAGGATAATTTTTAAATAGTAGCTTTTTTGTGGCGCAAAAAGAAATTTTGAGGATCTAAAATACCGTTTTAGCTGAATGTAATGTACACCTTAGCCGATATCGCATAAAGTAAATATGATATTCCGTAAAGACATCAATAAACACGATACTAAATGAATACCTAAGAAAATGTGTTGAACTTATTCATATATGTGATGATCTTCAGTCGATTCTAGGATGGTAGCATCGTGAGTCGTTATTAATCGTAAAATGAAATTAAGCAACTACACTTCATAATACAATACTATGGCATATAATTGATAACAGATGTCTTCATTATTCTAATAACATCGATACTTTATTTTTAGATAACTATGATAGCGTTTTAGTTATTTAAGACAAATTTCTCAATTGCCAGAGCTACACCGTCTTCATCATTTGACGTTGTAATATATTGGCTGACATGTTTTACTTCATCAATAGCATTTGCCATAGCGACACCTATGCCAGCATAGCTAACCATAGGTAAATCATTAGCGTGATCACCAATGGCCATAACCTGTTGACGATCAATACTTAATCGTTCAGCAAGCTTAGCTACACTGATACCTTTATCAGCTTTTTTACTTAATATTTCAAGAAAAAAATCAGCGCTTTTCAATAAAGTATATTTTTGAAAAGCATCTTCAGGAATTTTTTTAATAGCAGCATCAAGTAATGCAGGATCATCAATCATCATTACTTTAGGCAATTGTATATGAGGATCCATTTCCTCGGCAGGACAAAAAATAACCTGGATACCTGTCAAATAACCTTCGCGTATAGTATAAGGGCTAATAAAACGATTGGGTGTATAAAGATCAGTAAAATCAAATGCATGAAAATGAACGCCAAGCGATTCAGATAATTGTTGAAAATATAAATAATCTTCATAGTTTAATGTATTTTCTATCACAGGTGTACCACTTACCACCTGTTGAACAAGAGCGCCATTATAGGTAATACAATATTCATCATCGTTTTGAATTCCTAATTGTTGTAAATAAGATTTGACCCCTATATAAGGACGGCCTGTTGTTAAAACCACATAGACGCCTTGCTGTCTAGCAGACGTTATCGCTTGTTTAACCCGTTTGCTAATCTCGTGATTACTATTTAATAATGTGCCATCCATATCAATTGCAATTAATTTAATTGTCACATTACTCTCCCGCTTATTGATTCTATATTTTTGAATTTTATATATCAAAATAAGAACGAAATAAAAGATTTTCAATTATTGATTTTATTTATCATGATTCTATTCTATTTATATATTAACGAATAGAGTGTAATGCTATAAATAATGAGGTAAATCACATTTAATTAAATAAAAGATTCTGATCACTTTATAATAAAAAAATAAAGAAGGGGCAATCTATTCATAAATACTTATTGACTAGTATCAAAGAAGAATTACTATATATTTTATGCACATAACTACATTTATTCAAATGATTTATTGATGGATAAGCAGAGATTATACATAATATCGTTATCATATAAATTGCGTTATTGCTATAAATAGCATATTACTCTTTATCAAACGATTTATTGTAATTAATAACGCTATTGTTTCTAATAATTCTACTAAACATGCAATAGTAAAAAAGAATAGTGCACCAGGTCTACTGATGCAATTAAACGAGTTAGATCATTGAATGAATTAGATTATATTAATTAACAATATATTTAATTATTTACTAATACCTAGTACATCAATTAATTGTCTATAATATTTTGTTTTGTTGGTACAAATGTGATTGTTTTCCAAAGCCAGCGTTTTTTCGATTCAATAATCTTTTTTCGATACACATATTTGCGTGGTAAAAGTGTTATCGCTTCAATAGGATAAGAAAGAAAACCATTCTCAAGATGTTCATACAATTCAACATGTCTATTTGAACGCAATAATAACCATAAATATCTCAAGCGATAATAAAGCAACTTGGTTTCTAATAAATCAAGAATCGATTTTCTATCCTGTTGAAAATAGTGTTGTGAGAGATAGTGCTGTACGTTAACCCAAGCTTGAATATCTAGTTGATAATGCTGCCTCGTCCATTGACTATTCATTATGGAATCAGCGCGATATTGATAATAGTAAAGATATTCAGGAACAGCATAAGCTGTGGTAAGACAAAACAGAGAGCAAATAAATAAGATATCCTCTCCTGTTCTCAGCGCTTCATTGAAAAATAAGTCATTTTTAAATAAAAATGCTCTTCTAATTAGAAAACAGCCTATATGAACTAATGACTTTTGTTCAAGGTAGCCAATTAATTGATTTTTCTCTCTAAAATCACTTATTCTTGGTGTACTGCCTTTCGGCATAACATTCATAAATCCCGTATAAACAACGTCACCCGCGGTTTGCTTTTGTCGGTTCATCATTTTTTGCAAAAAATCTGGGTGGATATCATCATCACTATCAATGAATACGATAAATTCACCACTCGCGTGATGTAATCCCCTATTTCTAGCCGCTGCAATACCACAATTATGTTGAGAAAAAAGCTTGATCCTATCGTCTTCTAATTGCAGTTGCGCGACTACCGTTTCTGTACCGTCAATAGAACCATCATTAATAATAATAATTTCAACGTTGGTATATGATTGTGCGCTAATGGATTTGACTGTTTTTACTATAAATTTCTCTGAATTATAAGCTGGTATAATAATCGAGATCAGATCTGGCGTATCCATATTAATAATTAAATACTTAAAAGTTAAATAGGCGATTTATCACCAGGTTGTTAGGTTAGTAGATTAGTTTTTATCATTTTAAACATTTATACTCATAGAATAAAATAGTAATTGGATTTTATGAGTAGATAACAAGCTAAATAGATTAGAATGACCAGAAAATGTGTCAATGTAATTAACCATAGACACAATGTAATGTAAAGAAAAAGTAGCTGTTCTATTAACAATAGGAAGATACGTAAAAAACAGGCGTTTCACATGCAACATTATTGTTTAATAAGACAACTAATATTGTATACTAGCATAAATGTATATAACTTAAAAAAACAATCGGGCGAATTGCAAATCATGGAAACTTTATTATTCCAATCCCTATCATGTAATTGTTCGAATATAAGACTACCTATGTTAGTTGGTTTTCTATTGCATACACTTAACCCATCATATGGCCGGCTTTGTCGGGCGAACAGTTCCTGTCGTAGACTGGAGCATGCAATCAGCACATATTTATAACACGATTTGATAATGGTAAAAAAGAAAAGGCTATATTGCGAAATATAACGCTTTGATTTTTTTGATTAATTTTGGTGGGTCATATAGAGCTCGAACCTTGGAACAGTATTGAGAATCGACAAGAATATGCTTATGCAACAGCCCGATCAATTGGACTTCGTGCCAAAATTGATCAGAAAATAGGTTGGCATAAAACACTATCAAATATTGGTATTAATGGTGTTACTGGAATTAGCAAAGACGTTTACTGGGATCTACAAAATCCTAATACTGATGCAGGATTATTGAATGCTAATGATATTACTACCTTAATCCGCGCTGATGGGTTCCGCTTCTGGGGAAGTCGTATCTGCTCTGATGAGCCGCTTTTTGCCTTTGAAAATTATACACGTACGTACAGATCCTAGCTAATACAATTGCTGATGCACATCTATGGGCGATTGATAAGCCCATGTCAGCGGTATTAATCAATGATATTGTTGATGGTATTAATGCTAAATTTCGCGAACTTATCAGTAATGGTTATATTACACACCGGTGGCTGCGCCAACCAAAAACAACCAGTATAACGATAATTCACAAACTGAAATCAATATAAAAGTGAATAAGCAAGATGCCGATATTCTGACGATATTCAAATGCACTTTTGAGAAAGCGCAACAGGCTAACTGTGCCCGCCAGCGTTCACTACTAACCGATATCCAATAGGTAACAGAAAATGATGATACTTGGTATGTTTGTTTTCACGCTTAAAACCTTACCTTATCAAACCATTGAGTATAGTAAAGCATGGCGTTATCCGGCAAATAACCTCACCAGCCGCATCCCTGTGCTGCAATCTACCGGTCGGGACAATGACCAGATAACCCTATCCGGTGTATTAATACCGGAAATTACCGGTTGTAGACTATTACTGGCAGCCTTAGAGCTGATAGCAGATCAGGGCAAAACATGGCCGCTAATTGAGCGTAGCGGCGCAATATATGGTAGGTTTATCATTGAATCTATAAACGAAACTAAAGCCAACTTTTTCAAAGGCGGCACTGCCCGCATGATTGAATTTACTATTCAGTTAAAACGGATTAAGAAGTTTATTTAGCGGCTTAACAGAACGGCTAGCGGGGTTATTATAACAAATCCTTTAACCTTGCTGACGTCTGTATCAAAAAGCTTAACCCCGGCATTCAAAATTACCCTGCAGGATACTGATTCGGATATAACCCGGCGTATTAGTGACCGGTTCATTTCACTGTCAGTCATCGACAATTGCGGTTTTGAAGTTGATCAGTTAGATATCACCCTTGATGATGCAGAAGGTAAACTAAAACTGCCCCGCCGGTGCGTAAAGTTATCATTAAATCTTGGCTGGGCAGGACAAAATTTAATTGATAAAGGTCACCTCATTGTTGATGAAGTGATTTATTCAGGCTCACCAGATGTTATCACCCTGCGTGGTCGCAGTGCTGACTTTAAAAACGCCATGAATGTACGCTGTGAAAAAAGCATTTCATAACACAATACTAAAAAATATCGTCAAAGGCAGTGCAGAAAAGAATAGCCTTGCCTATGTGATAAGTGACGAACTGGCCAATATTGCTATTAAGCATATTGACCAGACTGAAAGTGACTGTAATTTTTTGACCAGACTGGCAACAGAGCATAATGCCATTACGGCTATCAAAAAGGGCAAAATTGTTATTTTTTCCTCCCGGTCAGGTGGTGGGTACCAGCGGCCACCCCCTGCCAGAGCTGACTATTACCTAAACGACTGGTGATAGTTATTATTACTCTCTGGCTGATCGTGACAATTACGGTATAGTGAAGGCTAATTATTTAAATACCGCAACAAAAAAGGCGGGAGCATAACGGCTGGCAGTGAAGATAACAATGACAATAATGATAATATCTTTGTTCTTCATCACCAGTATGTCAGTAAAGAGTATGCCTGCAGAGCAGCCAAAGCCAAATATGAACAACTTAAACGAGGCCAATTAGAATTTAGCATTAAGCTTGTTCAGGCTCGGCCTGACTTATTTCCGGAAGTCCCGATTAAGGTCAGCGGATTTAAAGATGATATTGATAATGAAAACTGGCTGATAAAAGCCATCAAACATGAATTAAATGATTCTGGTTTCACATCTTCAATTGAGCTGGAATCAAGATTAAATGAATCTCAAAATGTTAGTTAATGATAATTTATGAGATATTTTGTGATTAATTTATTATATTAAGTCTCATAAGAAGAATGGAGAGAGTTACATTATGATGCGTTGTCAATTATGTGGCGAACCTGCCCACACCAGAAGCAGCAGTGAAATATCAATCACCACCAGAGAACGTTATTACCCGCGCAAAAATGTGAATTATGGTCATACCTTTATTGCACATGAAACCTATGTCCGCTTTATCGTAACCCCACAGCTTGTTGAAGCTGTCCTGAGACATATTCAGGCTAATTCAGTGGCATAAAAAAACCTCCAGTGTGGTGGGCTTACACTATTTCAATTCTATGCGAGATACTTTCACTTCGCTTTGTTTTATCCTGAGATTTTTTGCCACCTGTTTTTCTAGTGTAGCATCATCAAAAATGCCTTTTTCTTCTAACTCATTACCCACTTTAACTATTTCCACCCAAATCTGGATTTGTTTTTTTAGTTAGTTTTATATCACCGGCTTTTATGTCTAACTGAATATCGTTACAGTCTTTACCTGAAAAACCACAGCCATCATCAAAATAGTTATCCTGCCTCACATACCCGCCAGCGCCTAATAAATCCTCTGAGGCAATCAAATTGACAGCAATTACCATGATCGGAGCATCTTTAAGAATATCTTCAATAGTTTGCTTAACAACATTGAGCCTTAAATCGCGGGTAGTTGCCGTTTCATCAACAAGAGTCACATTAGCCCGGCTACGCCCATGATAGAAGTGTCTCGAATGTCGATGACTTCATAGGCAAGAGAAGAAAAAGAAAAGAATTAAGCAGAGAGAACTAGAACTCTTTTGAACATAACAAATTTTGAACATAACAAATTCCTTTTGGCTATTTTTCTGTCACTACTTTGTTGCCATTTACCTCCCTGCATAGCAAAAAGCCCGCTAAGTTAGCAGGCTTAATTATTTTATTAGTTAAATCTGGTGGGTCGTATAGGGCTCGAACCTATGACCTATTGATTAAGAGTCAACTGCTCTACCAACTGAGCTAACGACCCAGAATAAAGATAATTATAAATCGCCCTATAATGAAGTCAAATAAAATAGTGATAAAAGAGTATTCATTCCAACATTTTTTATGTTAATTGATGAAATAATACACATTATTGACCTATTAGTGATGATGGTAGTTCATATAGATATGTAGTTCAGGTTGTATTTTTTCTTTTAGATAACTTACTGCGATTTCGCTGCACTGCCTGTAAAATAGTTGCAATACTTTTGTCATCAATAATGTCTTCCAAGGATTTAATGAGTTTTCTACGCCAGTTTTGATATTCTTTATTAGTTCCTGGTATATTTACCGGCATTTCCATTAATAAAAGATCCTCCGGCTGAATAGCCGCTAATAAACTACTACTTTTAGCTATATAACAATATAATCCTTTAATTAATTGATACATCGTTATTTTATCTGTATCCTGTTCTGGTAAAATGCCATCAATACAGTGGTATTTTAACAAGCTATCTACTAAATGCTTTCTAATTAGGCGGCGTTCTCTTTTTAATTTATTCAATACGTTTTTATTTGAATATATTCCTAATTTTTCACCGAGTGTTAAATCAGCCATCTGACAATAACCTACGGCTGTTGGTAAGTCGTGCGTTGTTACAGTTGCCATAGCATGTCTTTTATATTTTTCAGGCACTATAAAATGATGTTGTTTATCTTGTTCAAAAAAGAGTACTTTATATGAGAAGACGGCAGCTTGATCGAGTTTACTTATAATTGCATCAGGTACATTTCCCAAATCTTCACCAATAATCATACACTGATTCCGCTGGCTTTCTAATGCTAAAATTGATAATAAATCATCTACAGGATAAATCGCATAGGCTCCTTGATCCGCAGTATGATCTTTGGGGACCCACCATAACCGTAATAATCCCATGACGTGATCAATACGTAACGCCTTACCATAACGCATATTGGCACGTAATAATTGAATAAATGGTTGGTAAGCCTGTTGTTTCATGATTATTGGATTCATAGGTGCGAGTAACCAGTTTTGTCCCTGCGGAGCAAGCAAATCCGGTGGTGCGCCGATAGTAACATCCATGACATAATGTGATTTATTTCCCCAGGTTTCACTTCCTCCGTTTGCAACACCTACAGCTAAATCATGGTAAAGCCCTATAGGCATACCTAATTTTTCTGTTAACTGATTACATTCTGTTAACTGCTCATGCGCTAACCACTGTAACCATAAATAAAAATGAATTTCAGGTTGATGCTGTTGAATAAATAATTGTACTTCAGGGCTATCATAAGTTTGGTAAGTTTCTGGCCAATTTTGCCAAGATGTATAACGCTTATCTTTATTAAGTAGCTCTTGGTGTAATGCATTAAAAACAGCAAATCGTTTTAAATCTTCTCCGCCGAGTGAAATAAAACGATTACAGTCCTGTTTTCGAGGATGTGCCTCACTCAATCCAATATAATAGTAAAATGCTAACCACAATCCTTGTAGCTTAAGTGACATTACCCCTTGATAGTCTACACATCGATTCTGTCTTAACATAATATATTGTTGTTGTACCTCACTTGATAACCACCATTCTTTCGCTTGTTTACATTCGGTAAATTCGGGTACAGCATTAACATCAATATAGATAATATTTAACCAACAACGCGATGACGGACTATATGGACTTGCGTCTTCAGGTAAAGCGGGAAATAAGGCGTGTAAGGGGTTAAGCCCAACAAAGGCCCCATGATGTTTGGCAACATAACAGATCATATGCTTTAAATCAGTAAAATCACCTATTCCCCAATTTGTTTTACTTTGCAGTGTATATAATTGTTGTGTTACTCCCCAGATGTGCTCGCCATTAGCAATATTATCAGGTTGATAACATTTTTCTGGTGCAATAATGATAGGAGATGTCCACTGTTTATCGTTATTATTAATTACTAATCGATGGTAACCAACGGGCAATGTCGCACTCAATATGAACTCAGTAGACTGTGTATGTGTACCTTTAATTATTTCACTATTTTCCAAACAGAGCTGCCAATTAAAACTAGGTAATTTTACTGGAATAAAATAATATTGACCTTGAGTAAAAACATATACTGGAGCAATAGGTGACGTATCAGTCTGATTGACGACTGCACTCGCTTTTAATAACAATGAATGCGTTTTTTTACTGATCCCATTTGGATTACCTTCAGCATCGGTAAAATTAATATTCATTGCGTTCCCCCTATTATTATTTCAATTTGGTATAAAAATTATTACCTAATCATTTATCATGTTATATGCCAGATCAAACGTTGATAATCTTGTATTGCACGATCAGAACTAAACAAACCACAGCCAGCACAATTCAGAATTGTGCGTCGAGTCCAATCCTGTTGATCTTGAAATAACATATTTATACGTTGTTGCGCCTGACAGTAATCAACAAAATCTGCTAATACAAAATAGGGATCCCCTGCCTTTAATAAGCTATCAAGCATAGGTTTAAATGCGTGTTTGTCTTTCTGATTAAAAAATCGTGCGTCAGCTAATTGATGTAAAACTGATTTTAAAAGAGGATTTTGGTTAACATAATCATAAGGCTGATAACCATTTTTTCTTAGTTCATTGATTTCATCCACATTATTGCCAAATATAACAATATTTTGCTCACCAACCGATTCTTTAATTTCAATATTAGCACCATCTAATGTCCCAATGGTTAATGCACCATTAAGTGCTAGCTTCATATTACCTGTTCCTGAAGCTTCTTTTCCGGCAGTAGAAAGTTGCTCTGATAAATCGGCTGCAGGAATTACTAGCTCAGCCAAAGAAACACGATAATCAGGCAAAAAAATGACCTTTAATCGATCGCCTACAATAGGATCAGTATTAATCTTTTCTGCAACACAATTAATTGCATAAAGAATATTTTTTGCTACGGCATAGCCCGAGGCAGCTTTAGCCGCAAAGAAAAAGACGCGTGGTACAATATCTATTTGTGGGTGATGTATTAGTTGTTGGTAAAGAGCTAAAATATGCAATAAGTTTAAGTGCTGACGTTTATATTCATGTAATCTTTTTATCTGTACATCAAAAAGAGCACTAGAGTTTAATGAAATATTTAGTGTTTTTGCGACATAATCAATTAGGCGTTGTTTATTTCTATGTTTTACTTGCCGCCAGGCATAAATAAAATCGCTATCATCTGCAAATGCTTTTAGACGATGAAGCTGATTTAAATCAGTGATCCAAGTTGTGGTATTGAGTACACGACTAATTAGTTGACTTAGTTCGGGATTACATTGTGCTATCCAACGTCTAGGTGTAATCCCGTTGGTCACATTATAAAATTTGTTTGGCCATAATTGATAATACTCAGGGAACAGATCACGAATAATCAATTCGGAATGTAATTTGGCTACACCATTCACGGCAAAGCATACTACTACACAAAGATTAGCCATTCTGACTTGTCGCTTATAAATAATTGCAATTTTTGGCCATAAGGTAGCAAGTTGTGCTCGCCAATGTTGATAGGCTTCTTTTTTAAATTGTTTGTTAATGTCACGAATTAAAGATAGATGGCGTGGTAACAATTGGTTAACTAAAGAAGTATCCCAGCACTCAAGTGCTTCTGGCATTAAGGTATGATTGGTATAAGCAAAACATTGACGGGTAATATGCCAAGCCGTTCCCCACTCAAGATGATAGTCATCGAGCAATATACGCAATAATTCAACGATGGCAATAGTAGGATGAGTATCGTTAAGCTGTATTACCTCATAATCTGCTAATGTTTCTATTGTTCGTCCTGCTTTATAGTGGCGCTCAAGAATATCAGCGATAGCACAAGCACAATGAAAATATTGTTGCATTAATCTTAATTGTTTTCCGGCCAATTGATTATCATTAGGATAAAGTACTTTTGTTAATTTCTCCGCCTCGATGCTATTGCACTCTGCATTTAAAAAATCACCTTCATTAAACTTTTGCAGATTAAAGGGATTAGGATGTGATGCATGCCATAATCGCAGGCATTGTATTATTGGATTATGATAGCCTATGACTGGTAAATCAGTCGCTGTGCCTAGTAATGTCAACTTGGGTAACCATACAAAATTTCCCTGTTGATCCTGAGTTACTTTGCCACCGAAATGCACATTAACCGTAGGCGTATTACGTTGGATAAACCAAGGGTAAGTTTCTTGTTGCCAATTGTCGGCATTCTCCACTTGTTGGCAAGCAACAAATGATTGACGAAATAACCCATATTGATAATTTAATCCGTAACCAGTAACTGTTTGGCCTAATGTTGCCATTGAATCTAAATAACATGCAGCTAATCGTCCAAGTCCACCATTTCCCAACGCGGGATCCCTTTCTTGCTCAAGAATATCAGTAAGTTTGCCCCCCATCTCGGCGACTATAGTATCAACCTGCTGATACCAACCTAGATTAATTAGATTATTACTAGTTAATCTGCCAATTAAAAATTCCATTGATAGATAATTGACATGACGTTTATTTGGATTAGGCAAAGGGGAGGAAACTGTCAACATCTGCTCAAGAACAGCATGAGTAATACTATGCCACCACTGTTTGGTTGTCATATCACTTGTACATGTTAACCCAAGATATTTACATTGACGTTCAAGTGAATGACGAAAAATGATCTTATCAAAAATTAACTGGTTCATAAGCCAATCTCTATATCGCCAATACTACTGCGTAGTCTTGGCGTTCAATCTTTGCTGTAACTGTCTACTATTGATATCCTCAAATAGACGTAAAGAAATAATCTATATCTATAAAGCGTAGCAAATCTTATTTTTGCTATTACATTAAAGCATAGGGTTAATTAGTTACTAATTTTATTCGCGGTATGTAACACTGTGATTATGACAAGAATGCTTGCTGCTAACTATGAGCTATTTGTGAGAATCGATTGGTTATTAGTCATTAATTTCGCATTTTTTGACTAACTGCATATTTTTATAATAAAAGCTCAAAAAGTCGGTATTTCTAATCGACTTTTTGAGATTGTTATGTTAATTGAAAATCTAATATCTTTAAATTCAGCTAATTAAATGATGTTATTCTATTAAACAACTTATCCCATTTTATTTTATCTTTATCAAATCAACGACAGGTGACACATTTACTTTCCGTATAAAAATGTAAACCATCTTGACCTAAGCAGGGTGATTCACCAAAGAAAAAGCGTTTATGACAGAGAAAGGAAATACAGCAACTGGGCCAGGAATATCAACAATTTCACGATGGATTTGTTTCTTAACATCACGAGTATAATAGTCATTTTGCATAAAATAGTAGAATCACTTGCAAATGGAGTCGTATTCATCATTGCTAAATCATCTTCATAACCTTTAATACATAATACTGACCCAAGAACATCTAAATCATATTATTCTTATTTTTAAAACAGTATGATTTATTTTATAAAACAATAAGATATATACAGGTGATTATTATTGTTCCATAATAAAAAATTCATTTTACTTTACATGAAGTTATTTTATCTATATGTCATATTGAGTAATCATTAATATAAGAAAAAAAATAAACAGTTATTTATCAAATTAGATATTGATTTTCTGTAAATAAAACAAATTAAGGGTCGCTATTATCATAGTGATAACTTGCTTTCTTCTTAAAAAGAATTTTATGTTGATTAATAATATCTATAATTTATTACTTTTTTATGATTGTTTATATATAGCAAAAAAAATTATTCTTTATTATACAGTAAGTTAACTATGTATTACGTATATTCTATGTGTTGATATCACAACATTAGATGGTCAATTAGCTAAAAGAAGGGATTAATTATAAAGATAAGGAAATAATTACTCCTGAGAATACCAATTTTCCCAGGAGTAAAAACAGCATCATAAATGACAAATAAAATGAGCCGAATTATTCAACTAATTTTTTAGCTTGGGAAACAACATTTTCTACAGTAAATCCATATTCTTTAAATAAGATATCTGCCGGTGCTGATTCACCAAATGAATGCATCCCAATGATACGACCTTTTAACCCAACATATTTATACCAGAAATCAGCAATACCTGCTTCTATGGCTAAACGAGCAGTTACGGCTGAAGGTAAAACACTTTCCTTATATTCAACCGATTGTTTATCAAATACATCAGTCGCCGGCATAGAAACGACGCGTACTTTTTTACCTTCACTTGTGAGTTGTTCATAAGCAATGACAGCTAATTCCACTTCTGATCCTGTAGCAATCAGAATAAGTTCTGGCTGTCCTTCACAATCTTTTAATATATATCCGCCTCGATATACATTGTTTAGCTGTGTCGATGTGCGATCTTGTTGTTTTAGATTTTGCCGTGAAAAAATTAATGAGGTTGGGCCATCAGTACGCTCAATAGCATATTGCCAGGCAATAGCAGATTCTACCTGATCACAAGGACGCCAAGTACTCATATTGGGTGTTAAACGTAAACTCGCTATTTGTTCAATAGGTTGATGCGTTGGGCCATCTTCACCTAATCCAATAGAATCATGGGTATAAACAAAAATGGATCGAATTTTCATTAATGCTGCCATACGCACAGCATTACGCGCATATTCCATAAACATCAAAAAAGTAGCACCATAAGGGATAAATCCACCATGTAGTGCTATACCATTCATAATGGCGGACATACCAAATTCACGAACCCCATAATGGATATAATTACCCGCGCTATCTTCGTTTATCGGTTTAGAGCCAGACCACATAGTCAAATTACTTGGTGCTAAATCAGCTGATCCACCAATAAACTCAGGTAGTAACTTACCAAAAGCTTCTAATGCATTTTGCGATGCTTTACGGCTAGCAATAGATTCAGGATTATCCTGTAAATGATGAATAAACTTTTTAGCATTTTCTTGCCAGTTTTCAGGGAATGTCTTATTAATACGACGCATAAATTCGGCCGCGAGCTCTGGATAATTATCCTGATATGCAGCAAATTGTGATTGCCATGCTTGCTCGGCTTTTTTACCTGCCTCTATTGCATTCCAGCCATCATAAATTTCTTTAGAAAAAACAAATGGTTCATGCGCCCAGGCTAACGCTTTACGCGTTGCCTCAATTTCAATATCACCTAAGGGTGCACCATGACATTCATGTGATCCTGCTTTATTAGGTGAACCACAACCGATAATAGTTTTACACATTAATAAAGAAGGCTTATCTGTAATAGCGCGTGCTTGCTCAACAGCTGCTTGTATTGCTTGTGGGTTATGACCATCGATGTCACTAATAACATGCCAACCATAAGCGTCAAAGCGTTTTGCGGTATCGTCAGTGAACCAACCCTCAATTTCGCCATCGATAGAAATGCCATTGTCATCATAAAATGCAATAAGCTTACCTAGTTTGAGCGTCCCTGCGAGAGAACAGGCTTCGTGCGAAATCCCTTCCATTAAGCAACCATCACCCATAAATATATAAGTAAAATGATCAACAATAATATGATTAGGGCGATTGAATTGCGCTGCTAATGTTTTTTCTGCCAAGGCCATACCAACAGCATTAGCCAAACCTTGTCCTAAAGGACCTGTTGTGGTCTCTACACCTGCAGTATAACCATATTCAGGATGACCTGGCGTTTTAGAATTCAACTGGCGAAATTGCTTTAAATCTTCAACCGAAACATCATATCCTGTTAAATGTAATAAACTATAAAGTAATGCAGAACCATGACCATTTGATAGGATAAAGCGGTCACGGTTAACCCAGTTTGGATTAGCCGGATTATGTTTTAGGAAGCCACGCCATAATACTTCTGCAATGTCAGCCATTCCCATTGGTGCACCTGGGTGACCTGATTTTGCTTTTTGTACAATATCCATACTGAGCACACGAATAGCATTAGCTAATTGTTTCGATGATGTTATCGTGACAGACATTATATTTTCTCCAGCAATAATAATAAGTTATTTTATTTTCTTTTGCCTGAGTCGGTAAACAATGTCAAGCAAAGAATACGCTACATTATAATAAATTGGCTAACATTACCTCTAATTTTTCCTGATCGGCTGCAAATAGGCGAATACCCTCAGCCAGTTTTTCTACTGCCATAGCATCACTATTATGCTGCCACCGATATTCAGCCTCACTTATTGGTGTAGGACGAGGATCTATGTTCTCTTTCGATATTAAATGACGTTCAATCTTTACGGTAGATCCTGTAAGTTCTTGTAACAACGCTGGTGCAATTGTCAAACGATCACAACCCGCCAGTGCTAAAATTTGCTCTTTTTTACGAAAACTTGCCCCCATAACAATTGTCTTATAACCGTGCTGTTTATAATAGTTGTATATAGTACATACCGAGATCACACCAGGATCTTGGTCGACATTATAATCATCGCTCTTTTGTTTAGTCTGATACCAGTCATAAATACGACCAACAAACGGAGAAATTAGATAAACGCCAGCTTCTGCACATGCTCGCGCTTGAGCAAAAGAAAAAAGTAATGTTAGATTACAATTGATCCCTTCTTTTTCTAATACTTCAGCTGCGCGAATACCTTCCCAAGTCGCGGCTATCTTGATTAAAATGCGTGATTTATCGATACCAGCCTGTTGATATAAACTAATTAGCTTACGCGCTTTAGCAATACACAATTGCTGATCGAAAGATAAACGCGCATCAACTTCTGTCGATACTCTGCCAGGAATATATTTTAACACTTCACAACCAATATTAATTGCCACTTGATCACAAGCATTTGTCAATTGTTCTTGTTTACTTCCTCCTTTCTGTTTAGCTACAGAAATGGCATTATCAATCAAATGTTTATATTGAGGTAATTGTGCAGCTTTTAATACTAATGAAGGGTTAGTTGTTGCATCTTCTGGAGAAAATTGGTGAATAGAATCAATGTCGCCCGTATCAGCGACAACAACAGTATAATTTCTCAATTGATCTAGCTGGTTCATAATAATTTGCCTCAATATAAAATTTTTATAAGTACGACTTTTTATTTAATAAAAATACGCAACATAATTTACGTATATAGCCAAATTAAACAGACAATGATTGCCGGATATGTCACTCGCCCGCTAGTCATAAAGAGATGTGAATAGGGTAAAATAAACTGCGGACGTATCCAAAGTGGAAGATCCTTTTATTAATGAAGAAACATCCTATCAAGCTAGATAGCCAATCCGTGCATTATCGAAAAATAATATCAGAAGTTAACTTAATGCTCAAAGGAACATAGAGAGAACATTTGTTAATGTTCGATAAATTACGTTATCAAAAGATAAGCTCACGAATAATCTTTTATTTTATAATAAGCTGGAACAAATAATATAAAGTAAATGTTGTAAGTTTATATTAATGATTCTGCTGTAAATTCAACACTGTTCTAGCATTCGTTGCACTAGTTGCAATAACATCAATAACTCCTGATCGTAATGCACCTAATATAGCAGTTGCTTTTGTATTTTCGGATGCGATAGCAATAACACATGGAATTTTCCTTAATTCTTCTACGCTTAAACCAATAACACGATCATTCATTACTGTATCAACAGGTTCTCCGTGTATGTTAAAAAAACCATAACCAGCTATTTCGCCGATAACGCCTTGATTGATATTAGCATCAATGATTTCTTGTGGAGTAAACCAACCCAGTTGAACCATATAGCAGTTAACATTCATATCGCCAATACCTACAAGAGCAATATCCGCTTTTCGTCCACGATCTAGCGTTTCTTTAATCACCCGATTTTGCATAAAACTTTCTTTTAGCTCACGTTTTTCAACATAGGCAGGTGCATAAAGTGTTTCACTTATCGCATTAAATTGTTTGGCTAATTGACGACAAATATGATCGGCATCTATATTTTCACCGGTACGATGCGTCCCACCAATACCACAAACGAAGCGACATTGACGCTCAGGAAAAATACCTATATGGTTTGCTACAGCTGCAACATTGCGCCCCTGTCCTATAGCAACAATCATGCCATTTTTCAATGTATTACATAAATAATTTGTTACCAAAGAACCAACTTGTCGACGCTGCTCTTTTTCATCTTGATGATCGACTGCAATTAATGCCCGTTTTATACCAAAACGTTGTATAAGTTGTTGTTCAATTTGAGAACTAAATACAGGATGATAACGAACATTAATTTCAACAATACCTTCTTCTCTGGCGCGTTTTAGTAACCTCCCGACT
The DNA here is from genome assembly GCA_945288535.1 of uncultured Enterobacterales bacterium. Taxonomy (GTDB): domain Bacteria; phylum Pseudomonadota; class Gammaproteobacteria; order Enterobacterales; family CALYQQ01; genus CALYQQ01. The sequence goes on along the minus strand of CALYQQ010000002.1, from coordinate 23,070 downwards.
TTTACTCGGGATAACCCAAATTTATGCGCAATTTCTTCTTGTGTTTTCTCATGTTCGTAATAAGCTACCGCAATTTCAGTAATTAATTCATTTTCACGATCTTTTTCAGACAACGTCATATAGTTATTCTACCCATAAAGGACTGATCATACGTATTGAAAATACGTCTCTATACCATAAGAGATATTTATTTTTATCTAAAGTAATCAATTTGTTCATATGTTCATATGTTCATATGTTCATATGTTCATATGTTCATATCGAGCATGTTATAAATACATTTAATCAGTTAATTTTTTCTTTTTTTTAATTTTTTATTTAACAACAAAAAATATTTTTATTTCACTATTGGTTAATTATTTATATAAAAATTATTTATTTGTTATTTTTAAATTATTTGATAATTAATAATTTAAAATAACTATCACTCTTTTTATCTATAAATTAAAAAAATTTATCAGTATTAGTTTGATTTTATAAAACTTAACTTATTTTATAAATTAGTTATATGTGACTAAAATTGATCCTAACAATGAAACGTTATATAATCACGAATAATATAAAATGATCTGTGTTTAATCGGCAGTCAAAACAAATTTAAAATATAAAATAATAGTTAATCATGGCTTATCCTTCTGCATAGTTAATTTGTATAAAGTGTTTGACAGGATTTATATAAGTAGCGATTCTTTTCGATTATATAGTACTATTTCGTAAATATATATGTAGCAACATACTCATGTTTGGTTTAGATATTCATATTAATGACAGGACGTTTTGTCCCTGGTATTTGGTTAAATACAATGGCGATAAAGTTTAATAGAATAATTTTTATAATAACTTCTGTCTTTTTATCCAGCCCTTCATCGGCAGCTGTATTCAATTATTATATGGATAAACAGCTGCTCGAATATCGCTTAAAACCAAGAATAATTAATAATGATTTAGTTATTGAAGCTGATCTGCTTACTGATCCTGAAGATGATAGAGCGGAACAACAGCAACAACTGATTATTGAAAAACCCCCTTTACCTGTTGTTAAACCTCAACCAGCAGTTAAAAAACCTAAAATAGTACAAAAAGTAGCGACGATAAGTACGGCTAATGAGCCTGTTCCAGGCGACAATCTTTACTTAAGATTATTTAAGCAGGAGGGGCTTTTAGAACTTTGGTATCAACGTAAAGGTAGAAATTTTCAATTGTATAAAACATGGGAAATCTGTACATTTTCTGGTGGTTTAGGCCCTAAAAAGGTTGCTGGAGATGAGAAAAGCCCAGAAGGGTTTTATGCAACGCGCAAAAATATGTTAAATCCTAATAGTCGCTATCATCTTTCATTTAATATTGGTTATCCTAATGCATATGATCGCGCTAATGGTTATACAGGCAGCTATATTATGATCCATGGTGATTGCAAATCTATTGGTTGCTACGCTATGACAGATCTTGGTATTGAAGAAATCTATGCTCTGGTTAGCCAAGCTTTAGGCAGCGGTCAATCACAAATTCCAATTCATATCTTCCCGTTCATAATGGAAGATGCCAATATGGAAAAATATAAAGATTCTGCTCACTATGCTTTTTGGAAAGAACTTAAACCTGCGTATGATGTATTCCAATCACAACGACGCGTACCAAATATAAGCGTTCAAGGACGCAAATATGTTGTAAGATAATTGTATGAATTCTTATTATACGATTTTTATTTTATTCTAATATCTATTCTTTTTATTATTTAATTTAGTTTAGGTAATTTTTATTTTATTGTATAACCATTATTAATATATCATTAAAATTAGTTTAATAAATAAGATCAATATAGCTTATTATTTTTTAATAAAGATACGCCATTTATCACACAACGAATTAATAACGCCATGTATTATTTATATAAAGATTATACTTATTGATTGTTGTTTATTATGTGTACTCTAATAACCTTCTATTTTCTTATGAAAATAAGGTTAAATAATATAGAAGGAGTAAATTCAGAGAGTATTCTCAAGTAATAATGATAAGCTATAATCTTTTCTATTTTATAAGGATGGTTTAACCACTTTATCCATTTTAACTAGATATACGTTAACTTAATTTATCATATTGACCAATGCTCTATTGCCAAAAATAAATTACTTCCTATCTTTAGTTATCTATAATTACGTTATTACTAACTTTTAGTTAGTTTTAAAATTATGTCAATGATTATGTTAAATTAATAATCTTATATCGTTAGATAACTAAATTAATTATAGTAATCCAATACTAAATTAAGCTAAAACATTAAACGAAGAAAAATATTAAGATAGCATATTACTACTGTTAACTTGATCTCTTCTGCCAGGTTAGTTCATTTTTTCTTCCATTTTTTGGCAGAGCATTCCCGCTAAAATAATTTCGACTTGAAACGGAAGGTCTCGATCAATACAATGACCATAACAAAATATGCGATATTGTAATATAGTAGCTTCTCCTGTAAATAAATTATTATTAAAATTTGTACCTTCTGCAATTTTAATAATGTACAAAGGATAATTTAGGAATGTCTGACTAATCAAATAGCACGTTTCAATATATTTCTTTAATCCGGCAGGAGCAAACAGCGTCATCCCCTCACTATTGCCAACTAATGACAAACTTAATAATAAACCAGGTAAACCAAATAAGTGATCACCATGCAGGTGAGTAATAAAGATATTTTTCAGTCTATTTATATTAATATTGCGATGCATCAGTTGATGCTGTGTGCTTTCTCCACAATCAAACAATTACAACTGTCCTATTTCTTGTTGGAGATTAAGTACTATAGCTGTACATTTCACTCTTTGTAGGGTCTTCCTGTACCTGTATCTAAAAACAATAATTTCACGCTTTATCCCTTTTTGTCATTACGATAAAAATCATTGGATCTATTTTATCTTATATTCTAAAACGCGTAACCTATCAAGTTTACGCGTTTTTTCTAACGCTAATAATCAATTACTTTCTCTTATTTTGTAGAACATTTACCTGTACCCGAAATAGATTTAGATTTTAGTTTTCCTTGACCTTTTGCGTGATTCGCTTGTCTTTTCTGGTTTCTTAAGGTCACATGTCCTGTATATTTTGTTAATGCCGGTTGTAAATGACAATTGTATGTTTTCCTTAGTTTACGTTGTTCTGCAAGTGATGCAGCAGGCACTAAACACTCTTTACGATTACCGATTAAATGCGTTAATCCCAGTTCGTTTAATGCAGCACGAATAAGCGGCCAATTATGAGGATCATGATAACGTAATAATGCCTTGTGTAAACGTCGCTGACGTTCACCGCGAACAACAACCACATCTTCGCTTTTATAATCGACTTTAGCTAACGGATTTTTACCACTATAATACATGGTCGTAGAGCTTGCTAAAGGGGATGGATAAAAATTTTGTACCTGATCCAAACGGAAACGATTTCGTTTTAGCCATAACGCAAGATTAATCATGTCTTCATCACGCGTCCCAGGATGAGCAGAAATAAAATAAGGAATAAGATATTGTTCTTTTCCTGCTTGTTTTGAATAAGTATCAAACAATTCTTTAAAACGATAATAGCTTGCCATGCCCGGTTTCATCATTTTTGATAGTGGTCCTTTTTCCGTATGTTCGGGTGCTATTTTTAAATAACCACCAACATGATGCATAGCCAACTCTTTGATATAACGAGGATCAGCTGCAGCTAAGTCATACCTAACACCTGACGCAATCAATATTTTTTTTATCCCTTTTAATTCCCTTGCGCGTCGATAAAGTTTTATGGTTGGCTCATGATTTGTTTCCATATGTTTACAAATTTCAGGGTAAACACAGGATGAGCGTCGACAGCTTTGCTCAGCTTTTGGTGAGCGACAGCGCAACATATACATATTTGCTGTAGGACCACCTAAATCAGAAATAATTCCGGTAAATCCAGGAACATTATCACGGATCGCTTCAACTTCACGAATAATTGAATCTTCTGATCGACTTTGTATAATACGCCCTTCATGTTCAGTTATTGAGCAAAAGGCACATCCACCAAAACATCCACGCATAATATTGACAGAAAAGCGAATCATTTCATACGCAGCGATTCGTTCTCCATTATAAGATGGGTGAGGAAGGCGTTGATAAGGTAATGCAAAAACACTGTCCATTTCTTCTGTAGACAATGGAATTGCCGGTGGATTAACCCAAATATAACGTTCACCATGTTTTTGCATCAACGCTCTAGCACACCCTGGATTAGTTTCATGATGCAAAATACGTGATGCATGTGCATACATTATCTTATCTGATTTTACCTTTTCAAATGAAGGCAATAAAACATAGACTTTTTCCCAAGGCTTCGGCTTTGCAGGTTGCACAATAATGGGGGTTCCCTCTTTTCCTCCTTTTGATAAAGCAGGTTTTGCAAATGGACTATTTTCATCAACGCAAGGTAAATCATCTCCATAAGGATGAGGAATCGGATCGATTTTGCCTGGTTTATCTAGTCGTGTAGAGTCAACGCCACTCCAGCCAGGCAATGCCTGCTTGCATATAACGACAGTATTGCGAACATCATTAATTGTACTTATCGACTCGCCATGGGCTAATCGATGCGCTATTTCGGCTAATGGACGCTCACCATTACCATAAATAAGCAAATCTGCTTTAGAATCAACTAATACTGAACGACGTACAGTATCTGACCAATAATCATAATGTGCCACGCGACGCAAGCTAGCTTCAATCCCCCCAAGTACGACGGGAACATCTTTATACGCTTGTTTACAACGTTGTGTATAAACTAATGTTGCTCTATCGGGGCGTTTTCCTGATTTATTCCCCGGTGTATAAGCATCATCATGGCGTAATTTACGATCTGCCGTGTAATGGTTGATCATTGAATCCATATTTCCAGCTGTTACACCAAAAAATAAATTTGGTCGCCCCAGTTTCATAAAATCATCTAGATTCGTCCAATCAGGTTGTGCAATGATACCAACACGAAATCCTTGAGCTTCAAGAAAACGACCAACGATAGCCATACCAAAACTGGGATGATCAACATAAGCATCACCTGTAATAATGATAATATCGCAACTATCCCAACCTAACTGATCCAGTTCCTGACGCGACATAGGCAAAAAAGGTGCAGTATCAAAACAAGATGCCCAATAAGGTGGATAGGAAAAAATTTCTCGTTCGGGTTGAATAAGACTAATTTTGCTCATAAATTAAAAACTCGTAGCTTAATGCCTTGCTGATGGAGATCATGATTATTGATTTGGGTTAGCACAAAGTGACTAGAATATTATTGAAGGATTGTATCTTATTTGTTAACAATAAATATAACTTCATGATATTACTGGCTAATCCAATTTGTTTTTTCGATTATACGGATATAATGACAAACTAATAGCATAATACAACGCTAATTTAAGCTAATATAATACGTTACTATAAGGCTCAATAAAGTTTATTCATTAAATTGTCTGGTATAATACACTTAATATCATCAGATAATGATTAGTTATATAAAGTTCAGCCTTTAACGATAACGCTATTGCATAATCAAGAAAAAGTGAGCACTGATAATCATTATAAGTTTAATTTAAGGATTGATTGGCAGTTATGTCCACTAAAATAACAAAAACGCGTCTAACTATTAAAGATATAGCTCAACTCAGTGGCGTCAGTAAATCTACGGTTTCAAGAGTGATTAATTGCGCTGGCAACGTTAGTGAACAATCCCGCAAAAAAGTCGAGGCTGTTATTCAACAGTATCACTTTATTCCATCAAAATCAGCACAAGCATTGCGCGGCATAAGCGATAAAGTTGTTTGTATCATGGTATCTCGCCTTGATTCTTATTCAGAACATCAAGTGGTACAAGCCATGTTATCCTCATTATTACAACATGGTTATGCCCCCATTGTGATCGAGAGTCAATTTAATAATAGTATTGTCGCTGAAAATTTGACCATGTTACAACGCCGCAATATTGACGGACTTATTTTCTTTGCTTTTAGTGAGTTAAATTATCAGCTATTAGACGTATGGAAAGAAAAACTTATTTTAATAGCACGAGAACATCAGGGCTTTTCATCAGTAACGTATAATGAATATAATTTAATAGCAAAATTAATGGATTGGTTACTTAATCATGGCCATTATCATATAGGCTATATTGGTGTTAACCCACAGGATATCTCTACAGGTCAGTTACGTTATCAAGCCTATTCCGCTATTTGCCATGAACACGGTTTACCACACTATAGCCAGCTTGGTGAATTAAGTTTACAAACAGGTTATCAGCTTACCCCAAAAGTCCTTACTTGCCACATGACGGCACTTATTTGTGCGACTGATACAATTGCATTAGGTGCGTGTAAATATTTACAACAACAAGATTATAAAGATATTCAAGTTTGTAGTATCGGCAATAATAGCCTACTCCATTTTCTTTTTCCGAATATTTTATCTATTGATCCCGGTTATAAACAAGCTGGTCATCAAGCCGTAGCTCTTCTATTACAATTACTTACCGGTAAATCCTCAGGTGTCCGTAAAATTGTAGAAGGCCAACTTATTGATCTCCCTTATTAAGATTTTTTGCTTTTAGCATGCCACACTTATAATAAATAGATTTTGTTCATCTAATCATCCTTTTACCCTTTTTTGCATTATCACCATAACTTCCTAGATTAAAATTAACCAATAAATAAAAAGAAATTGTGTGATTACATTCACATTATGGGAACGTTCCCATTTTGATCAAGCTAATATGATTTTATGCTTATAAAATAAGCTCCCTTTCAGCAAATAAGAAAAATAAGATAAAAAATTATGTCTAAAGTAAATATAAAAGATATTGAAAAACTTATTGAGCTCGTTGGCGGAAAAAATAATATTGTTAGTGTCAGTCATTGTTTAACTCGCTTACGTTTTGTACTTAACGATCCGATAATTGCACAACCAAAAGAAATTGAAACTATTGCAGCTGTGAAAGGCTGTTTTACCAATGCAGGACAGTTTCAGGTCGTTATTGGCACCAATGTTGATGATTATTATCAAGCACTCACTTCATATACTGGAATAAAAGAAGCTAATAAAGAAGAAACCAAGCGTGCTGCTAAACAAAATATGGGGTTAGCATCACGATTAATTTCGGATTTAGCTGAAATATTCTTTCCGTTATTACCCGCATTAATTGCTGGTGGTATGATCCTGGGATTTAGGAATGTACTGGAAGGCATAGCTATCGTCGACGGTAAGACTCTCGTTAATTGCTACCCATTTTGCAAAGCCGTCAATGATTTCTTATGGTTACCTGGCGAAGCTATTTTCCATTTTTTACCCGTAGGAATTTGTTGGTCTGCAGTCAAAAAAATGGGAGGATCTCCGATTTTAGGTATTGTTCTAGGGATCACACTAGTATCACCTCAATTAATGAATTCTTATGCACTTGCTGATGGTAAAGTTGCTGATGTATGGGACTTTGGTTGGTTTACAATTCAAAAAATTGGTTATCAAGCGCAAGTTATTCCTTCTATTTTAGCAGGGCTAACACTCGGTTGGCTGGAAACGCGCTTGAAAAAAATTATCCCCGATTACCTTTATCTTGTCATTGTTCCTTTAGCCTCACTGTTGCTTGCCGTGATCTTAGCCCATACATTAATTGGTCCTTTTGGCCGGATGATTGGTGATGGCGTAGCTTTTATTGTTAAAGCTGTTTTAACGGGAAGCTTCGCTCCTATAGGCTCAGCCTTGATTGGCTTTTTATATGCACCTTTAGTTATTACCGGTGTTCATCAAACTTCAATGGCCATTGATATGCAAATGGTGAATAGCATAGGTGGTACGCCTCTATGGCCATTGATCGCACTATCCAATATAGCGCAAGCGTCTGCTGTTATGGGGATTATTTTGGTCAGCCGAAAAATAAATGAGCGTGAAGTTTCCGTTCCCGCTGCGATTGCAGCTTATCTTGGGGTTACCGAACCTGCGATGTATGGCATAAATTTACGATATGGTTTCCCTATGTTATGTGCCATGATTGGATCTGCTTTAGCTAGTTTTGTGAGTGGATTCGCCGGTGTTCTTGCCAATGGTATTGGTATCGGTGGTTTGCCAGGTATATTGTCGATTAAGGTAGCATATTGGGGGATCTATGCAATTGCGATGATTATCGCCATTAGTGTACCTATTTTATTAACCATAATGATTTATAAACAAAAATATGCAAAAGGCACCTTGGCCATAAAATAGCATTTATAGATGTAAATTAAAGAAGGTTATCGCTATAAAGATAAATGTAGTTAACATCATAATAGTGTAAATGAAAAATAGACATTCTCATTAATCAATTAAGGTAATTAAATAAAATAATGAATAATTCTTTTCCTTGGTGGCAAAATGGTACTATTTATCAAATTTACCCTAAAAGTTTTCAGGATACTACGGGGAATGGCACAGGGGATCTACGTGGCATCATAAAGCGACTTGACTACCTCACATTACTTGGTATTGATGCTATCTGGTTAACACCTATCTATCTCTCGCCACAAATCGATAACGGTTATGACATCTCTGATTATTACTCAATTGATGAAAAATATGGCAGTATGGCGGATTTTGATGAATTGGTTATACAAGCCCATCAACGTGGTATTCGAATTATCATGGATATGGTCTTTAACCATACGTCTACCGAACATCCCTGGTTTATTGCCTCTCAAAATAAACAGAGTGAATATCGCCAATTTTATATTTGGCGTGATGCTGATGAAAATGGCAATCCACCGACACAATGGCAATCAAAATTTGGAGGAAGTTGTTGGCAATGGCATGCAGAAAGTGGGCAATATTACCTTCATTTATTTGCAGTAGAACAAGCCGATCTCAATTGGCAACACCCTCCTGTCAGAGAAGCATTAAAAAAAGTATGTGAGTTTTGGGCGGATAAAGGTGTCGATGGTTTACGTTTAGATGTGATTAATTTGGTTTCTAAGCCTGAACAATTCTATGATGATCCGCATATCGATAGCCGCCAATTCTACACAGATGGGCCAAATATCCATAGTTATCTTCAAGAATTTAATCGTGATGTTTTTACGCCACGAACGTTAATGACTGTTGGCGAAATGTCATCGACCTCATTAGCACATTGTCAACGCTATAGTCAACTTGACGGTAAAGAATTATCTATGGTGTTTAATTTTCATCATTTAAAAGTAGATTATCTAAATGGCGAAAAATGGACCTATGCAAAACCCAATTTTATTCAATTAAAGGCGCTTTTCAATCAGTGGCAACAAGGTATGTACCAAAAAGGTTGGAATGCACTCTTTTGGTGTAATCATGATCAACCACGCATTGTTTCCCGCTTTGGTGATGATCAGCAATATCGAATACCTTCAGCCAAAATGTTAGCTATGGTTTTACACGGTTTACAAGGTACTCCTTATATTTATCAAGGTGAAGAAATTGGTATGACAAACCCTAACTTTGATACTATACATGATTATAGAGATATTGAGAGTTTAAATGCATGGCAACATCTTAAAGATGAAGGGATAAATGAGCAAAAAATTCTTGCCATTTTATCACAGAAATCGCGTGATAATAGCCGAACGCCAATGCAATGGGATAGTTCTGCTAATGGCGGTTTTACTCAAGGTACTCCTTGGATAAAAACAGCATCTAATTATAAAGAGATCAACGCACAACAAGCAATTGAAGATAAAAATTCTATTTTCTTTTGCTACCAAAAACTTATTGCTCTACGCAAACAATTACCTATTTTTACATTAGGTCGCTATCAAGACTTAAATGCTGAGCATTCATCGCTATGGTGTTATGTCCGTCAATGGGATGATACCCGTCTTTATGTGATTGCTAATCTCTCCGCAGAGACGCAACCATATATATTACCTGATGATATTGACCTAACCAATGCCTCAATTTTATTAGCAAATTATCCACGCAATGAATTAACGCCGAATTTACTGTTATCACCTTATGAAGCACTCTTCGTTTTAACTATAGGAGTAGTAAAATGAAAAAAATTGTATTTAGTGCATTAGCTTTAGCATTAACGAGTAGTTTTGCTGTAAATGCCGCAGAGCGCCCTATGCGGATCTTACTTGTCAATGATGATGGATGTAAAGCACCAGGTATTATAGCATTAAAAAATAAATTAACAGCGAAAGGTTATGAAGTTTGGTCAAGTGCCCCTGCAGTCAACCAAAGTGGTATTGGTACAGCTATCACATTTAAACCAGGAAAAACATTCCCAATTGAAAAACTATCAGAAAGAACATACTGTTTCCCTGGAACTCCTTCGGACGCACTTCTTTTTGGCTTATATGGTTTATTAAAAGATAATCCACCTGATCTCGTTATTTCTGGCGTTAATGATGGGCCAAACGTAGGTATTGCTCAATTCAATTCAGGTACAGTTGGTGCAGCTGCACGTGCCGTACGTGAAGGTATTCCTGCAATTGCCGCAAGTGTTGGCGCACGTTGGGAAGAAGCTGAGACAGGCTTTAAAAGTTCACATGAATATGTTCCCATCGTAGCCGATTATGTTGTTGAAGTTATTGATCACTTAAATTCACAATGGAAACCTGGTCAGTCTGTCTTACCCGCAAAAAGTGGTTTAAGCATTAATTATCCGCCTTATCCAAAATCAGAGCTAAAAGGAATTCGCTATGTAGATAACGAATTTAATCCTATCCCACAGATTGCCTTTAAAGATATAACGGATACGCAAGCAACTCAAGCATGGAATCCAATGGCATTAAAACCATCAACACGCGATAACGATGCGAAAGCACTTGAAAGTAAGTACATCGTCTATACTCTATTTGATGGCGACTGGAACGCACGCCAATTCCAGCAATCCTATGAAAAAGTATTAGGCAAATACGGTAAGTAATTTATTATTCTTGTTGATTCATAAAACTGAGTGCATTATCCTGTACTTGGTTTTATTTCCTTTATAAAACACCATTCTTTGATTGAAAAACAAACACCTCCACTTATTTGTGCTTTGGTAAAAACAAAAAAGTTACCAGCTGAACTTTCTTTTTGCTAAAATACAATATATAGTATTAATATTGTTTAAACATCACCATATGTAGTGCTAAAGAGGCGTTACCATGTGTATGCTCGCCTCTTCTTGCGCATTAATATCATATCTACACTCTGGAGAATATCTCGTGAAACCTGTAGTCATAAAACGGGATGGTTGTCAAACATCCTTTGATGAAAATCGTATAAAGGAAGCAATCAAACGTGCAGCATATGCTGCAAAAATTCGCGATGATAAATATTGTGAAGATGTTGCCCGTTACGTAAGTCAACAAATAGAGAAAAACCAGCATGTTGATATAAATGATATTCAAAAAGCTGTAGAAAATCAGTTAATGTCCGGACCTTACAAGGAACTTGCTCGTACTTATATCGAATATCGCCATGATCGTGATATAGCTCGTGAAAAAAATGGGCGACTAAATCAAGAGATCCGCGGATTAATTGAACAAACTAACCTGGCCATTTTAAATGAAAATGCCAATAAAGACAGTAAAGTTATTCCGACACAACGCGATCTTTTAGCGGGTATTGTTGCTAAACATTATGCTCAACAATATTTACTGCCACGTGATATTGTTCGTGCACATCAACGTGGTGAAATTCACTACCATGATTTAGATTATGCTCCTTTCTTCCCTATGTTTAACTGCATGCTGATTGATTTAGAAGGTATGTTGACCAATGGATTTAAAATGGGGAATGCTGAGATTGAAACACCAAAATCAATCTCAACCGCTACTGCAGTAACTGCACAAATTATAGCACAAGTAGCGAGTCATATCTATGGCGGAACAACCATCAATCGTATTGATGAAGTATTAGCACCTTATGTTGTTGCCAGTTATGAAAAACATCGTAAAGTGGCTGAAGAATGGAATATTCCTCAACCCGAAAACTATGCTAAATCACGTACAGAAAAAGAATGTTTTGATGCATTCCAGTCACTAGAGTACGAAGTAAATACGTTACATACAGCCAACGGCCAAACACCTTTTGTTACTTTCGGCTTTGGTTTAGGAACCAGTTGGGAATCACGCTTGATTCAACATTCCATTCTAGACAATCGCATTAAAGGGCTTGGTAAAAACCGTAAGACAGCAGTTTTTCCTAAACTCGTATTTTCTATTCGTGATGGTGTTAATTATAAAGAAGGTGATATCAATTATGATATCAAGAAATTAGCACTAGAATGCGCATCTAAGCGGATGTATCCAGATATTTTGAATTATGACAAAGTCGTCGAAGTGACTGGATCCTTTAAAACGCCAATGGGCTGCCGTAGTTTCTTAGGTGTCTATGAAGAAAATGGTAAATTATACCATGATGGTAGAAACAACTTAGGCGTCATCAGTTTAAATCTGCCAAGAATTGCAATTGAAGCTAATCATGATGAACAGAGGTTCTGGAAATTACTCGATAAACGTTTAGAATTATGTAAAAAAGCTTTATTGACGCGTATTGCACGATTAAATGGTGTTAAAGCACGTGTTGCTCCGATTCTCTATATGGAAGGCGCTTGTGGGGTTCGTTTACAGGCTGATGATGATGTATCAGAAATATTTAAACATGGCCGAGCCTCTATTTCTTTAGGTTATATTGGTATTCATGAAACAATCATAGCTTTATTTGGTAACAAAAAACATTTATTTGATAATGAGATGTTACGTGATAAAGCTATCGCAATTGTTCAGCATTTAAGAAATGCGACCGAAGTGTGGAAAAAAGAAACTGGTTACGGTTTTAGCTTATATAGTACACCTAGCGAAAATTTATGTGATCGCTTTTGTCGACTCGATACTGCTGAATTTGGGGTTATCGAAGGTGTAACGGATAAAGGCTATTATACCAATAGTTTCCATCTTGATGTTGAAAAGAAAGTCAATCCTTATGAAAAAATTGATTTTGAAATGCCTTATCCAGCCTTAGCAAATGGTGGGTTCATTTGTTATGGCGAATATCCTAATATTCAACACAATATTAAAGCATTAGAAAATGTCTGGGATTACAGCTACACACGTGTTCCTTATTACGGCACGAATACGCCTATTGATGAATGCTATGAATGCGGTTTTACTGGTGAGTTTGAATGTACCAGTAAAGGTTTTACTTGCCCCAAATGTGGCAACCATGATTCGGCAAAAGTATCCGTTACTCGCCGTGTCTGTGGTTATTTAGGGAGTCCTGACGCACGTCCTTTTAATGCGGGTAAACAAGCTGAAGTAAAACGCCGTGTAAAACATTTGAAAAATGGTGTATTGGGCTAATTTATCTTTACTGCTACCCATTAACAGAAGCATCATCATTAATGATGCTTCTGTTAATTAATTATGATTATTAATACTTAATATTATGAATTATCACCAATATTATCCTGTTGATGTCGTCAATGGTGAAGGAACACGCTGCACGTTATTTGTTTCTGGATGCATTCATAAGTGCCCAGGTTGCTATAATAAAAGTACCTGGCGGACTGATTCAGGCCATCTTTTTACAACAGAATTGGCTGATCAAATTATTGCCGATCTGAATGATAACACTATTATTCGTCAAGGATTATCTTTATCAGGTGGCGATCCACTTCATCCGGCTAATGTACCTGAGATCCTTTCTTTAATAAAGCGTGTACGCGCAGAATGTCCTACTGATAAAACGATTTGGTTATGGACAGGTTATCAATTAAATGAATTAACCTGTGAACAAATGCAAATTGTCGATTTAATTAATGTATTAATTGATGGCCGTTTTGATAAACGATTAGCTGATCCTGCGTTGATATGGCGAGGAAGCAGTAATCAAATTATTCATCGTTTACGTTAATTTATTGTATTTGCTTAATTAAAATGGCCGTATTGCAGCAAAAGCGAGTTGATTCAAATAGTGGCTGTTAATAATACTAATATGTTTACCTGTATACTTAATAACTTTTTGACGTTGCCAGTTTGTCAGGATCCTGCTAAGTGTTTCACTACGTACGCCTAAAATTGCTGCTAATTACGTACGTGTTAATGGTATATCGAATTGTGATGTGCCTTGGTTTTTTTGCAATTCACACAAATAAGCCGCTAAACACTCAGCGGCTGAGCTTGATGTTAACCAATCAATCTTGTTGAAGGCAGTGATAGTTTTAAACTATGTTTAGCAACCTGTAGGACGAAAGGATATGGACGTAATTGCATCCTTGACCATTTGTTTTAGCTCTTGCCGTCATTGGATAACGTCCATATGGCATAAAAATTGCTGCTAGTGCGATTACTTTACCAACTGAAAATAAACCAAAAATTTTCTCATTACCATCGTAGCTAGTTCGAAATACTTCTACTTTTCCTGATTCAATGAAAGGACAAAAGGTTACTTCATTACCTTCCTGAAAAAGAAACGTATCTGATGTAAAAGAGGCGCGATAACAATCTTTAACTAATCCTTGTACTGTTTTTTTAGAAAGTCCATCTAATAGTGGTATATATTGTAATTATTGATAGATTTCATGGGTTGAAGCAGGTACACGATACAACAAACTATAACTCCATTTTTGATTAGAATAATTTTTAATAGTAATGTAGCGTTATGATATTATGTTGTGTAAATATTACATAATTGAACAAAACACTATGCCATCACAAATAAAAAAGCAACTCTAACTAAACAGATAGTGGGTTAATTTAGTATAATTATAAATTAATATATATATAGACATTATACAGACTTATTTAATCTTCAATAATAACTTCACCACGCATCAATACGCGTGCTGTTCTGAACACTGTTCCACATAATGCTTCTATTTGTTCTTTTACTTGAACGCGAGCCCCCACCGCTAAAATACCACTACAATGACCAATACGAATTTCGTCGTTGACAGAAGCTTCGGTCACAATCTGATTAACTAATGTTCCTGGAATTTTAGCAGCAACACCAATACAGATACCTCCTGTAATAGCAAGTGCTGGGTGTAATTTTCCCATTGAGAGCATTCTTGCTTGTAAATCAATTTGCTTTATAGTTATTTTTTCTCCAGTTACAGCTGTGTAGTCAGCAGGTTCAGCAATAAGACAAAATTTTGGTATCGCGGGAATAGCTCGCGCCTCTTCTATAGTGCTTGCTATTCCTGATAATACAGAGGCCTTTTCGCGAATAGCCAACATTTTTGCTAGTAACGCGGATTGATTATCAATTACTTTTGGCATTTCGCTTCCCGTCAACCCAAGATCTTTTGCTTGTACAAATACGACAGGATTCGTGGCATCAACAATGGATATTGTAATAGTTTCACCCTTTATCAGTGAAATATGATCGATAACGTGGCCTGTTGGTAATAATTTATGCGTTACTGCACCTCCCGGTTGTAAAAAATCAAGCCGAATTTTGGCTGCCGTACCAGGAACACCTGAAATGGCGTAATCTCCTTGGTAGATAACTTTACCATTTTTTACCGGTACATGGGCTATTATCGTTTTTTGGGTATTGGTATTAAAAATACGTACCTGTGTCACTGGTTCTGTGATAATGTCGATCAAGCCATTTTCAATAGCAAACGGACCAACAGTTGCTGACATATTGCCACAATTACCTTTACGATCGATAAGATCAGTAGCAATATCTATCTGAGCAAAAGTATAGTTAACACCATTTGGCTCTCCTTGACGTTTGCTAACAATGACAGCTTTGCTCGTTGTTGATGTTGCGCCACCCATCCCATCGATTTGGCGTCCAGAAATATCAAAGCTGCCATAAATCCTGCTTAATAAGCGATTCTGTAGAGTAATATCATTAGATAATTCAGATTCTAAAAAACAACCGCCTTTACTGGTGCCACCCCGCATCCATAAACATTTTATAGCCTTTTCCATACTAATCCTCACTCAGCAATACATTTACTATCGCGTTAGTATTAAATTAGCTTACGCTATTCATATAATATCGCATTATAATCACTAAAATAGCGTTGATATTATATATATGGTCAGTAATTTTATTTAATTCTTTATATTAATTACTAAACAAAGTAAAATAAATATTCAATCATGAGATAATCTTCTAATAAATAGAATTAATTTAATTATTATTTTAATAATAATATATTGTTATTTTTATATAATAATATAAATATCATTACGTTATTATAATTTAATTATTTTAATAAATATATTTTTATAAAATAATTTTTAGATATTATATTGATATTATTATAAATAATTTATTTAAATTTATTTTTGTAAATTATAAAAACTTATTTAAAAAATAAAGCACTTGTTGTATATTTTGGGAGAGTGCCAACGCATTTTCTGTTTTATAAAATAACGCTCTATTGTATAAAATAGCTAATAATAAACAGTATGGTTATCCCAATACTTCACCCTTTCGATAAGAAAAGAGAAAATAGCGATGACAATGAAAAAAACAAAAGATATTAATCATAGTATGTTTAGAAAAGCATTACGCTGTTATACCATTGCTCCTTTAGCATTAGCTATTAGCACAGCGTTATTTTTAACCGGTTGTCAAGATAAAACGGACGAAACAGTTACTTTATATCAAAATGCTGAGCAATGTATCCAAAAAAATCCATCAATGGTTAACGAGTGTACTGAATCTTATCAACAAGCAATAAAAGAAGCGGAAAAAACTGCCCCCAAATATGCGAGTCGTGAAGCCTGTATTGAAGAGTTTAGCGAAAAGGCCTGTATAGCTAGCCCCCAATCGGATAATGTAACAAATTCACATGTTAATCAAAGTAATTCATCCTGGATGCCGTTAATGGCGGGTTATATGTTTGGTCGTTTATCTAGTGGTATATTCTCTAATACACCATTATTTAGTGGCACTGCGACTAAAGGTAATTTTGTTGATGCTTCTGGTCGAAAAGTCGCTGGTGCTTCATCAATGGGACGTTCCGTTAATGTGAATAAAGATGTGTTTAGACCAAAGCCAGCAACAACGACAACAACGACACGTGGTGGATTCGGTCGAACTGTAGCAAAAGCATCTTCTGCCACAACCGTGGCAAGTAGTCGCTCTTCTTCAAGTACCCATCGTTCTTTTGGTGGTTAATAAGGCTGGTTAATGAAACGCATTCCTATAAAACAACGCTCTAATTGGCAAGAAAAAGCCATTGAATATGGTTTTAATTTTCACACTATGTATGGTGAACCTTATTGGTGTGAGGATGCATATTATCAATTTACTTTAGCCCAAATTGAAGAAATTGAAGAGGCGACGGCTGAAATCCATCAGATGTGTTTAGAGGTTGTAGATAAAGTTGTTAATAACGAAGAATTATTAACGCGCTTTCAAATCCCTAAACATTGCTGGGAATTTGTCCGTTCATCTTGGCAACTCTCTCAACCTTCGCTTTATTCTCGGTTAGATTTTGCCTATGATGGTATTCATCCTCCTAAACTGCTAGAAAATAATGCAGATACGCCTACCTCATTGTATGAAAGTAGTTTTTTCCAATGGATTTGGCTAGAAGATCAAATTAATATCGGTAATTTACCTACAGATACCGATCAATATAATAATATTCAGGAATGTTTAATCGAACGCTTTCAACATCTAAAAGAGGCGTACAATATTCATTTTATGCATTTCTCTTGCTGCCAAGATACTGAGGAAGATCGGGGAACAGTTCAATATCTTCAAGATTGTGCTCTAGATGCAGGTATAGAAAGTGAATTTGTCTTTATTAACGATATTGGTTTAGGTGAAAAAGGTCAATTTACTGATTTAAATAATCAAATAATTGTCAATTTATTTAAGCTCTATCCTTGGGAATTTATGTTTCGTGAGGATTTTTCCACAAAAATAACAGATTGTGGCGTTCGTTGGTTTGAACCAGGTTGGAAAAGTATTATTTCTAATAAAGCTTTGTTACCTATGTTATGGCAGCTGTTTCCTAACCATCCAAATTTGCTGGAAGCTTATTTTTCTGATGATCGTTTCCATCCACATATGTCACGATATGTGCGTAAACCATTATTTTCTAGAGAAGGTGCCAATATCCAAATTATTGAAAATGGCCGAGAAACTCATAGTGTCGATGGACCTTACGGTGAGGAAGGAACAATTATTCAGGCTTATCATCCATTACCTGTTTTTGACGGTAATCATACCCTTGTAGGCAGTTGGCTAGTAGATGATCAACCTTGTGGTCTTTGTATTCGGGAAGATAAATCGCCGATAACACAAGATCTATCGCGCTTTTATCCTCATGCTATTATTGATTAAATAAATACAAAAATTTAATGTTCTAACCGCGTGCAGGCCTACCTGCACGCACTTTTTCTATTACAACATAATCTAATTAATACTCTGATAACCACACTTAATGCGATTTAGGGATATCCTATATACCCTATTCAGTCTATGTTAATTATTCTTTTTTAGTTAATTCAATAAAAATATTTATAGTGACTTAATTAACAACCTTTGATTTTGCGGTACTCAATAAGATCCTGAATAGTGATAACAGGCATATGATGCTTTTCAGCAAAATGAATAACTTCAATGGCGCGAGCCATGGTACCATCATCATTCGTTAATTCACAAAGGACACCTGCAGGTTTTAAACCCGCTAAACGAGCCAAATCGACAGAAGCTTCCGTATGACCGCCTCGAACAAGCACACCACCATTTCTCGCGCGTAATGGGAAAACATGGCCAGGACGATTTAAATCAGTTGGTTTTGCATTATCAGCTATAGCCGTACGAATTGTTGTTACACGATCTGCAGCAGAAACCCCCGTAGAAACCCCTTGTGCAGCCTCAATTGTCACAGTAAATCCTGTTTGGTAACGACTGGAATTGACAGGTACCATCAAAGGTAATTCAAGTTTCTGACAATCTTCTTCTGTCAAGCAAAGGCAAACAATACCACTCCCATGACGAATAGTTAGAGCCATTTGCTCAACCGTTATATTTTCAGCAGCAAAAACGATATCACCTTCATTTTCTCGATCTTCATCATCAAGCACCATAACGCCACGCCCTTCCTGTAAAGCGGTAATAGCATGTTCAATTCGTTCAATCGCAGTTTGGTTTTCAAAAGATCGTATCTGATCCATGGTAAAATCCTCATCAATAATTGTGTTACCAGAATCAGGGCATATTTGTAGGAGTTGATCATAAGATCGATAACCGTGGCATAGAAGCTCTATTCTATGTTTTGTTGTTACTCTCTCCTATCCGGACTATAACCGTCGGCTCTGGTATTTCACCAGATCTGCTGACCTTATTATAAATAATAAGCGCTCGCGGGCTTCAATAATAACCAAGAATATTTTTACGTTGCATACGTAAAATAATGATTAAAATAAATAATAAATTAACTTAAGCTATTATTGTTACCGCCGGTGGGGAATTTCGCCCCGCCCTGAGAATAAGTACAGCTTACTATACCGTTTACATTGTTTACTGACAATAACCTCAGATAATTAATTAAAAGTATTGATGATAAAATAATCTCTCCAATTTCGACAAGATTTGCAACAATCGTAAAATAATGTAACTCTATGAGTTAAATTCTATGTGGCTATTTGAGTCATACAATAAAAGGACAGGCTATGATTGACCCTAAAAAAATTGAAGAATTTACGCGAAAAGTACAAGAAGCTCTACCTAAAAATCTTCGTGACTTTGGTGAAGATGTCGAAAAGAAATTAAAACAAGTAATACATAATCAGCTAAGTAAACTTGACCTTGTTACACGTGAAGAATTTAATGTACAAACACACGTTTTACTACGTACTCGAGAAAAACTAGCACAATTAGAACATCAGCTCGCTGAGTTAGAAACTAAACTTCATCAACAACACAACGATCAAGATAATTAATCATGGCCTGATAACGCAGAACATATCGTATTCTGCGTTATTTATGATGGAATTATGTAACATATAACCACTTATAAATAATAGATAAATAAAAACTAATATAATTATTTATCCAGAGCAGTACTCATTGCCTAGAAAAAATATTGTTATTGATGATGATTATTTACTTGGCACAATAAAACAAGTTTATTTACGCATTAAAAATAAAATTAGTCGTATTTATACACTTGCTACACCTTAAAATTGTAAGGTACATTAAGATATAGCAAGCATATACTGAATAAATAAGGTAAATAATCTTATTTTTTAGATAAAGCCCAACTATTTTTCGCTTTTCGATTAAATTCTCATGGCTTACTGATTCTGCGTTAAAATGGTATTAATAATGTTACTCGTAGAACAACCCTCTTCAAAATTAAGCACTTTAACTTGCCCCCCAGCCGCTAATACTTCTTGGCTACCAGCAATTTCATCAGGCCGATAATCCCCCCCTTTTACTAAAATATCGGGCAAAATCGTCGAAATTAGACGTTGTGGTGTATCTTCATTAAATGCAATAACCCAGTCTACAGATTCAAGCGCAGACAAAACAACCATACGTTGCGCAAGTGGATTAATAGGCCGTTGTTTTCCTTTTAAACGTTTTATAGATTCATCACTATTAACAGCGACAATTAATCGATCACCTAATTTCCTTGCATTAGCTAAATAGGAAACATGACCTGCGTGTAAAATATCAAAACACCCATTTGTCATTACAATACGCTCACCACGCATACGAGCAGCCTTTACGGCTTGTTTTAGTTCATGTTCTGTTATAACACCAAAACCTAACTCAGTTCTTCCTCTAATGGCGTTTTCTAATTCTATAGGCGTGACTATTGACGTTCCTAATTTACCAACAACAACTCCGGCCGCTGCATTGGCAAGGAAACAGGCTTCATCTAATGGTGTCCCAGCAGCAAGGGCTGCTGCTAAGGTTGCAATAACTGTATCACCCGCGCCGGTCACATCATAAACTTCTTGAGCTTGTGTTGGCAGATGTAATGCAGGTTTATCCCTTTGTAATAATGTCATTCCTTGTTCTGAACGTGTTACTAATAATGCGCTTAGATCAAGATCACTCATTAGCTGTTGACCACGCTTAATAATATCTGCATCACTATGGCATTTACCGACAACCGCTTCAAATTCTGCTAAATTTGGAGTTAATAGTGTAGCGCCATGATATCGTTTAAAATCAGTTCCTTTTGGATCAATTAAAACAGGAACATCGTATTGTTTCGCCTGTTTAATCATAGATTGAACGGCATCTAATGCGCCTTTAGCATAATCAGATAAAATTATTGCTCCAGTAGTCGGTAAAATTGCTACCATCTGTTCTATAATTGGAGTAGCAGCCATTCCATAAAAAGATTGTTCAAAATCAAGGCGCAGTAGTTGTTGATGACGAGAAAGAATACGCAGTTTCGTAATAGTTGGATGTAGCTCGGAAGTTACAAAATGGCATTTTACTTTTACTGATTCAAGTTTACTTATTAATATTTGAGCGGCTTCATCTTTGCCAGTAAAGCCAATAATATGAGCTTGAGCACCTAAAGAAGCAATATTTACAGCCACATTTGCCGCACCACCAGGACGTTCTTCTATGCCATTAATTTTAACCACGGGGACTGGTGCTTCCGGCGATATACGATCAGTTGGACCAGACCAGTATCGATCCAACATAACATCGCCAATGACTAAAACATCCGCTTGGGAAAAGGCCGGTAAAGTCACCTTCATTCCATACTCCAATTATTAATAGATAGATTTAACTGTTTAAATGCCTTTATTATATACTGTTAGATAGCGCGCTTTTACTAAAAAATTGCATGCCTAACGAATTTTTCTGTAATATCGTATATGAACACTATGACAAATAATCATGTATATCCACAATTTAGTTATAACTTACTTCATCCTAAATATTGGATCACTTGGCTAGGCATCGGTTTACTTTATGTTATTGTAAGTTTACCTTATCCAATAATACGGTTTATTGGATACCGGCTTGGACACGTATCTTTACGTCTTTGTAAACGGCGTGCTGCTATTGCTAAACGCAATCTGGAACTCTGTTTTCCTCACTATAATACCGAGCAAATTCAGCAACTTTTAATCCATAATTTTGAATCTACAGGTATGGCAATTTTTGAAACTGGCATGGCTTGGTTTTGGTCAGATAAAAGAATAAAAAAATGGATTAATTATTCTGGTGTGGAAAATATCACTAAAATTAAAGGGCAA
Source organism: uncultured Enterobacterales bacterium (assembly GCA_945288535.1). Taxonomy (GTDB): domain Bacteria; phylum Pseudomonadota; class Gammaproteobacteria; order Enterobacterales; family CALYQQ01; genus CALYQQ01. Next base: position 866 of record CALYQQ010000002.1, on the reverse strand, counting down.
CGAGGTATTCTCTTATTAGGTATGCACTTTCTAACATTAGAGCTAGGTGCAAGAGCATTGGGCATGATATCACCAGGCGTAGGTGTTTATCGACCCCATGATAATCCATTAATGGATTGGCTACAAACGAAAGGACGTTTACGTAGTAATAAATATATGTTAAATCGTCGTGATATTAGAGGAATGATCGCTGCACTAAAAAAAGGTGAACTACTTTGGTATGCACCCGATCACGATTATGGTCCTAAAAATAGTGTTTTTGTGCCTTTTTTTGCAGTAAAAGAAGCTGCGACAACCATTGGAACAAGTATATTAATGCGCATGGGACATTCTCCAGCACTAATCCCTTTTGTTACTATTCGTGATGCTGGCTATCAAGGTTATACATTGCATATCGCTGAAGAGGCACATGATTTCCCACTCGACGATGAAGTAATGGCTGCCGCTTATATGAATAGGCTTATTGAAAAAGAAATTATGTTAGCGCCTGAACAATATATGTGGTTACATCGTCGCTTTAAAACGCGTCCTGAAGGACAAGAATCATTTTATCAAATAGATAATTGACATTTATTATTACGTCTCGAGCACCGTAAAAAATCGCCTGTGATAATTCGCGCAGGCGGTTTTTTTAAACTGAGCTGCTTTTACGTGTCTAATAATTCATCTATCTATTTTTAATAGATTTTTTATTAATAAGTAAATAAAATATTATATTGACACTCACCTCTTATTAAAAAATATTATTTGCTTAAATATATACTAAAATAGAACATAATATGATCACAATATGAAAAAGTAATTTGTAAGTTAACTACACTTATTGATATTAATGATAGTAAATAAGAGGTATAGGAGGTATAGGA
>CALYQQ010000001.1 GCA_945288535.1 uncultured Enterobacterales bacterium | reverse complement strand
GAGTAATAATAATTATCTCCAATAGATCGGGTGATTGTCAGTAACTGTAAAGGTAGACCACTGGCTAAATATATGCGGCGAGGGCAAGATATGGCGCATTACTATTTTATCCAAAAATATGAGCAACATCATGAATATAAACCGGGAACAATCTTTCATCTCATTGAGCCTGATATTCATCAGGAGATTTACGGCGTTCCTGAATATATTTCAGCGTTAAATTCTGCCTGGTTAAACGAAAGTGCGACACTATTCAGGCGGAAATATTTTGAAAATGGTCAACATGCTGGCTATGTAATGTATATCACCGACCCTGCACAAAATCCTGAAGATGTAAACAATATTCGTCAAGCAGTCAAAAGTACTCGCGGACGGGGTAATTTTCGTAATTTATTTATGTATGCGCCTAACGGTAAGAAAGACGGTATTCAAATTATTCCATTAAGTGAAGTTACTGCAAAGGATGAATTTTTTAACATTAAAAATGTTACCCGTGACGATATGCTGACCGCGCATAGGGTACCGCCACAAATGATGGGGATTATTCCAAATAATACCGGTGGCTTTGGTGATGTCGAAAAGGCTGCACGGGTGTTTGTGACAAATGAACTTAAGCCATTGCAAGAACGTTTCAGAGAGTTTAATCACTGGTTTGGTGAGGAAGTGATCCAGTTTAGGCCGTATTTGTTGGAAAATGAATAAATTAGTTTGAATACAATCTGGTAGGGTTATTGTTATCAGATTGTGTATTAACATCTTCCCCCGCCCTAAAGGATAAGATTTATCGACTTAACTGATAAAATATCCTGCTAATCATATAACCAGTGACCAGCCTTGGCGGATTCAATCAACATTTTTACAGTTATTGATTCTGCTTGTTCGCCTGTAGGTCTGACAGATTTAGGTATAAGACAGCGAGGGAATAATAAACCACCATCATTAGGGAAATATTTCAAAAAATTAAATTTAGAACAATCAACTGAAAATTTCTCAAAATATTCAGCAAATAAATCATAAGCATCTTCTGGAGCCAACCTTAAATCTTTATTTAAATCACTGTCAGGGGTTATTAAGTATTGTTTTAAAGTAAAAATAGAAACGCCTTTATATTGTCTAAGTAAATCTATAATACCTTTTTCAATATCATTCATGACAATCACCATAATTTTTCTTTTTTGTGAACAATTAAATTATAATGTGCTACAGTCTTGTATGTTATTTGAGCAACATCATAGGCAATAATAATCCATCCGACAACAGGTACAGCTCGACCAACAAAAGTACTCAAATTTCTTGTCATGATAACTTTTAAAGTTTTAGGTGAAAAGCCGACTAATGTTGGTAACTCAATACCTAAAGGAAATTTGATATTATTTGGTATCACTCCCCGAACAACTTTTGAAGCAATTGACGTTCCTGGAGTGGCTCCATAAAATTTTTGGCGAGTATTTAGAATATTTGCACCAGCTAAAATAGCTATTACACCACCCACATCTTCAACACCTAATTGATCTAGTGTCTCATCTACAGCTATCCAGAATAAAAGCTCCGTAGGTGATAGATTCGGCATTCCAACGTAAAAATATCCATGCAACTCTTCAGTAGTATCCATAATCACTCCCTTAATTTGAATCAATCCATTTTGATGATTACTGAGCAAAATACAACCATTTTCACCCGGCGCGCGCCATCGTTCCCCCGCCACGCCTGCACGCTTGATCTATTACTTTTCATGCACCTGAATGACTGCAATAAAAAAGCGCCGTTACTGGCGCTGTTGGGTTAATGATGTGTTATTTTATTCATGCAGATTCATGCAGCATAGACATGCAAAATAAACGACCTTCTAACTTCCATAAAAATGTCTTTTACTCGTAGCCACACTAAATATGTAATTGTTAATTTATATAAGGTAATTTATTTAGTTTTTTCAATAAGGAATGAGTGAAGTAAACTTTAAATATAGTTATATATTAGTATAATTATTAGAATGTTATAGAGGATATATAATAATATAAAAAAGACATGAGTTGGATTTTTTAAATCGAAATTATATCTTCATTAATAAATTTGTAATAAAAAGGTTAGTAGAATAAAAAATGTCAATTTATAAAATATTCAATATATATATTTATATAAGATACATATCTTTATGCTTATAGAGGTCATATTGTCACTTATAATAAATTAGTAAATCAATGCATTGAAAATAAAATTACGTTATGGTGTTTTTATAGTTTGCCCTCTATAGAAGCCGTGTTTTCCTTACTTTCCCCTCACGCTATTGTAGAAGAAAATAGTAGTTTAACTTAATAAATAATGTTAATTTATTTGAGAATAACTAACTTATTATTAAGAAATTAATAAATTAAGAAAAATTAGAAAGAAAGCTTTTATTTTTCTTGCTTTTGTTTAATATAGTGTTTAATACATTTGGTCTAAATACTAATTCAGATAATATAAAGTAGGTTTTTATTTCAACGATAATGCGACTAATTTTATTATACTTATATACTATATTAAACTATTTTTAGTTTTTTATAATCTACTATATATTAAAAAATATAATTAATTAATATCAACATTAACTTATTATGAAAATCACATATAAACAATTGCTTTCTGCAGTTGAACACAAAATATTAACTGGTAACCAAGCAGAAAAATTATGGTTATTTTGGCAAGAGCAAAATAAACATTTACCCATATTTAACTTTACTAATATATTATATTATTTAGGTGGTTTAATAGCGATTGGTGCTATGTCATTATTCATGAATTTAGGCTGGGAGCGTCTAGGTGGTATTGGTTTATTCAGCATTAGTGTCCTTTATGCTATTATTGCACTTAGTCTGGGCGAATTCTTATTAAAACGCTATCATTTAGTTATTCCAGCAAGTATTTTAATTACATTCATTATTGTATTAACGCCTTTAGCTTTTTATGGATTAGAGAAAGCATTAGGTGTTTGGGATTCCTCTTATTCTTATCGTGATTATCATCAATTCATTGATTGGCGCTGGTTAGTTATGGAGTTAGCGACAGTATTTGTTGCGATTTGCTTAATTTGCCGATATCGATTTTCATTTTTATTTATGCCATTAGCATTTACGTTATGGTATATGAGTTTGGATCTTGCACCTTATTTATTTCATTTATTAAACAATTTTAAAATGGATATCAACGATTATAGCTACATGGATTTTCGTAAGTGTGTTTCGCTATGGTTTGGGTTATTGATTATAGGTATCGCTTTCATTATTGATATAAAAAATAAGTGTACTCATGATTTTGCATTTTGGATCTATCTATCTGGTGTAATTTCTTTTTGGGGAACGTTAAGTTCAATGTATTTAGACAATGAGTTAGGGCATTTTTTCTACTGTTGTATTAATTTACTTATGTTATTAGTGGGGGCAGCACTCGCTAGAAGAGTATTCGTTATTTTTGGTAGTTTAGGTATTATGGAATGCTTAAGTTACCTATCATATAAGTTATTTAACGATAGTTTATTATTTCCTTTTGCTTTAACAACCATAGGATTATTTATTATTGCTATTGGTATCGTTTGGCAACGTCATGAAAAAGCAATAAATCATTATTTATTAGGATTTCTACCAAAAGATTTGAGAAAACGTATTGAATTTAGATAGTATTAAGTATTTTACAATAGCTCTTTTAAAAAAGAGCTGACACTGATGTTTTCCTATGTATTACTGCAATGCTCATCACATGTAGCTAAGTCGAATATAAATATCATAGCTTTTACTATTGATAAAATATAAGTGCTAACCTAACTCTAAAACAGGGTATAAATACAACAATAGCTATTTATGGCGTATTCGTGGGCATTGATCAAGGTAAGATATAGACAGTTTTGTGCCAAAAGTAGGCCTTATTTATTGCAAGATTTAGCGTAATGTGTAGTGGCTTTATAGCATGTTTAAACATGGTTGATCTCAAGTCATCGGAAAAGCACACTATCATGATCATCGCCTTGTATTAGACCATTATTGTTACAATATGATTTTTCCTTGAAGGTTTCTTGTGCGAATGCTATCCATGGAATTCGTTATATTGTAAGCACTATTACAAATAACATATTGATTTATTATCCTATATTAATAAAATAATGCTTTTAATAGAGAGTATCGACTTGAGCGAATAGATAAATCAGAATAGTGATAATAGCGTGATAAGCATAAGATACAACAGAATTTGTTATATTAAAGCAGATTATAAAGCAAATATAGAAGTAATTGTCGGTATACAATGGAAATAATTACAATTATTCCGCTTTGTTCTGATGAGTTGATGGCGAAAAGTAAGTCAGTGACAGACGATAAAAAAACATATTAAATAGCAGAAAGATAACTATTATAAGTGTATAGTGTTTTTAGCATGGCTAACAAGACTTGACCCTCGAATAACGCTCTTCGTAACATTCATGATAAGATCCATGACATAGGCAGTCTCGAGTCGTTGATTAACTAGACTGGCGTGCGATAATGCGATTATATAATTTATCTCATTTCAAGTAAGTTGCTATTTCTTAGCGTCACATAAGGTAATTTCTATGAAGAAACTGTTATTTTTGTTACCGGCTTTATTGCTAGGTTGTTGCTTATTAAGTAGTTGTGATAATAAATTAACAAAGACTTCAGCATCAACGCCTACTAAACTTGTTATCGGTTTAGATGATAATTTTCCACCGATGGGATTTCGCGATGAAAAAAATCAATTAATTGGTTTTGATATTGATATGGCGAGGGAGGTTTCACAACGTATTGGTATTGATGCTGAATTCAAACCCATTGATTGGAATTCAAAAGAAGCTGAACTCATTAGCGAACGTGTAGATCTTTTATGGAATGGATTAACAATTACGCCATCTCGATTACAAAAGATTAATTTCACTAAACCGTATATGGAAAATCACCAAATTATTGTTGTTAAATCTGGTTCACAAGTAAAAAATAAAGCAGATTTAGTAGATAAAAATGTTGGTGTACAAAATGGTAGTAGTGCTGTTGATGCTATTTTAGCTGATAAAGCAACAATGGACACCTTCAAATCGCTAAAACGTTATGGCGATAATGTCACTGCATTAATGGATTTATCAGCAGGGCGTATAGATGCAGTGGTTCTTGATGAAGTAGTAGGACGTTATTACTTAAATAAAAGACCTAACGAATATATTATTTTATCAGATAATTTTGGTACAGAAGAATATGGGGTAGGTATACGCAAGACTGACAATGACTTGTTAGTGAAAGTACAAAAAGCAATGGATGATATGAGATCAGATGGTACATCTGGTAAAATTGCACAGAAATGGTTTGGCAAGGATATTATCAAATGAGTTTTCAGATCTTATTATTCTATGCCAAAAGTTTTTTTAATTATTTTTTTAGGTTTTTTTCACAATTAATGGTTCGATTATATACAACATTCTGGTTGGAGTTATCAATCAGATGAATTATATTTTGCAAATGCTGGGTCCTTTATGGGATGGAGCGCAAATTACGCTTCAATTGTTCTTTATTACACTTATTTTATCTATTCCTTTGGGGTTAGCATTAGCATTAATGCGATTATCACGTTATCGTACATTAAATACATGTGTTATCGGTTATATCTGGTTAATGCGTGGTACGCCGCTAATGCTACAAATGTTGTTTATTTATTTTGCGCTACCGTGGATACCTGTTGTCGGGATTAAATTGGCTGCTTTTCCAACAGCAGTAGCAGCGTTTGCTCTTAACTATGCCGCTTATTTTGCTGAAATTTTTCGAGCCGGGATCCAATCAGTTAATAAAGGCCAATATGAAGTTGCTCAAACATTAGGTTTTACTTATAGCCAAACAATGCGACGTATCATTTTGCCACAAATGATCAAGCGTATTTTACCACCTGTAAGTAATGAAACGATAACATTAGTTAAAGATACTTCGCTCATTTATATATTGGCGTTAGATGATTTACTAAAGGCTGCTAGAGATATAGTCCAGAAGGATTTTACAACAACACCTTTTATTGTTGCTGCGCTATTTTATTTAATGATGACCCTGATTTTGACCTGGGGATTTCAAAAACTGGAGAAACATTATGCAGCCTATGATGATTAAAGCAGAAAATATTATTAAATATTTTGGGGAAACTAAAGTTCTTAAAGACGTTTCTTTACAGGTTAGTAAGGGTGAAGTTGTTGCATTAATTGGTCCTTCAGGCTCAGGAAAAAGTACATTATTACGTTGTCTTAATCATCTTGAATCTATCGATAGCGGTTCCATTCAAATTGAAGGTAATGTATTAGTTTCCAGTAATGAAGGTCAACAGGCAGTCTATGCTAATGAGTCAACAAGTCGTCAGATTTGCCGAAAGATGGGGATGGTTTTTCAGCATTTTAATTTATTTCCACATATGACTGTGCTACAAAATATTATTGAGGCACCAATCATTGTAAAGGGGCTAAAAAAGGAGCAAATTTTACCTAAAGCCAAAAAGTTACTTGAAAAAGTCGGCTTATTAGCAAAAGCTGACCATTATCCTTCTCAATTATCCGGGGGCCAAAAGCAACGTGTTGCGATTGCCAGAGCACTGGCTATGGAACCCGATATTATGTTATTTGATGAGCCAACATCTGCACTAGATCCTGAATTAACGGGTGAAGTATTAAAAACGATTCAACAATTGGCTGAAGAAGATATGACAATGATCATTGTCACACATGAAATGGCCTTTGCTCGGGAAGTTGCTGATACAGTCTATTTTATGGATCAAGGTAAGATTATTGAAGGCGGAACTGCTAGCGATTTTTTTGCTAAACCAACCAATGAAAGAACACAGAATTTTATCAATACTATGCTATAACGAAGGGAATAATTGTACTACAGATATAACAAAGAGTGTCGTTGCCATTGTATATTGATGATATGATGTGTTTAAATCATGACTAACTTATAAGTTGAATGAAACACATCATATTATGCCGAATATATGCCTCTTGCATGATCCTTTTCACTATATTTAAACGCAATTTTTTATTTTATCTATTACTTTTTTCATATTAAAAACCATAATCAATTATAGATAATTTCCCATATTAAGATCCTTAACTAATATGGCTATAATGCCTTATTGAAAAAGAAACGTATTTATCATAAGACGTTAAATAAGTATACAAGTAATAGATTTAATTAATCTAAGTGTAATAAGCTATATATTAAATATTAACAATATATTGTTATTTTATTTTTCATTACATTATTCACAGAGAGATCATATTAGGTCGATAGCTATCGTATCCTGGGTATAAAACACATAAGAAATTACGGAACTATTACATGCGAAAATAGTAAATTATTGTAGTGCGTTTAGTTTATTAATTACAGTCAATTTACATTGCTGAGTAACGGATATCTATTGATTGTAGCTGAGAAAAATGCCAATGATTAAATTATGCTGTCAAGTGTCTATTAAGGAATAAAAGATATGTTTGAATTACTTCATGCAATAGGATTAGGGTTACTCGTGTTATTACCCTTAACTAATCCATTAACATCAATAGCCCTTTTTTTAGCATTATCGGGTGAAATGTCAGATAAACAACGAAATCATCAAGCGCTTATGGCCTCAATCTATGTATTCATGATTATGGTTATTTCTTTTTACTGTGGTCAATTAGTCATGAATATTTTTGGTATATCCATCCCAGGATTACGCATTGCAGGTGGAATGATTGTTTCTTTTATTGGTTTTAGGATGTTGTTTCCATTAGCAAAACAACCTGTTGCAAATAATATACCGCAGTTAAATACGACGGAGTCGATAAATATAGCATTTGTGCCAATAGCAATACCCAGCACGGCAGGTCCAGGAACAATCGCTATGATTATTAGTGCTGCATCGACAATTAGAAGTGGCCAAACAGATTTTTCACCCTATGTAATATATTGTTCATCCTTATTAGTCCCTATGTTGATTAGTTTAATTTTGTGGGCTGGACTAAGAGGAGCTGGTGCAATTATGCGTTTAGTTGGCCAACATGGTATAGATGCAATTTCACGTATCATGGGGTTTTTATTAGTTTGTATGGGTGTACAGTTTATCATTAATGGAATTATGGAATTAATTAAAACATACGCAGTAATCTGATATCAAATTGATAATTAATAAATTGATCTACTAAAATATAATTTAGTCATTGATTACAAGGAATTTAAGTAAAGAGACAGAGAAAAATTGCTGGTAATTACGATATAAAAATTTTAATTGATAGGATTTATTCTTATTTAATTTATCAAATAACACATTTAACTATATACAATAGTAAATATAAACATATTATTAATAAATGTCTTTTGTCATTGGCAGTATAGCTAATTAAATAATATGCTTTATATTATCTATTACTTACGCCATGCGTGATCAATGGAGTTTAATTAAGTAGTTTAATCGTTTATCATCAACGGAAAACAACGGTGCTTATTTAAAATATGGTAAAAAAAAGCATTTTTTAGCCAGTAAATAAAATAATTTATGCTGTACTGATTATGCATAAAATAATAATAATTTAATGGTCATTATTATTTTTTAGTCACTACGGTCAAAAGAGTAACGAAAAAACCGCACCTAAAAAGTGATGCGGGGGATATAGGATAAATAGGCTTTTAGTGCCAAATCCAAATTGTACCTGTGCTAATATAGCTTAACATATAATATTGGCAATAATCAGTCAGTGGTAAATTATATTTACTTGATATAGATCAATATATAATCAGGTATCTAATCTAACGTCCATATAAGGTGTTTGAATAACCAATTAAAGTAATGATAGATATCATATCTAACCATTTTTAATGGTAACGATAATGGTTATAGCAATAAAATTATTCAAATAAGTCTACTGAATAAGATATTATTATCTACTATTTAATATAATAAAAGAGCAATGGCTATAATCGCTGTAGATATAGGCACTCAGCCATAGTATATTATTAAATTATGTATATGTTATTCTTTGTTTTCAGAGGCTATTTTTAATGCCATATAATAAAAACTCTACATTATTTTCTGTAGTTATCATTCTTATTGCTATGTTCTCAATCCAAAGTGGTGCATCTTTAGCAAAATCACTTTTTTATATAATGGGACCATTAGAAATGACTGCGCTACGCATTGCATTTGGTGCATTTATACTGCTGTTTTTATTGCGGCCTTGGCGAAAATGGTCAAAATGGAAAGTTAATAAAATAAATCTTATTATGCTTATAGGATATGGCATTTCACTTGCTGTTATGAATTTATCATTCTACTATGCATTAGTACGTATTCCTATTGGTATTGCAGTGGCATTGGAGTTTACTGGACCATTAACTGTTGCGCTTTTGGCATCGAGAAAGCCAATTGATTTTATGTGGGTGATTTTAGCGGTAATTGGCTTATACTTTCTTTTACCATTAAGAGAATCAATAAATGCAATTGATCCCATTGGGGCTATATTTGCTTTAATAGCAGGTTTTTTCTGGGCATGTTATATCTTTTTTGGCAAACGTGTTGGTGAATATTTTGGCACGTCAGCCGTTGCATTAGGCACTTTATTAGGTGCAATATTGATTTTGCCTGTTGCTTTATTTTATTCCTATCAGGTAATTTTATCTTCTTCGGTATGGCGTTTAGCATTTTGTGTGGCATTATTATCGACAGCAATTCCTTATACCTTGGAAATGACAGCATTAACGCGTTTACCTTCTAAAACATTCGGTACTTTAATGAGTATGGAGCCTGTTATTGGCGCTTTATGCGGTCTTTTATTTTTAGGGGAAAGGTTAACGTTAATACAATGGTTAGCACTTAGCGCAATTGTTATTGCTTCTATTGGTGCTATTTTAACTTTTAGATCATCAACAACTATTGTAGAAATAGAAAATAACAATTGAAATCCGCATGAAATTATTAACCTATCATAGTAATATTTATCACGGCAATATAATAAATATTTTACCTATGATAGGTTAATAGTATTTAATTAATTAGTATAAAGTCATAAATTTGTGAGTAATGAACAGTTAAAGTACAATTATTTCTATTTGCCGTATATATTGACGCATTTTTTAATAATTAACTTCACAATGAGAGAGCGTCACCCCCTTTTTTATTCACAAAAACTTAACTATGGTTAACGCGTTGTTATAAGCAAGAGTAATATTTATAGCAATAAAAATAGACATATTATAGTTGAGCTGTTTTTACTTATATGAAATATCTAGTTTAATTTTGTTATTATCAATGAATTATGCGTTATATTTTAAATTAAATAGCTAGCTTGGTCTATAACAAATAGATTATAAAAGATAAACTTTTAAAGAAAGCCTGTTTATAATCTACCTTATATATCACTAAATCTATACAAACACTTTTATTAATATTATGATAAATATGCTGTTCTTATTATTAACTCGCTAAAAATATGTGATAATCTAAGAAACTTATGAGTAATTAGAATATTTACGTGTTAAACACATATAAATCAATATTTAATTATGTTTTTTAACAATAAATATAAAATTACTATTATTAATAACAATATTTTATAGTATTTTTATTTATTGTTATATATAATATATTGAAATATATTATATATGTTGTTTTAACAAGTGAAATCGTTTAAATAAAATTAAAATCTGCGGTTTTGTAACAATTATATTATAACATAAATAAATTTACTTATAAATCAATGAAATAAATTTCTTATATTAATAAAAATAAAATAATAATAATACCTTTTAAAGGTGATATTTTTTTGTTATTTTAGATTAAAAAATACAAGCTATAAAATATAGAGCGTAAAACACGATTAGATATAAATTATTATAATATATAACATTGAATAAAAAAATTATTTAAATTTAGTAAGGTTTTTTATAAAAATTATTTAAATTAATCAATCTTTTTGATTTTTATAAGTTATTATATGTTCAATTAAGTAATTACTCTGTTTAATAAAATGTATATGTTGACTTTATTTTTTCAGAAGGTATTCTGCGGCCTTGAAATAAAATGAAACTCAAAGTTAATTTTTTATTACTTAACGTGTTGTCTTTTTTATTCAGTACCAATGATTAAGTTTTTTACTCTCTGCTAATAACAATAATTATAGCGGATATAATATGCGCTATTATAATGTTATCAGCCAAGGAATATAACATGGGATATGGAGCCTCTTTATGAAAAAAACTCTCATTACTTTAGCACTCTTAACTGTAGCCGGATCAGCCTATTCAGCGAATCAAATTCGTTTTTTTGGGGAAGTTACGGATCAATCATGTAGTATATTGGTAAATGACAACCCAACTAACCCTGCCGTATTGCTTGATCCTATTACTGCTGAAGCTGTAAGTAATGCTAATGTAGGTGAAATTTTGATGCCACAAGATGTTAACGTGCGTATTTTTGGTTGCACAACTAAACCTTCACAGGTAGGTATTCGTTTAGTACCTAATTCATTAGTTACAACAGGCGCAGGTACTGCTAATGCCGCTTATTTCTTGAAAAACTACTTAGTAGATAATCCTACTGCAGCACAAGGCAATCCTGTAACAGATAACGTATACTTACGTTTAGCTGATGCAACTAATACTGCATTATCATTTGCAAATGGTGATGCGCGTTTATATGCTTTGTATCCACAGCCAGCAGGTGCAGCAGATCCAAATATCAATGTCGAACTAGTATTTAAAGTTGGTTATTCTAAGGCCGATACATCAGCGCCAAAACTTGGTTTGATTCAAAGTAATGTCCAATATGCAATTACTTATAAGTAATTGTCATTGGTTGTAAAATTTGCCGTAGTATTAATATAATAATTATCGGCTCTAAAGTTGTTTTAGAGCCGAGTTATACTGTTGGGGATGTTTTGTTATGGATAATTGTGGACTATACAATAAAATAATGATGAAATACTTAGTAATTTTATTGGTTTTGCTCACAAATAGTGCTTTTGCAAGTGTGGTAATGACAGGAACACGAGTTATCTATCCTTCAGATGCCAAAAGTAAAACAATTCAGCTAAAAAATAACGATCCTTTCTTTAATGTTGTCCAGATGTGGGTCGATATTAACAATCCGAATTCTACGCCAGATGATGCTGATGGCCCCTTTATCCTAAGTCCACCTGTTTTTCGTATTGAAGCTAATGGTGGTCAAAATGTTAGATTAATTTATAGTGGTAATAAATCATCATTACCAGCCGATCGAGAGTCCATATTTTATTTAAATATGCTACAAATACCACCAACGAACGGTGAAAGTTTAAGTAAAAATCAGTTACGTTTGCTATTTCGCCATCGTATGAAGATTTTTTATCGTCCAACAACGATACCCAATGTAGGTAAAACAGTAAGTGAATTGCAATCATTCACACTTAAGCCACAAGGTAATAAATGGGCTTTAACAATTAACAATACGTCGAGTTATTATGCCACATATTCTAATGTGTTAATAACAGCTAACGGTAAAACGATAAATAAAATTGATGATAATTTACCGATGATCGCACCTAAATCATCAGAAACAATTATTATCAACAATGCCAGTAAGTTATCCTCAGCAGCAAATATTAAAATTGATTTTATATTAGTGGGTGATCAGGGAGGAGATATTCCAGGATCGTTTGTTATTCATCGCTAATAAATTGTATGGAAAAGGGGAACTTCCACATGAATAACATCAATAAATGCACAGAACAACCTAATATATTAAGTGTTTCTGATGACCATCCGTGGATAAAGCTCACACTTCTTAGTTGTATGATTAATGTTGTTCTCTTTTCGAACGAAGCTGCGGCGATTATTATTGATGAACAAACAGAATCAAATGGATTTGCTGTGGTTGATAGTGAATATTTAAATAAGGCAAAAAAGAGTATTAAAGAGAAACCGACACGAAGAACAACGATGCGGAAATCGGTAGGATCAACAACTGGTTCAGATAAGAGTGTTACTAAGAAAATAAGCGTATCAAAAAAAGATAACGCGTTAGTTAAAGTTTCGTCAACATCGAGCAAAGCGCGATCAGAGAAAAAAACATCAACCTCTGAGAAATCGTCATCAATAGTAAAAAATCGTTCTACTACACAAAAAGCACATAAAAAGCCTCAACGTACAGTTATAAATCAGCCAAAAATATCTTCTGTTGAGTCGTTAAGTACAAGTAACACACAGCAATCACACGCTGAATCGATAAATTCTGATGTGACTCAAACCGTCGATTTAGCAAATAGTGTAGGGAATCAAGAGTATTTTTTTGATGACGCATTAATTCTAGGTAGTGCCAGTAGTTATGGCGGTATTGCACGATTTAATCAAAAAGGCAGTATTGCAGCAGGGGATTATGAAGTCGATGTTTATGTGAATGGTAAATATAAAGAGCGACGCGTAATTCATTTTGCAGAACAAAGTAATAAAAATATAGGCCCATGCTTAGATAAGGCATTTTTTGAAAGCATTGACGTAAATAAAATTAGTGAAGTAACATCAACATGTGCACCCGTCAATGAATTTGTCGAAGGTGCTTTTGTTAACTATGATTCAACAAGCTTACGTTTAAATGTTTCTATCCCACAAGCAATGTTAAAGCATCATCCTCGTGGTTATGTTGATCCAAAAGATTGGTCAGAAGGAAATAGTATTGCTTTCATTAATTATTCTGCAACCAATAGCTACACTTCAGTAGCTGACAATACGAATACTTTTTTAAATGTGAATTCAGGTATTAATTTGGGATTATGGCGCTTTCGTCAACAAGGTTCCTATACCTATAATGATAATAATGGCAGTCACTGGAAATCAATCAGGGCTTATGTGCAGCGTGCAGTTCCAATATTAAATAGTGAATTGACACTGGGAGATTCTTTTACCTCAGGACGATTTATTTCTGGCTTAGCTTTTCGTGGGATACAGTTGGCATCAGATGAACGTATGTATCCAGTATCCATGCAAGGGTATGCTCCAGTTATTCGCGGTGTTGCAAAATCAAATGCTACTGTATTAGTTCGTCAAAATGGTAATCTCGTTTACCAAACTACTGTATCTGCTGGTGCGTTTGAAATAAATGATTTGGCTCCAACTAATTATGGTGGTGATTTGGATGTTGAAGTTTTAGAAGCAGATGGACAGAGTTCATTTTTCTCCGTGCCATTCTCAGCCTTGCCTGAATCATTACGTGAAGGTTCTTCACGTTATACCGCTGTTGTAGGTCAAGCCAGAGACATTGGTAATGGGGATGATTGGTTTGGTGAATTTAGTTATCAATATGGTTTAAATAATTTTATTACTTTTAACTCTGCAAGCCGTATCGGTAAAGACTATTATTCACTTATGCTAGGTAATACAGTAAGTGGTTGGCTTGGTTCATTTGGAGCAAATCTTACTTATTCATATGCTAAACTACCTGAAGATAATTCACAAAAAGGTTGGATGGCTAATTTATCTTATAGCCGGACGCTCCAAGCCACAGGTACAACATTAACCTTTGCAGGGTATCGCTATTCTTCAAAAGGTTACCGTGACTATGCTGATGTAATTGGGATTAGAGAGTCATATGAAAATGATTCAGATTGGTCATCATCGACTTATTTACAACGAGCGCGACTTGAAATTGTAATGAATCAGTCACTTAATCGATACGGTCAATTATATTTGTCAGCTTCCCGACAATATTATCGGGATAATCGCGAAAATGATAATCAAATTCAAGCAGGCTACTCCAATAACTGGAAAAGTTTAGCCTATACATTACGCTTTAATCGGGTATATAACACGAACAATAACAAAAATGAAAATACAGTTTCGATGACACTGGCAATGCCACTTGGCGGTAGTACTCGAGCACCTATCCTCACATTAAATGGCAGCCACTTTAGTGGTAATGATTATATGACGCAAGCCAATGTTGCAGGCTTGTTAGATGAAGAAAATACCATAAGCTATAGCTTAAATGCTGGCTATGATTCCTATAGTGATGAGACACAATGGGGCGTAACCTTATCAAAACGTTATCCAGTTATTAGTTTAACAGGTAACTATAATAATCTAGGAAGTTCTGGATGGAGTGGTTCACTTGGTATGCGCGGATCTATAGTGGCTCATACAGGTGGAATAACATTAGGATCATATGTGGGTGACACATTTGCTCTCATTGAGGCAAAAGGTGCAGAAGGTGCCAAAGTAATTGGTGGTAATGATATTAGAATTAATAAATTTGGTTATGCGATTGTACCCTCTCTGTCACCTTATCGTTACAACAGTATTACGCTAGATTCTGAAGGCATGGATAAAAATGTAGAGTTAAAAAATAATAATCATGTTATTGCACCTTATGCCGGTGCAGTAGTAAAAGTCAAATTTGATACTATTTCTGGTTATCCTGTATTAATTGCAACCAAACGTCAAAGTAATCAACCCTTACCATTAGGTGCTAATGTTTATAATCAAGATGGTATTGTTGTAGGTATGGTTGGGCAAGGTGGCCAAATTTATGCACGAGCGGAAGATAAAAAAGGAAGCTTAATGGTTAAGTGGGGCGAATCCGATGACGAAAAATGTACAGTCAATTATGTTATTCGCAATCCAAACAATAATGAAAGTTTATATCAACTCAATGGTATTTGTATGGATGTTAATGACATATAAGACCTTTAACATTAGTTAGATAATGAATCGAATAGAGCGTCAATAATACTGCGTTATAGTTTTTATTAACAATAATACAGTAATAAATGGAGAAGTTACTTATGGGATGTGCTACACACCTTAACCGCTATATCAGTGAAAAATACCTTAACACTATAGCGCAATGTTATCACTACCTATCCGGATTATCTAAAATCAAACATATAACAATTGCAGCCAGCTTATCATTATTTACAGCTTTTCCCGCATTAGCAACCTGTCAAACTGTAGGTAATAAAGGAGGGGGAAGTGATATAGATAATGCTATAGGCTTACCTTTGTATTATGCTGATGATACTTTTGTACGTGATACTAACTTACCTGCAACAGTTAATATCGAAGATGATCAAGAATTACAACCAAATGGTAGTCTATTAGCTTCCACGGTCATTTCAGCTGATATTTCTAATAAAATATCACCCGAACAAATAATTTATCTTTGTGATCCAGCTGATGTTGGTGAGTTACGTTTTTTTTATGTCTCTAATGTACAGGGTTTATATGGTGGTGGTTTTTGGGCAACTGAAACAGCGAATGGTCTTGTCGTTAAAAAATACAGTGGTGGCGTTGATGGTGTATTTCAGACAATTGCAAAAAATGTTGGATTACGTTTAACCGTTGCTAATGGAGAAGCATTTAGCGGTAGATGGAAATCTATACAACTTACTAAAGAAAATTATGAAGAATATGATTACAAAGGTGTAAAAAAAATTGCAATAAAAGCCAAACATATTCCATTAGTTACCATGGAATTGTTTAGAGTTGGTGCGCCCGCTAATCTGTCAACTCAGACATGTAGTCGTGCAGATGGCCCAACAAATACCAGCAAAATTAATTGTGATATTGCCAGACGTAATGAAGGCGAAGGTAAAATTATAGGTACTGGCATTGGTTCAACAGGTTATGTCGAAATGACTCGGCAAGCAGCTGGCTTTATAACCTTAAAAGGTGGGGGATTAAATAACAATATTGGTAATGGCCATCCCTCAGCCGTTAATAGAAGTACATTTGCGGCTGGTTATGGTATTAACAATATGATACGTCTGACACGGAAAAAAAGCTGTATTGTAAAAAATGTCACACCGGTTGTCTTCTTTTCGACGATTACGGTTGGTGAATTAATGTCAGGTGGCTATCGTGAAGAAGATTTTGATGTTGAAATTAAATGTCATGGAACTGGCGTCAAATTCGGTTTTGGCGAATTTGAAACAGTAATGGGAATTCGAATTCCGTTAGATGCCTATAAAGCTGCAATTGACGAGAAATTATCTGCCGGAGGCGGAAGTAGCTCATGGCCACCAGTAACTCATTTACTTTCAAATCGCTATCAAACCAATGATGGTTCGTTGGCTAGAGGTGTTGGTATTAGAATTGTCACATCGGACAGAAGACCTGTAAAATTAATGGGTTATGAAGGGTTAGAAGCACCAAGTGATATAGATAAAAATGGTTTTTCGGCAAGTCCTTCAAAATATAATCGTCTGGATGAAAGTGGCGGCTGGTTATCTATTCCGCGTAATGCAAATATTTCTAATGAAGGTAACTATAAAATTTATCATCATCGTTTTACTGGTATATTAGAGCGACTTCCGGATAAGAAAGTCACGACCGGTAAAATAGATGCTACCGCTTATATTGTGGTGCAAGTCCAATAATTATGATAGCTATCGATAGATAAAGTTAGTAAATAAAGTTAATCCTGTTTTATTTATTCACTACAAGCAATATTATATATTTTTATAGCAAATTTATAAAAAGGAGTAGTTAATGAGTTGTTTTTATTTGCTATATCACCATTATAAAGCAGTATTTAACTTATTAAGTCTGACGCTATTAATTTTATGTAGTAGTTCTCGTTGTGAGGCTGAATTATTATTAACATCTACTCGAATTATTTTTAGCTCTGATAAAACAGAACAAACATATAGTATAAAAAATCGGGGAGATCTCCCCGTAATGATCCAGGCCTGGGTGGATAAAAATGAAGAAGGCGGCTCTCCTGACTCTGCAAACTCTCCCTTTATTGTTATTCCGCCTGTTTTTCGACTAGAGCCGGGTACTATGCAAAATTTACGCATTATTTATAATCGAAAAAAACTCTCTACAGAGCAGGAAACATTATTCTGGTTAAACTTGTATGAAATACCGTCAAAACCTAAAAATATACCGGATGAATACTCGACGTTAACGGTTACCGTTAAAACGCAAGTTAAATTTTTATTCCGCCCTAAAAAGATTGGAAGGCTTGAATTAGCATTAGATAAATTGCACTTTAGCTTTTATTCTCAAGCAGGTAAAACTTATTTAAAACTCACTAATCCGACACCTTTTTACATTACCATGAATAGTTTGGCACTGGTAGCTGAGCAAAGCCTCGTATTACCATCACAATTTATTGCACCTAATACGGTACATCATATTGAAATAAAAGACTTTTCTAAGCTGAAAAAAGGAAATGTCGTTGTACGTTTTACAGTAATAAATGACGAAGGAAACGACCTCTTAGGTACACAAACTTTATCAATGTAGTTATCGTTTGGTTGAAGAACAAAGACTAAGCTCGTTCTTCAACCAACTTGATATTACACTATATTGGCAGTATAGCGTAGTTTATCAATGAGCTATTGTTTATCATGTTTAGCAAGCCAGTCGTGCATTAGTTTTATCTCTTTTTTCTGAGCCGCGATGATATCTTCAGCAAGCTGACGTATTTGTGGGTCATTACTATATTTAAGTATAATTTCAGACATATCTATTGCACCTTGATGATGAGGGATCATTCCTTTAACAAAGGCAATATCTGCATTTTTATCCATTATACCATCCATCATGGGTTGATGCATTTTGGTCATAGCCATCAAAAAATCTGTTGTTGCAGGTGATTGCTCCACGGACTTAAGATCTGCTTGTTGATGTTGCATATGATTATCTACTGCAAAACTATAACTTGACATCAAGGATAATAAAAGAAAGAAAAGACCATATTTTATCGATAATTTATTCATAATATACCCTATTAATAAAAGTTAAAAATATAAACCAACTATCTTCACAAATACGCTATCAATAATAGCATCGACTTGCTTTTCTATGTTAATTATAATTACTACTTTACTTCTATACCTTGTGCTTGTAGATCTGCATGATAAGATGATCGGACAAAAGGCCCACATGCTGCATGAGTAAATCCCATAGCTAATGCAGCCGATTTTAATTCGGTAAATTCCTCTGGAGTCACATAGCGTTGTACAGGAAAATGATGTCGGCTTGGTTGAAGATACTGACCTAATGTCAACATAGTTACGCCATGTTGACGCAAGTCTGACATGACATCTAAAATTTCACTATTACTTTCACCTAATCCCACCATCAATCCCGATTTTGTTGGAATGGATGGATGGAGTTGTTTAAATTCCTGTAGTAACTTTAATGATGCGTCATATTTTGCACCCGGTCTGATTTGTGGATACAAGCGAGGAATATTTTCTAAATTGTGATTAAATACATCAGGAGGATTATTTTGTAAAAAGGTAAGTGCTTGCTTTTGACGGCCACGAAAATCAGGAACAAGTATTTCTATTTTTATATGAGGATTTTTTTTGCGAATAGCTATTATACAATCAGAAAAATGTTGCGCACCACCGTCGGGTAAATCGTCGCGATCAACGGATGTTATTACGACATAACGTAATTTCATTTGTTTAATTGTTTCTGCTAACTTATATGGTTCCTCAGTGTCGGGCGGTAATGGTTTTCCATGAGCGACATCACAAAAAGGACAGCGACGCGTACAAATTGCACCAAGGATCATAAAAGTTGCCGTGCCATGATTAAAACATTCAGCAAGATTAGGACAAGCTGCTTCTTCACATACCGAATGTAAACCATTATGACGCATGGCTGATTTTATTTCAGCAATACGGTTTGTATCACTAGGTAGTTTGATTTTCATCCATTTCGGTTTTGGTAAATGTGAAGCACTATTTTCAGTAATAGATTTCACCGGAATAATACCGATTTTATCTGCATCACGATATTTAATACCTGGTTGCATCTTACCTGGTTTAATCATAGTCAGCTGAACTCCAGTTTTTATATTTTATATATGAATAATTAAGTTTTTTACTTAAATTTTCTAGCAAGGATTGGCTAATATTGGCACTGTTGGCAGAGGGATAGAATGCTCGAACTTGTGTCATTTTTAAACCAGCATAACCACAAGGATTAATGGCATCAAATGGACTTAGTTCCATATCGATATTTAGTGCAAGGCCATGTAAACTACATCCTTTGCGAATACGTAAGCCAAGAGAACATATTTTTGCTTGAGCGACATAAACACCGGGTGCATCTTGACGGCTATATGCTTCGATGCCTAAGAGGGCTAGTGTATCAATAACACTATCTTCAAGAACAGTGACTAAATTACGAACTGATAAATTAAGTCGCTTGAGATCAAGCAACACATAAATTATTTGCTGCCCTGGTCCATGATACGTAATTTGCCCACCACGATCGCTTTGTATAACAGGAATAGAGTTAGGGGTTATTAGATGCTCAGGTTTACCTGCCTGGCCTTGCGTATATATAGCATAATGCTGAACTGACCAAATTTCATCGCAGCTTTCTTTTGTGCGCCTATCAGTAAATGCATGCATTGCAGTATACATTGTTTGATAAGGCTGTATTCCGGCTTGACGTATTATAAGTGATCTATGTTGCATAATTGTTAATTTTATGTGTTTGGTTTGTTTTTATTATAATTAACGGGGGATCACTAGCAACTATTATTTTAATCGTAAAGCATGACTTAATTTAATAGTTATGCAGTAAATCTACTATAGAACAATAACATTAACCTTATAAAATAATAGTGTAAATGAATCATTAAGTGAATACTATGCTAGTAATGAAAATGATAAGCAGTAAATCAATAATATATAGAAGAAAATCATTTTCATTATATGAGAATGTATTATTTAAAATGTATTGGATTAAATAAATATTACTGGCATAGCAACCTATGCTAAGCCAGTTGACCCTTATAATACCATTCGAACAATATCAATTTTGCCTAACTCTTCATAGAGTGTTTCAACTTGCTCAATATGTGTTGCATTAATCGTAATTGAAACAGAATGATAATTACCTTTACTGCTCGGTTTTATTGTTGGAGAATAATCACCTGGAGCATGACGTTGTATGACCTCAACGACTTTCTCCACTAGTTCTGGTTGGGCTAATCCCATAACCTTATAAGTAAAAGAACAAGGAAATTCAAGCAGCTCATTTAATTTTGTTTTCATAATTTCTCCACAAAATTTGCATATAAACAAAACAACGTGATTGTCTCATGCATTATTACTTAACTATATAGGTAAATTAAAATTTTACCTTTAAGAAGCTTATTGTGATCAGATTGTATTCCATAAAAAACGCCGGTAAAACCGGCGGAATATGACGATTTGTTGCTGTCAGTTAAACCAACGATGGAATGTCAACATAATATGATCTACTATGCGGCTAAAGAAACCACCTTCCGTTATATCATTTAATACCACAAGAGGATGTTCTGAAATAACCTTGTTATCCATCGAAAACGTAATTTTACCAACAATTTGCCCTTTCTTTAATGGTGCTAATAGTTCAGTATTTGTTAACGTATAGCTCGCTTTTAAATCATTATTACGGCCACGAGGAATCGTTACGTAAACATCCTGATTAATTCCTAAGTTTGCCTGTGACTCATTACCAAACCATACAGGCTGAGTAATAAAAGGTTTATTCGCTTGCAATGGCGATAATGTATCATGATAACGAAATCCCCAAGTCAATAGTTGCTTACTTTGTGATTGTCTTTCGTTATTATTTGCACTCCCCATCACAACAGCGATAAGACGCATATTTCCTTGCGTAGCTGAGCTAACTAAATTATAACCTGCAGTACTAGTGTGGCCAGTTTTTACTCCATCTACATTAAGACTCGTATCCCAAAGTAGCCCATTACGATTACGTTGTTTAATATTACTGAAAGTAAACTCTTTTTCTTTATAAACAGCATATTCATTAGGAACATCACGAATCAATGCTTGAGCTAGTCTGGCCATATCATGTGCTGTACTATATTGGCCATCCGCATCAAGACCGTGTACTGTAGCAAAATGGGAATCATTCATGTTAAGACTCTTTGCTGCAGTATTCATCAAACTAATAAAGGTATCTTGACTACCTGCTACGTGTTCAGCCATAGCAACACACGCGTCATTACCTGATTGGATAATAATGCCACGGTTTAAATCAGAAACTTTTACTGATTTTCCTTTTTCGAGCCACATTAACGAAGAATCACGAAAAATAGGATTAGTGGTACGCGCATTATCACTAATGACCACATAATCATCCGGCGATATTTTATGACTTTTTATTGCTTGCCCAATAATATAACTCGTCATCATTTTGGTCAAACTTGCCGGGTTACGTCGCTCTTCAGCATTATGTTCAACTAAAATTTGTCCTGAATGATAATCAATCAGAATATAAGACGGTGAAGCTATTTTGGGGGCATCAGGTATTAATGTATTCAAATCAATAGGATCAGCGTAGCTGGCTACTGAACTTGATAATAGCAGTACACTGAAAATAGTATTTTTTATTGCTTGTTTACCAGAAGAAAGAAAAAATTTCATAAGACGATCTATTTGAATGTTAGTGAGTTAATAGCTTTGTATACTATAACATGTAACTTATATGACTGACAGCGCATTCAGTTTAGAGATAAGTTATAATGTAATCGTTATAAAATTATCAGTACTAGATTATTTATCAATAATATAAACTGAGTATAGCGCAACATCTGATTATTGTTGTAAAACAAAAGATAAGCACTATATGCTGAATAATTGCTATTCTATTAAACGGCTCGGTGATGATTAACGCTATAAAAACAACATATTGTTACATAGTGTAACAACCTACAATAGTGGTTGTTGTGGCAAAGCAAAACTAAGTTCAGCAATTTTGCTGCCATACATTCCTTTACCAGAAAGCGAACCATCTGGTGAAATGACGATAGCATCAACCTTGATCCTACTATTTTCATTCATATTCAAGCGAAATGCAGCAGCTTCTGAGATACCAATAATCTTATCCTCGGCAAGAGGACCTCGATCGTTAATACGAACAATAAGTTGGCGACCATTTTCAATATTAGTGATCCTCGCATACGCCGGTAAGGGTAAGGTATCATGAATGGCAGTAAATTCAGCACTATTTGTTATTTCGCCGGTGAAAGTCACTTTACCATCCTTCTGCGAATTAAAAATAGCCGCTTTACCTATTTTACTATAGTAAGCTGGCTTTTTTTCAATAATAAATGTTCTATTTCCTGCCTGCCAATCATATAATGAAGTTTCAACGTAAGGCTGATAATAAATATCAGCACCACTGACTTCGGTTAAGGTACCCACAAAAGGAGGATCAGGTTGTTCATCATGATATGTTGGTAAAAATTGGCACCCATTTAGTAATAAGTTTAGCAATAATAAACAAACATATTTTTTCATATTGATGTTCACCTTTTATACTGATTTTGATAACATTTTTCGATGAGTATGAATTGACATTGTAATACCAAAGCCTGCCATTAAAACAATCAAAGCCGAACCACCATAGCTAATAAAAGGTAGTGGCACACCGACAACAGGTAAAATACCGCTTACCATGCCAATATTAACAAATACATATACACATAATATTAAGGTTAATCCTCCAGCAAGAATACGACCAAATGCAGTTTGTGCATTCATTGCTATAATTAATCCACGCGTTATTAAGCATAAATAAAACATTAATAGCAATAATTCGCCTAACATTCCTATTTCTTCGGCAAGCACAGAAAAAATAAAATCGGTATGTCGTTCTGGTAAAAATTCTAATTGAGATTGAGTACCATTAAGCCAGCCTTTCCCCCAGATACCACCAGAACCAATAGCAATTTTAGATTGAATTATATGCCAACCAGAACCTAAAGCATCTTGTTCTGGATGTATAAATGTCATTACGCGGGCACGTTGATAAGGTCGTAACAGATAAAACCAAAGTATGGGTAAAAACGCTAAAAGTGAGACAAAAGATACACTTATAAAACGCCAGCTCAATCCAGCAAGAAATAAGATAAATAATCCAGATAATGCAATTAAAATAGAGGTACCTAAGTCAGGTTGTGCCGCCACAAGTAATGTAGGGATAATGATAATAAAAAGGACAATAAAAGTGTTCTTTAACGTCGGAGGACAGCGATCCCGATTAATAAATCGCGCTACCATAAGAGGAACAGTGATTTTAGCAATTTCTGAAGGTTGAAATCGGAGCACACCAAGATCAAGCCAACGCTGGGCTCCTTTACTCTCATAGCCCATAATATCAACCATAAGTAACAAAAGTAGACTTAAAAAATAAAGATAAGGCGCCCAGCTTTCATAAATTCTTGGAGGAATTTGGGCCATAGCAAGCATAATACCAAGGCCCATAGCAATTTGGAATAGTTTACGTTCCATCATATCTATATTTTGGCCACTAGCACTCCATAAAATAATCATGCTATAGCCTAATAATATCAAAATACATAGTAATAAAGGGAAATCGATATGTATTTGTGACCAAAATGAAGTTCTTTTAGAATTTTCAGTCATAATTATTCCAGTCTAACAATACGTTACTGACATTTATTAAGAGGTTCAGGTATATATTCCTTACCTACTAACATATGATCCATGATCTGCCTAACAATAGGTGCAGCTGTGCTTCCCCCGCCACTTAAGGCATTTTCAATCACTAAGGTAATGGCGACTTTAGGATTATCAAATGGGGCGTAAGCAATAAATAAAGCATGGTCACGTAAGTTTTCAGGTAAGTTACACGCATCGTAAATCTGTTTATTTAAACCGAAAACCTGCGCAGTCCCCGATTTACCACCAGATTTATAGGGGGCTTTGCTAAATGTTAAATGCGCTGAGCCTTTCGGACCTTGCATAACTTGATTCATGCCCTCTAAAACATAATTCCAGTAAGGCGAATTGGAGGTGCTTAATTGTTTTTTATTTTCATCGAGATAGTTATCTTGTTGCTTACTCGACTGGCTACTTAGTAAAAAGTGAGGCGTAACAACTTTACCATGATTAATTAGCGTCATTAATGCTTTGTTCATCTGTATTGGTGTTGCTCGCCAGTAACCTTGTCCTATACCAACTGAAATAGTATCACCCCAAAACCATGATGCTTTTCGATTCTTTTTTTTCCATTCCCGTGTTGGCATTAGTCCTTTGCTTTCTTCATAGATATCGATGCCAGTATATTCACCAAAACTAAATTGTTTCATCCATTGCGATAATCGATCAATCCCCATGTCAAAAGCAACTTGGTAAAAAAAAGTATCAGAAGAGGATTCAATCGCTTTTAATACGTTGACTGAACCTTGTCCTCCTCGTCGCCAACTCCAGTCTCGATAACAACCATTATTTTTATCTTTCGCCGTACAAGGGCCTTTATTTTTACTGTTTGGTAAACGCCAGTAACCTGGGTCATGTATGGTTGTTGATGCATCAATCACTTTTTCACTAAGAGCTGAAAATGCAATATAAGGTTTAACCGTTGAGGCGGGTGGATATGTTCCCTGGGTTGCCCGATTAAACAAGGGTCCATCGGGATCATTACGCAATGTATCAAAATCTTTATTTGAAATTCCATCGACAAATAAATTAGAGTCATAACTAGGACTTGAAACCATTGCAAGAATTTCACCATTGCGAGGATCGGAGACGATAACTGCACCGCGTCGTCCAGCCATAATTTTAGTAATATACATTTGTAAATCGAGATCTAGTGTAAGATAGATATTTTGCCCTGCTTGCGGTGGCATTTCACTCAATTTACGAATAATTCGACCGCGACTATTTACTTCCACTTCAGCATAGCCAGGTTTTCCAAGTAATAACGGTTCATAATATTTTTCAATACCTAATTTTCCAATATCACGCGTGGCAGCATAATCTTTATTCCGATCTTGTTCACTCAACCATTGCAAATCTTTATCGTTTATTTTTGAAACATAACCAATAATATGGGTAAGGGCAGCACCGTACGGATAAAAACGACGTTGGTAACCTATAATTTCAAAATCAGGAAAGTCATATTGGTTTACGGAAAAACGCGCAATTTGTTCTTCAGATAAATCGTTTTTCAATGTTACAGAAGCAAAACGACGTTTGCTTTTTTGTTCTTTTTGAAAAGCAGCAATATCATCATCAGTTAAATCAATAATTGAACGTAAGCGATCAAGTTGTTTGTCTAAATTTTTTACCTTACCAGGAATAACTTCTAATTGATAAGTTGTATTATTCAATGCTAGAACTTTACCATTTCTGTCATAAATTAATCCTCTAGTGGGTGAAATAGGAATTAATTTAATACGGTTATTATTCGATCTCGTTTGAAATAGATCATAGAGATCGACTTGTAAGTGATAAAGGTTAGCTAGCAAAATTGCAAACAGGACTAATACCACGAAAAAAGAGACTAAAGTACGCCTTATAAATAAGCTAGCCTCAGCAGTATGATCGCGAATATGATTACGGCCTTTTTTCTTTATAGCCTGGTAAGATTTTGTCTCCAATCTACTATTACTCTCGATGATAAGGATGATTCGTTGTAATACTCCAGGCACGGTATAGGCTTTCGGCTACGACTATTCTTACTAAAGGATGAGGCATGGTTAATGGTGATAATGACCAACTCTGCTCAGCCGCGAGTTTGCATGCTGGTGCTAAACCTTCAGGACCACCAATTAACAGGCTAACATCTCGGCCATCTATTTTCCAGCGTTCGAGTTGCTGAGCTAATTGAGGCGTATCCCATTTAGCGCCAGGAATATCTAATGTCACTATTCGATTACCTTTGCTTACGGCAGCAAGCATCTGCTCACCTTCCTTATCAAGGATACGACGGATATCTGCATTTTTACTTCGTTTCCCTGCGTGGATCTCTATTAGCTCAAAAGGCATGTCTTTAGGAAAACGGCGAAGATAATTAGTAAAGCCTTGCTGCACCCACTCCGGCATTCTCGTACCTACTGCAATAAGTTGCAATTTCAACGATTAACTCCAGAGTTTTTCTAATTGATAAAGTTGACGGGCCTCATCTTGCATGATATGTACGATGACATTATTAAGATCAACCACAATCCAACTTGCTTCTTTTTCACCTTCGATACCTAACGGTCGAATGCCTATAGCTTTTACTGCATCAACAATATGTGTAGCAATGGAAGCTACATGACGATTTGAAGTACCGGTACAAATGATCATACAATCGGTAATACTAGACTTACCTTTTACATTAATAGTAATAATATCCTGACCTTTTAAATCATCAATTTTGTCAATAATCAAGTTTTGTAATTTATCTTCTTGCAAATGCATCACCTTATGTATTTTACGATATAACTCTATTTTATCGAATGCGTCTTTATTTTTATAACATTACTTTTCGAATCAATAAAGATCTCTTTTGTTTAGCCATAAAAATAAAAAAAGTAAATTATATTATATCTATTAATTGTTTATAGCAAAACAGCTATTACACAAGCATTAATAATAAGTAACTATAATAGCACGAAGCATTATTCAGCGGTACAAGTGATGTTGAAGAATATATTGATGCACGGCGTTAGGCAGAAGTTTATTATATTGCAAACCATTGGCACAACGCTGTCTGATTTCTGTTGCGGAAATAGATAATACGGGGATATCCGCAGGGTAGATATAGCCGTGCGGTTGTTGATGAAGCAGACTTACTTTGTTTGTATGATGTTGAGTAAACCAGTCTAGAAGCTGTTTTTCTCTGATGTCTTTATGATAACCGGGTCGTTGGCAAATAACCAAATGACAATAATCAATTAATGATTGCCATTGATGCCATGTTGAAAGGGTAAGCAATACATCCTGGCCAACAATAAATGCTAATGGCTGTTCAGGTGTAATATGTTTCCTTATTGTTTTTAATGTTTCAATTGTATAAGAGGGTGTTGTTTTTTTTAGTTCTAACTCATCTACTGCAAATAACGCATTATTCTCAATAGCATATTTTATCATGGCTACTCTTTGCTTCGCTGACGCTTTCGGTTGAGGGCGATGTGGCGGAATATGATTAGGCATAAAAATAATTTTACTAAGAGATAGTTTTTTTATTAATGAATTTGCTAGATGTAAATGGCCATAATGAATAGGGTCAAATGTCCCACCTAAAATAGCATAAAGTTTAGTGTCAACGGTATTGTAGTTACACATCAAAGGTTCCATCAGATGATTCAAGTGAATAGGGAAGGTGTTTACCACAAATCATCATAATTAAATCTTCAAATTCGGACCAAACGGATTGACTATAATCTTGTTTAACCTTTAGCTCTATATGAGCAAGTAAAGAAATAGCCTGTGTGATCTGCTGTACTGAAAGACGGTGTAAGGCTTGCGTAATTAATGATCGGCGTGATTGCCAAATTTTTTTTTGATCAAATAATATTTTTAATGAAGAATGGTGACTCATTAATTTCATATCTAATAACTGAATTAACTCTTTTTGCAACACACGAAGTAAAATTAGTACTTCTATATCTTCATTGCGTAATTGCTGGAGAATATGCCACGAACGTTTATTTTTTCCTGCTAATAGCGAATCCGCTAAATGATAAACAGTAAATCGAGCAGCATCATTTACTGATTGTTCAACACGAGGATAGGTTAACTGTCCGTCAGGATAAAGTAGCGATAATAATGAGAGCAACTGTGTTAGTGCTAATAAATTCCCCTCATAATAGAAACATAATAACTGCAATGCATCTTTCTCAAGATTTAATGACATCGCGTTTGCACGAGTGGATAACCAGCGAGGTAACTGTTCCTGATCCGGTGTTTGGCAAATGACGACAGCCACATTGCTGGTTGTCTTTAATGACTTAATCCAAAGACTATTTTCATGTTGTAATGTTAATCGTCCGGTTTTAAGTAAAAGTAATATATCAGAATGCAATAATGCACTTAATTTTATTAATGACTCTGCTTGTGCATTTGTCGGTATACCATCACCAAAATCAAGAAAAATAAATTTTTTTGTGGAAAATAAATTTAATTCTTGACAAAAGTTAAATACAGTTGACCATTCCATATGGCTATCAACCGTTATTACTAATTGTTCCTCAAATCCTTGAGCTATTGCATTCGAATGCAAATATTCTTTGCTTTCTTGCTGCAATAGGGCATCGTTACCGCTTAAAATATAACAACCACGCATATCATGTTTGATATGCGCTAATAGTTGTTCGGGATAAAGGCGAGTCATTAAATTTTCTTATCCATTTCTAGTTGATGGCAAGTAATTAGAATATTGCTATCAATTATTACTTTTTCCTGGAAAAACATATTCATTATTATTAACAATAACTGGTGGCAAATTATCAGTTCGCAAATCATCTACTTTCGGCAGGCTGTGCTGATCTACGTCATCAATTAATGTGTTTTCTAAACTATCGATATTAATCGTCAATAATTTACGAACTAATTGGCGCGCAATTGCTTCGCGCATTTCTGTATCAATCATGCTACGCTCAGCATCTTTTGCGAGGACGGTTAATGGATTATCAAAAAAGCTACGATTGACGCGTACATCTAATGAATGTAAGGCCTTATTCGGAATCAAGACTTGTGCATTCACTAAAAGTGTTAATTGATATTCTGCTGTATTACCGTCTGCAAAAATGGATACGGTATCTTGATTTTGCCGGCTATTGATAATACGTAATATTGGAATATCGGTTCGCGTTTTATCTTGGGAAATTGTAACACCATTATTGCGTAACTCTTTAATAATCGCTCGATTTAATGGACCGTAAGGGTCATTATTTTCTAACAGGATTGTTTGCAATGAACGCGGAACTTCAATTTTACCGCGCAAATGAAATCCACAGCCTGATGTGGTGATCACACACAGGCTGAAACAAAAAATAATTAACTGGCGCACAAATTGTGACACTCTAACTCCTTAACTCTGTTAGTTAATCACCAGATTCAGGATTTTACCTGGGACATAAATTGCTTTACGCAATGTACCTTCTGCAAGCCATTTTTCGATTGCTGGTTCCTTAAATGCTAATGCTTTAATTGCGTCTTCACTACAATCTGCGGGTACAACCAATTTAGCTCTTATTTTACCATTAACCTGAACCACTACTGTTTTATTGTCTTCGATCATAGCATTTTCATCTATTTGTGGCCATTGCGCATTATCTATATCGCCTTGACAACCTAATGCTTGCCATAATTTAAAACAAATATGCGGGGTAAATGGATAGAGTAGGCATGTTACAGCCTCTAGCGCTTCTTGCATTAATGCACGATCTTGTCCTGTTTCATGGTTGGCACGCGTCAATTTATTCATTAATTCCATTATTGCAGCAATAGCTGTATTAAATGTTTGACGTCGGCCAATATCATCAGTGACTTTTGCAATCGTTTTATGCAGCTCTCGACGTAATGCTTTTTGTTGCGTTGTTAAACACGTCAAATCTAATGAGATAGTTGTTCCTCGCGCAGTATGTTCGTAGACAAGACGCCATAATCGTTTTAAAAAGCGACTTGCACCTTCAACACCTGATTCTTGCCATTCTAAAGTCATTTCGGGCGGTGCTGCAAACATCATAAATAAACGCACTGTATCAGCACCATATTTATCTACCATCAACTGCGGATCAATACCATTATTTTTTGACTTAGACATCTTAGTCATGCCCGCATAAATTAACTCCTGACCTTCTGCATTATGTGCTTTAACGATACGGCCTTTTTCATCTTTTTCAATAATGGCATCAAGTGGAGAAACCCATACACGTTCAGAGCTTCCTTCAGGAACATAATAAAAAGCGTCTGCTAATACCATACCTTGACATAATAAACGATGGGCAGGTTCATCAGAATTAACTAAGCCAGCATCACGCATTAATTTATGGAAGAAACGGAAATAAAGTAGGTGCATAATAGCATGTTCAATTCCACCAACATATTGATCAACAGGTAGCCAGAAATTTGCCGCCGCAGGATCGAGCATGCCTTTATCATAATTAGCACAGGTATACCGAGCATAATACCAGGATGATTCCATAAAGGTATCAAATGTGTCTGTTTCACGAATGGCAGGTTTACCATTAACCCTAGTTTTAGCCCACTCAGGATCGGCTTTAATGGGGCTAGTAATACCATTCATAATAACATCGGTCGGCAGAATTACCGGAAGTTGATCTTCAGGAGTTGGTATGACACTGCCATCCTCCAGTGTAACCATTGGAATAGGTGCGCCCCAATAACGTTGGCGAGAAACCCCCCAATCACGTAAACGATAATTGACTTTACGTTCCCCTGCTTTGATTGAGATAAGTTTATCAGCAATAGTATTAAAGGCGGTATTAAAATCAGCACCGTCAAATTCTGCAGAGTTAAATAATTTACCTTTGCTTGTATACGCCTGTTGGCTTACATCAGGTACATTGCCATCAGCATCCAAAATAACGGCTTTAATAGGTAAGTTGTATTTATGGGCAAACTCCCAATCACGCTGATCATGAGCAGGCACAGACATCACGGCACCTGTACCATAATCCATTAATACAAAATTGGCTATCCAAATAGGTAATTTATCACCGGTTAACGGATGTATAGCAAACAAACCACTCGCGATACCTTTTTTTTCCATAGTTGCCATATCGGCTTCAGCAACAGAAGTATTACGGCATTCATTAATAAAGGAAGTTAATTCTGGATATTTTTTTGCGGCAAGCTGCGCTAAAGGATGTTCTGCTGCAATAGCGACATAGGTGACCCCCATAAAGGTATCAGGGCGTGTTGTATATACACGTAATTTTTCTGCACTATTTTCAATAGTAAAATCAATTTCAACACCTTCAGATCGACCAATCCAATTGCGTTGCATGGTTTTTACTTGGTCTGGCCAACCCGGTAAGCTATCTAATGAATTCAATAGCTCATCAGCGTACGCAGTAATTTTAATAAACCACTGTGGAATTTCTTTGCGTTCAACAAGACTATCACAACGCCAGCAACGCCCATCAATGACTTGTTCGTTAGCAAGTACAGTTTCATCATTTGGGCACCAATTGACGGCTGATGTTTTTTTATACACAAGACCTTTGTTATACAATTGAGTAAAAAACCATTGTTCCCAACGATAATAATCAGGATCGCACGTTGTCACTTCTCGTTGCCAGTCATAAGCAAACCCCAACATTTTCAGTTGTGACTTCATATAAGCAATATTTTCTTTAGTCCAATGTGCAGGTGCCGTTTTATTTTTAACAGCCGCACCTTCAGCAGGTAAACCAAAGGCATCCCAACCAATGGGTTGTAATACATTTTTACCCTGTAAACGCTGAAAACGGGAAATAGCATCACCAATACTATAATTTCGAACGTGTCCTATATGGAGTCTTCCAGAAGGATAAGGTAGCATTGATAAACAGTAATATTTTTCTTTATTACTGTCTTCGGTAACGTGAAATGTTTTTTGTTCAGCCCAATGTTGTTGTACGTTTGATTCGATTTCATTTGGCGTATATTGTTCTTGCATGTGACAAAAATCCTGTAGTCAACGATCGTTACAGTGATAATTACTGTTAACTGGTGTTTGTTTGAATAAGTCAGATGTTATTAGGATAGCCGATTCAACACTGTTACAACAGTAGGTAATGTGACTTTTTGTTGTGTTTTTGCATTGTTAGTTAAATAAATACCATTTAAGTATGATTGACGAACATATCAATAATGTCGAATCTGATACATTAGCTTAGTTTACAAATAAAGAGAATAGATAAAGAATAAGGCAGATATATAAAATATCTGCCTATATCATCATACTACGGTTATATTAATGAATAATTTTAGCTAAAAAGTCTTTAGCTCGGTCAGATTCAGGATTATTAAAGAAGTCATCTTTAAAGCGATCTTCGATAATTTTACCTTCATCCATGAACAATACGCGATGAGCTACTTTACGAGCAAAACCCATTTCATGCGTAACAACCATCATTGTCATGCCTTCGTATGCAAGTTCAACCATAACATCAAGGACTTCATTAATCATTTCTGGATCAAGTGCAGATGTTGGTTCGTCAAATAGCATTGCAATAGGATCCATACATAGCGCGCGAGCAATAGCAACTCGTTGTTGCTGACCTCCAGATAGTTGTCCTGGAAATTTCTTAGCATGGCTAGCTAGTCCAACTCGCTTGAGAAGTGCAATAGCTTTATCTTTAGACTCAGTTTTATCACGCTTTAACACTTTAATTTGCGCCAATGTGAGATTGTCTATAATAGATAAATGAGGGAATAGCTCGAAATGTTGAAAGACCATACCAACACGTGCACGTAATGTTGCTAAATTGGTTTTTGGATCATTCACTTGGATCCCTTCAATAAATATGCCACCTTCCTGAATCGGTTCAAGCCCATTGACGGTTTTAATAAGTGTCGATTTACCGGAACCAGAAGGGCCACAGACAACGACAACTTCCCCTTTTTTTACTTCGGTAGAACAATGGGTTAATACCCGAAAGTCATCGTACCATTTGGAAACATTTTTTAGGGAAATCATAATATGGTCCTTTTCTTGAAAAAGTTAACTAATGAGGAAGCAGAAAAAGAAATAATAAAATAAACAGCACCTGCAAAGATAATCATTGTTGTAGTATCTGTAATACTATTATCACCAACAATGGTAGCGGCTTTAAAGAAATCCGTTAGTTGAATAACATAAACTAATGTAACGTCTTGGAATAAGACAATACCTTGAGTCAATAATAACGGTATCATAGTCCGAAATGCTTGGGGCATAATAATTAAGGACAGACTTTGCCAGGGTGTCATGCCTAATGCAAGTGAGGCTGATACTTGGCCTCTAGATACACCTTGGAATCCTGCGCGGATAATTTCAGAATAATAAGCAGCTTCAAACAATGAAAATGCGACTACAGCAGAAATGAGTCGAATATCTGTTTTCGGCGAAAGGTTAAAGAGTGAACTAATTAGATTAGGTACTAATAAATAGAACCATGCGAGCACCATGACGAGTGGTATAGATCGGAATGTATTTACATAGATTTTAGCAATAAATACTAAAGACCGATTTGATGATAGGCGCATTATCGCTAAGAGCGTCCCTATAATAATGCCGGTAAAAATTGCAGTAACGGCAATCCGCAAAGTGATCCATATACCATCAAGTAGAGTTTCATAGTTGCTGCTAATTAATTCCCAGGCATTAACAAGATTGTCATAAAGCTCTGTCATTATTTGCCTCCAATCATACCTGGTAAACGTGCTTTCTTTTCAACAATACGCATTAATTGAATGACAATAAAATTAATCAAAACATATCCCAATGTTACAGCGATAAATGACTCATAAGCTTGTTGTGAATTTTCACGTAAATTATTCGCTTGTCCACTAAGTTCAAGGAGACCGGCAATTGATGCAACCGCTGAATTTTTAATCATATTAAGCATTTCAGATGTGAGTGGTGGCACAACGCGCCTATAGGCGACAGGTAGAAGAATATAGCGATAGGTTTGTGACAATGTAAGTCCAAGTCCCAATCCTGCATTTTTTTGACCTCTAGGTAACGATTCAATTGCAGTACGAATTTGTTCACATATTCTTGCACCAGTAAATAATCCCAATGCAATAGATGAATAAATAAAAATAACTAACATTTGATTTTGTTGATTTAACCAATCTTGTATGGGATCCGGTAAAAATAAAGGAAATATATAAACCCAAACAAAAAATTGGACTAATAGAGGTACGTTTCGAAAGATTTCGACGTAAGCCCGGCCAATAAAATTAAAAAAACGATTTGGAAGCGTGCGTAAAATACCAAAGGTAGAACCCAGTATAAAAGCAATAATCCAAGCACAAATAGAAAGGGCAATTGTGACCATCATGCCGTTAAGTAACCAGTCTAGGTATATTTCATCACCGGCAGGTGTTTTTTCAAAGAAAATACCCCAGTTCCAATGTGTCGTAGTTGACATAGGTGATCCCATTTAACTAATACAAAATAAATAACTAATTCATTATAAATAATGACACGACTCGATAAAATAGAGCCAGGTATAAGCTATTGATACGCTTTATCGTTTGGTGCTTTAAATAGTGCTTTCATATCATCTGATAATTCAAAATTAAGATTTAAGCCTTTAGGTGGAATTGGATTCATAAACCAGCGTTGATATGATTTTTCTGCTTCACCTGATAATTGTGCTTGTGCAATTGTATCATCGATAAGTTTTTTAAATTCAGGATCATCCTTACGTAACATGCAACCATAAACTTCATGGCTCAGTGGTTCACCAACAATAATCCAATCCGAAGGATTTCGAGCTTTAGCACGTTCACTGGCCAATAATACATCATCAATGACAAAGGCTACAGCACGTCCCATTTCAAGTGTACGAAATGCACCATTATGATCTTTTGCCGGAATAAGTCGTATTCCCATATTTTTTTCAGAGTTTAATTGATTTAATTTAACTTCTGATGTTGTTCCTGCAGTAACAACAACATTTTTGTCTTTTAGATCGTCAACACGGGTAATACCGGAATCTTTTTTAACTAATAAACGTGTATTTACGACAAAAATGCTATTAGAAAAATCGGCTTGACGCTGACGTGCTGCATTATTTGTGGTAGAGCCACATTCAAAATCATAAGAACCATTTTGTAACAAAGGGATACGTGTTTGTGATGTAATAGGCAAAAGTTTTACCTGTAAATTGGGTAAATTAAGTTTTGTCTTTATGGCACTCACGATCAAATTTGAATAATCTTGTGCATAACCGATGACTTCTTGTTTTTTACCATAATAAGAAAAAGGTATTGAAGATTCGCGATAGCCAACAATAATAATGCCATTATCTTTTATTTTCTTAAGTGAGCCTGTTAACTCTTCAGCATAACTCGCGGTTGTTCCTAAACTGACCATTAGCAGAGGTAGAATGAATTTACGTAATTGCATGAACTGCTCCTTTGTTTATTAGCTAGTGATTGCTATAAATGAATGCACTCAGCCAAAATATTTATCACCTATTGCACTAAAATAGTTCAATATGAGGATCATTTAAGTGCAGGAAAATTACTATTACCTTTACATATAAGACTTAAATTAATCAAATGCGGAAAGCATACTAATCTTTTATTCATTGTCTTATTACTAACTACATGCAATTTATATGCCAAATTATAATGCAATAATCTGTATATTATATAAAATAAATTTACACTATACACATTATGTTTAACTGGTAAATAAGATTGATTATTTTTTAATTGAGAGGACATAAAGTAAAATAAAACGCCAGTGATATTATTACCTAAGTAATTTAATAATGATGTAATATTTTTTATAATATAAAGATTATTAATTTTCTTATTTACGTATTATTTTATTACTTTTTATGGTAATAAAATAATATTGACATTATACATACTTCTATAAATAATTTATTAAAATTATAATGATAACTAATAGATATCACTTGTTAATAATAATTACTTCTGTAGCAAGTATCATTCAATCAACAATAGAGAAAATGATATTTTTAAAATAATTACATTTCTTTAATTATCATATGGTTAACTAAAGTTAATTAATAAAATCGTGCTTAATAGCATTATTGATTAATAAATAAATAAAACAATAATTATATTTTTTATTAGATGATAAAAATATATTTTATTAATTTCAATATTGTGATTATTGGCTATAGCTATATAATCTCTTATTACTTCCCCTTTTATTATTTTCATAGTTAGCATTTTATTTATCTTAATATTTTAGATATTGTTATATATTAATCATAACATTAGATGAAAACCATTTAAAAATGACGTAATTATATGACTATGAGCCAATATAATTATATTTATAGCATCTTAGGCAAAGATTAACCACATATCATAATTCATAATTATAATATGTGATTAATAGCTTGATGATAGTAATGAATATTTACGTGTTAGATGCTCTTTTCTTGCTACGATAGGTAATGGATATACCTCCTACTAACATCATTAATGTGATGATCCATAAAGGAAAATAGCCGAATTTAGCGTAAGGCGTTAAACCATGCGTTGGCGCAATAGTTTGCATTAAAACGTTACGTTCAAATTGAGGTAATTTCTTGATTATATTACCTTGTGGATCAATAAACGCGGTAATACCCGTATTCGTTGCTCGTAATAATGGTCGACCAAATTCAAGAGCACGCATTCTGGCTATTTGAAAATGTTGCCATGGACCAATCGAATTTCCAAACCATGCATCGTTTGAAATAGTGAGTAAAAAATCTGTATCAGGCTGAAAATTTTTACGAATTTGCTCACCTTTAATAATTTCATAACAAATTGCAGGAGTCAGTTTATAATTAGCAACGTGAAGTGGTGGTTGTAACGCTTCACCACTACTAATTGATGACATTGGCAGATTAAAAAAATTACCTATAGGACGTAAAATTTTTTCTAGGGGAACATATTCACCAAATATAACTAAATGATGTTTTCTATAACGATTTTCATTAAACACGCTATAAGGAATTTTATCACCTAATACAATAAGTGAATTATAATAAATGGGACGAACACCATTCGTTTTTGCTTCAATAATACCCGTGAGTATTGCAGTATTATGTTCACGTCCCAACATATCTAAAGTGCTAAGGAAGTCATTTTGATAAATATCAAGATCTGGTACAGCCGCTTCAGGCCATATAACGATTTGACTTTTACCTAAATAAGCGCGTGTTTTATCTAAATATGTTTTTAATATGCTTTCACGTTCATTAGCCAGCCATTTTAGGCGTTGGCTAATATTACCTTGAACTAAAGCAATATTAACGGAGCGATAAGGATCAATTTTGAACCAGACCAAATACTTTAATGGCCATAATGCAAGGATTATAAGTAGAGCTATGACAGTATAATACCATTTTTTACGGTAAATACTGTAGGTGATCAATCCTGATATGATAAATATTATATAAGTAATGCTTTCAACTCCAGCTATAGGAGCTAATCCTTTTAAAGGGCCATCAATTTGACTGTAACCAAATTGAAGCCAAGGAAATCCTGTCATTACCCAACTGCGCAAAAATTCTGTTAATTGCCAAAGTGCTGGTGCAATAATGATAAAGCGCATTAATGACGCGGTTGCACAAAAATATGTCAACAATACAGAAAAAAGGATAGGGTAAATGGAGGAATAGGCGGCCAATAACAGGATCATGCCTATACCAGCAATGGGTGGCATATTACCAAATTGTTGTATACTAATATAAATCCAGTAGAAACCTATACCAAATAAACCTAATGCCCAAAAAAAGGTAATTACCGCAGCTTGCTTTATGCTCTGATTAAGAGGAAGAATTAATAAACCAGTAATAGAAATAAATGCACATGGCCATAAATCAAAGGGAGAAAAGGCAAATACGCCCAAAATACCTAGCAATAGGGCTATGATATAGCATATGACAGGATGTGATA
This sequence comes from uncultured Enterobacterales bacterium, assembly GCA_945288535.1. GTDB lineage: Bacteria > Pseudomonadota > Gammaproteobacteria > Enterobacterales > CALYQQ01 > CALYQQ01. Next base: position 155,332 of record CALYQQ010000001.1, on the reverse strand, counting down.
ATAAGAATTTAGTCATGATAACATTTATTTACCCAAATCAGGTTTTAACGCTGTATCTGGTACTTTTACTTGTACTTGAATGATTTGTCGATAATCAGCCATTGAAACTTTAAAGTGATAACCATCAATAGTAATTGTTTCACCATATTTGGGTAAATGCCCTATAAATTGCATGACGAGTCCGCCAATAGTATCTACGTCAGCATCGCTGAAATGACTTGCAAAAACATCATTAAAGTCTTCAATTGGTGTTAAGGCACTTACAGCGTAAGTATTTTCGTTTATTCGACGAATATTGATATCGTCTTCATCGTCATACTCATCGTCAATTTCGCCAACGATGAGCTCTAAAATATCTTCAATAGTCACTAGACCAGAAACATTACCAAATTCATCCACAACAATTGCCATATGATAGCGTTGTAAACGAAATTCTTTTAACATGTGATCAACACGCTTACCTTCAGGAACTACAACAGAAGGCCGTAAGATTTTTTCAATATTGAATGGTTCTGATTGCGTACTTAAAAAAGGTAGCAAATCTTTAGCCAGCAATAAACCTTCAATTTGCTCTTTATTTTGACTAAATACAGGAAAACGAGAGTGAGCAGAATCAATAATAATTTTGATACACTCGTCAAGAGAATGATTGATATTAAGAGTAATCATTTGTGCTCTCGGGATCATAATATCTCTCACACGTTGTTTTGAGATATCCATTACTCCTTCTAGCATTTCACGGATTTCGGGCTCGATTAAATCGTTTTGCTCTGAATCACGGATTAACTCAACTAAATCTTCTCTTTTCTTTAATTCGTTCGTGAATAGGTGGTTATAGAGAGATGAAAAAAAGCCCTTTTTACTCGAAGGACCGTCGTTATTTTGTGATTGATCGTCGCTCATGTAATCTAATATTCGTTAGTTAATAAAATTTTTTCTTCTTTATAAGGATCAGGATAACCTAAATTCTGTAAAATTTCTGTTTCTAGCCTTTCCATTTGTTCGGCTTGTTCATCGGTCAAATGATCATAACCAAGTAAATGTAAGCATCCATGAATAGTCATATGTGCCCAATGTGCTAATAGTGCTTTATTTTGTTCTTGTGCTTCTCGCTGTACTACTTGGCAACAAATAACCAAATCACCTAATAACGGTAAAGTTATTTCGGGGGGTGATTCGAAAGGGAAAGAAAGGACATTCGTTGATTTATCTTTATGACGGTAAGTCGCATTTAATTCCCTACTTTCAGCTTCATCAACCAGACGAATTGTTAATTCCGCTTCTGCTTGAAAAGGCAGAATGGCTGCATTCACCCAATACTGAAAATCCTGTTTATTAGGTAAAAGACTATTTTCTTCAGTTACAATTTGTAAATCAAGTATTATCTTTTTATTCATGAATGCTGCTCTTCTGTTACTGCTGAATATAATTGCTCTTGTTTATGCTGTTGTGCCAGTTGTGATTTACGTTGTTGCTCCGCTGTTTCCCAGGCTTCATAAGCAACAACAATTCTTGCTACCACTGGATGTCGAACAACGTCTTCACTATGGAAGAAATTAAAACTAATGTCATTAACATCGGCTAATACATCAATAGCATGACGTAAACCTGATTTTTGGTTACGTGGTAAGTCAATTTGCGTAATATCACCTGTAATTACAGCTTTAGAATTAAAACCAATTCGCGTTAAGAACATTTTCATTTGTTCAATAGTAGTATTTTGGCTTTCATCAAGAATAATAAATGAGTCATTTAATGTCCTGCCACGCATATAAGCTAATGGCGCTATTTCAATGACATTTCGTTCAATCAATTTTTCAACGCGCTCAAACCCTAGCATTTCAAATAATGCATCATAAAGTGGTCGTAAGTAAGGATCGACTTTTTGGCTTAAATCACCAGGTAAAAATCCAAGTTTTTCACCAGCTTCTACCGCTGGACGTGTAAGTAAAATGCGACGGATCTCTTGTCGCTCAAGGGCATCAACTGCCGCGGCTACTGCAAGATATGTTTTACCCGTCCCAGCAGGACCAATGCCAAAGGTAATATCATTACCAAGAATATTAGCAATATAACGCGATTGATTAGGTGTTCTAGGTTTGATTAGACCGCGTTTAGTTTTTATATGAACAGCTTTACCATAATCAGGTGTTGAATCGTTTACCTGTTCTAGAGCACCACATTCTTTAATTAATAAATGAATTTGCTCTGGTTCAATAATAGGGATAACGCCATGCATAGGTGCGGTTGCAACATAAAGATTACGTAATATATCTTTTACGGCATTAACACATGCAGAAGGACCTATAATCGTGAAATGATTATCTCGTCGATTAATTTCAACAGCCAGTCGACGTTCGATTTGTTTTAAATTATCTTCAAAGGGGCCACATAAACTAAGTAATCTTTGATTATCTGTGGGTTCAAGTAAAATTTCTTGCGCGGTGTTTTTCAAGCTTTGCCTCTGGTTATGGCCATTATAGTAATGGATCTAAAAATCAGAATACTTCAATTGTAGAATAATTAATTATATCCTGAAGATAACTATTGTTACAAATAACAAACTATTACCATATAAGTCCTCTCTGACCTTTATTCGTTAAATTGATAATATAAAGAAATAAAGATCATTAATAGGAGAGGATAAATAGACATAATTGACCGCATTGACAGCCAATGCGGTACAGATCATAGCTAAGATGGCTGATAAATGCCAACACCAAGTTCATCTTCCTTACGTGTTCTGGCAATAATTGATGTAGGAGACTCGTGGAGACGAAGTGTCATATCATCCTCTGTTAAAACCACTTTACCACGTAATGAGTTTGGATAAACATCGATAATTTCGACATCAACAAATCGGCCTATCATATCTGGTGTACCTTCAAAATTCACAACACGATTATTTTCTGTGCGACCAGATAATTCCATGATATTTTTACGAGATGTTCCTTCTACAAGGATCCTCTGAACAGTTCCTTGCATACGACGGCTATATTGCATAGCTTGTTGGTTGATTCTTTGTTGAAGAAGATATAAACGTTGTTTTTTTTCATCATCACTAACATTATCTTCCATATCTGCCGCAGGTGTGCCTGGTCGAGCAGAAAAAATAAAGCTATAACTCATATCAAAATTAACATCAGCAATTAATTGCATAGTTTGCTCAAAGTCTTGTTGAGTTTCTCCAGGAAAACCAACAATAAAATCTGAGCTAATATGTATACCAGGACGAGCTTTACGTAGTTTACGAATAATTGCTTTATATTCTAACGCGGTATGATTACGTTTCATCAAATTTAATACGTGATCCGAACCACTTTGTACAGGTAAATGTAAAAAGCTTACTAATTCTGGTGTATCAGCATAAACATCGATAATATCATCTGTAAATTCTATCGGATGGCTAGTTGTAAAACGAATACGATCAATACCATCAATAGAAGCAACGAGCCGCAATAGTTCAGCAAAACTACAGTGATTATTATCATAAGTCATACCACGATAAGCGTTCACATTTTGGCCAAGTAAATTCACTTCGCGTACACCTTGTGCAGCCAATTGTGCTATTTCCAATAAAATGTCATCGCTAGGGCGGCTGACTTCTTCGCCACGGGTATAAGGAACAACACAATAAGTGCAATATTTATTACAGCCTTCCATGATAGAAACAAATGCAGTAGGGCCTTCAGCTTTTGGTTCAGGTAAACGGTCAAATTTTTCTATTTCAGGGAAACTAATATCAACAATTGGACTACGTGTTCCATGCACCTGATTAATCATTTCAGGTAAACGATGCAATGTTTGTGGGCCAAAAATAATATCAACATATGGCGCACGCTGTCGGATATGTTCACCTTCTTGAGAGGCAACACAACCACCAACACCAATAACGAGCTCTGGGTTACTCTCTTTTAACGTTTTCCAACGACCTAACTGATGGAAAACTTTTTCCTGGGCCTTTTCACGAATAGAACAGGTATTTAATAATAGAACGTCTGCTTCTTCAGCGATGTCAGTTAACTCATAACCATGCGTACTATTTAACAAATCTGCCATTTTCGATGAATCGTATTCGTTCATCTGGCAACCCCAGGTTTTTATATGAAGCTTTTTTGTCATTAATTATTAACTCGGTACAAATGGAATCATTGCAAAGCAGAGAGATTAATTACGTGTATAAGTAACGGTAAGTAATTATTCGCTTAGCAAGTATTATCTTAGTTTAAGAAAGTTTATTAAAAATGATTATACCAATAATTCTATCTGTTGTAATGACTATCTTTAGTTTGCCATATTGCGAGTTTTAAACTAAGTGAATGGATTAGTATAAATTACTTATTGTTATTTATTTGCCTATTTACTACGATAAACGTTGAAGTCAGTCACTCTTAGTGAAAATCACGAACTACGCTTGCTAAACTGGCTGATAATAGCATTTTTTATTTGACAGGGTTTAATAATGAGACATTAAAACAATTACACAATAGAAGTATATCTATAATATTTGTTTGATAGAGAAGTAATATGGCTGGGGTACCAGGATTCGAACCTGGGGATGTCGGGATCAAAACCCGATGCCTTACCGCTTGGCGATACCCCATCAGTTATGTTACTTGATTAGAATGGCTGGGGTACCAGGATTCGAACCTGGGGATGTCGGGATCAAAACCCGATGCCTTACCGCTTGGCGATACCCCATCATTTAAATGTATTACTTAATTTTATAAGTAAGTGGTGCGGGAGGCGAGACTTGAACTCGCACACCTTACGGCGCCAGAACCTAAATCTGGTGCGTCTACCAATTTCGCCACTCCCGCATTATGGTGGCTACGACGGGATTCGAACCTGTGACCCCATCATTATGAGTGATGTGCTCTAACCAACTGAGCTACGTAGCCATCAATTTCACATAAGCTTCTTAAGCTTTGCGGGGCGCATTATCCGTATCTCTAAGCAATTCGTCAACTAGTTTTTTCATTTAATTTAATTTAACTCATCTGTTTGGTGAGCGAATGACCATTTTGGCTGTTAATTACACTAAAAAATTCAATTTAATATAAAAACGTTATCGAAAAAGAAACGACAAAAGTTAAATTAAAATTATTTTCATATAACTTAATTATATACATGAAATTGCTATGGTAAGAAAATTAATCGAATTAAAGCAGCCAATAACATTCGTTATTGGCTGATAAATAACTTTTTTAATATGCTGACTGATGAACACCTACAGCACGACCTGAAGGGTCATTCATTTTTTTAAATGACTCATCCCATTCAATAGCTTTGGCGGAGGAACATGCAATAGATGGGCCACCAGGAACACATTTTGCTGCATCAGGAACAGGAAATAGCGTTTCAAATATTTCTCGGTATAAATAAGCTTCTTTTGTTGTCGGTGTGTTGTATGGGAAACGGAATATTGCCGTTTCTATTTGCTGATCTGTAATTTGTTGTGCTGCGATATCTTTTAATGAATCAATCCAACTGTAACCAACACCATCTGAAAATTGTTCTTTCTGACGCCATGCAATGCTGGCGGGTAAATAGGCCTCAAAACATTCACGTAAAATATGTTTTTCAATTTTACCTTCACCACACATTTTATCTTTAGGATTTAATCGCATAGCGACATCAAGAAAGTGTTTATCAAGAAAAGGTACACGTGCTTCAACTCCCCAGGCAGCCATTGCTTTGTTGGCTCGAGCACAATCATATAAATTTAAAGCTAATAATTTTCGTACAGTTTCGTCATGAAATTCTTTTGCATTAGGTGCTTTATGAAAATAGAGATAACCGCCAAAGACTTCATCTGCACCTTCACCAGAGAGAACCATTTTAATTCCCATTGCTTTTATTTTACGCGACATCAAATACATGGGGGTAGAGGCTCTGATAGTCGTGACATCGTAAGTTTCAATGTGATAAATGACATCTTTTATTGCGTCGAGACCTTCTTGTACAGTAAAATTAATTTCGTGGTGAATCGTTCCTAGATGGTTTGCTACATTTTGTGCTGCAACTAAATCTGGTGCACCTTTGATTCCAACAGCAAACGAATGTAACTGTGGCCACCAGGCTTCACTTTTTTCTTCATCTTCTACACGACGCGCAGCGAATTTTTTCGTAATAGCAGAAACTATTGAGGAGTCAAGTCCACCTGACAAAAGTACGCCATAAGGGACATCAGTCATTAGATGACTTTTAACTGACTCTTCAAGTGCAATGCGTAATGCATTTGTATCAGTCACATTATCTTTAACATTATTGTAATCCATCCAATCACGTTTGTAATAATGGCGAATTTCACCATCATTGCTGTATAAGTAACTTCCTGGCGGAAATTCTTTGATTGTTTTACAAACAGGTACCAGTGCTTTCATTTCAGAGGCAACATAAAAATTACCATGTTCATCATAGCCCATATAAAGCGGAATAATACCAATATGATCACGAGCGATTAAATAGCAATTTTTGATATTGTCATAAAGTATAAAGGCAAACATACCTTGTAATTCATCAATGAAATTTACGCCTTTTTCTTGATAAAGTGCCAATATGATTTCGCAATCTGACGCGGTCTGAAACTGATAAACATGTTCATACTGTTCACGAAAATGGTGATGATTGTAGATTTCTCCGTTAACGGCCAGGATGTGGTTATGTGTTGCGTTGTATAATGGTTGAGCGCCATTATTGACATCGACAATAGACAACCTCTCGTGTGCGAGGATAGCATTGTGATTAGCGTAAATACCTGACCAGTCTGGCCCTCTATGTCGCATAAGCTTGGAAAGTTCCAGTGCTTTTTTACGTAATTCAGTCGAATCTGTTTTTATATCCAGAATACCAAATATTGAACACATAAATTACTCCCTAATACCATAGCCAATAAACAGGTATAATGATTTATCTTTTATAAATAGATGATAAAGATAATATAAATCTAATTATTAAACCGTCATAAGTAAATAACAGTTGGTTTATTTCAGCAATTGGATTATTAAAATCCAGAGTGACAAGTAAATAATAAGTAATGCAATAAACGAGCCATATAATAAGTTATATTCAAATACAATATTTACTTTTCATCAATAAATAATACTCGTTAGAAAAATGCAGTATGAATATAATAAGTAATATTTAAATAATGGTGATAGTGTATCGGTACAAGCTAATATTTATTACAAAGTATAGTTAGGTACAATAAACTCATCACGTTTATTTGCTTATTATGCATCATTATAGGGCATAACAAAAAATATATAGCAAATGAGAAAATAGATATTTGTATTATATTGGATAGTTAAACAAACACGGATTATTTGCTCATTCGTTACTATTTTCTCCAAGTAACCGTAGAAGTAATATACCATCTAGCATGGAACATTTAACTAACGAGAAAGCACTTATTGCCGATAAATGATTTAACTGTGATGGTTCAATGGGAATATTATCACTAAAATTTTTTAATGCTTGTTGTGCGATAGTCGCTCGTACGACCGGTAACAAAATATGTTTTGCTACCATAATTTCACCCGCAATAACAATTTTTTCAGGATTGAGCATATTAATGGCAATAGCGATAGCTTTTCCTAAATAACGACCGGCATGTTGAATTAATTCTATAGCTAGTTGATCCGCATTATTTGCCGCCAAACAGATATGTTCTATAGTACATAATTCTGGATTAATCTGACTAGAATATCCTTGTGTTAACAAAAGTCTACCTCGTTTTTCTATAGCTGTATTGGATAAAATCGTTTCTAAACATCCAAAATTACCACAGTGGCAACGTTCACCGAGTGGATCAACTTGAATGTGGCCTATTTCACCAACATTGCCACGTTTTCCAGTAAAGACTTTTCCATTAAGGATGATTCCAGCACCGATACCGCGATCAATTCTGATAAGCAATGAGTCGTGACAATCATGTGTTGCACCAAAATAGTGTTCGGCAAGTGCGAGACATCGATTATCATGGCCAATAAAACAACTGATATTAAAATGATCCTCAATATTTTTTCTTAATGCCCAATTAGTCACGTTAATGTGAGGCATATATTTAATAATATCATTAATTGGATCAACGAGACCTGGTAAAACAATACTAATAGCAATAAGTTCTTTAATCTTATATTGATTTAACGAAATAAATTCAGTAATACATTTTATTAGTTCAGACTCTAACTGTTGTTGGTTGGATTGAGGAAGTTCATAAGTGAGTTCAGATAATAATTTAGCTCCCAGATCATAAAGCGCGAGTGTTGCCTTATTTCTGCCAAGTCGTATGGCAACTGAATGAAATGCTTTATTTTCAGAAACAATAGAAATAGCACGTCTACCACCTGTTGACGCCTGTTGTTCGACTTCTCTAATTAAGCCACGATCTAACATTTGTCGCGTTATCTTGGTAACACTTGCAGGTGCTAGCTGACTTGCTTCAGTAATTTGTGTACGGGATATAGGCCCTTGCTGATCAATCAAATAATAAACAGCTGCGCTATTCAGTTGTTTAACTAAATCAATATTTCCAATAACTTTTTGTGTACTGGTGAGCATTATCAATTGTAACCTTTAAAATTTATGTCATAGCCTATTTTTAATTTGATTATGCCTGCATGTTTTCTTGATGATTTTTTGATGACATCATTTACGCATTTATATAGGAAAAAAGATACAGGTTATTTTTTACAATGACTATCACTAAAGCTTGGTTAAATGGAATAGTTTATTTACATTATTATTTAGTATCGACTAACTATACGTAGTTTTAATAATATGATTAAATTAACGAAATTATTATGACACACAATAGCGTTAAGTGTTGTAAATGTGCTATTAAATTAGTGATTGATCACAAAAATATTCACTACTTTTTATAATGTAATGATTTTAATTTCAATAAGTAACACTATAAATAAAATATAACATTTTGTTTATAGTGTTACTTACTATGAAGATAATCAATTATCTAATAAAAATAGTAAATTGAAAAATAATTAATTTTTTCTAAATATAAATTTTATTATATGCGTAAGACCTTACAACGTCTTTTCTATTATTTTAACATATCTTTATAATATTATTTGCTTATTAAACTGTAATGAGGCTCTACTCTTATATATAACTTTGATAGCTAATTACGCTTTTATTAAAAATTATATCAAAGTGTTAACATACTATACGATAAACACTAATCTAATAATTAGTGCTTATCGCTTATTAGTGTTATCGGCTTTGAGTCATTCAGGACTAAGCGTGTTAGAACTGAATTAAGTTAATAAATGATTTAATTAAGTTGCATAACACCATTAACAATTGTATGTGTAACATTGAATTGTTGATCAAATACGCACATATTGGCAATTTTGCCACAAGTTAGACTACCTAGTAATTTTTCTTTACCGATAGCACGGGCTGGATAAAGTGTTGCCATGCGAATAGCTTCATCTAATGCAATACCGACATGCTTCACACAATTAGCAATAGCATCGATCATTGTTAATGAAGATCCACTAAGTGTGCCGTTTTCATCAACACATAATCCGTCTCGATAATAAATTGTTTTCCCCGCAAAAATAAAATCATTAATATTTGTACCGACAGGTGCTGTGGCATCTGTAACTAAAACAAGTTTATCTCGTTTTAGTTGTTTACTCATACGAATATTTGACCAATTCACATGTAAACCATCAGCAATAATTCCACAATAGACATCAGGACTATCGTAAACAGCGCCAACAACGCCTGATTCACGTCCCATAATATAAGGCATTGCATTGAATAAATGGGTATTAAAAGTAATACCTGCAGCATAGCCTTCTCGGGTTTGTTGATAGGTTGCATTAGAATGGCCAGCGGAAACAATAATGCCTGCATCAGAAAGTTGTTGAATAAAATGTGGTTCTACTATTTCAGGTGCCAATGTTAACATGGTAATGACATCGGCATTATCACATAAATAATCTATCATCATTTGATCGGGTTTACGGATAAATGAAGGATTATGCGTGCCTTTTTTCTCTTTGCTAATGTAGGGTCCTTCAAAATGGAGTCCTAATGCTTGATTAGGATTTGACTTTAAATAGGATCTCATGACATCAACGGCATGCTTCATGAACTCATCACTACTAGTGATAAGTGTTGGAAGAAAACTGCTACAGCCGAATCGTTGGTTGGTTTTTTGCATAGTATGCAGTGTTTCTTCTGATATAGCGTTTAGATCATCATTAAACTGTACGCCACCACAACCATTTAACTGTAAATCTATAAACCCAGGCGTCAAATAAGCACCATTAAGATCATAGGTAATAATGTTATTGTCTAGCTCATTTTGGGGACAGATATTGATTATTTTATCTTTGTCAATAACAACAGCATGTTGGTCCAAAATATCAAAACCTGTATATATGCGACAGTGGGTAAGGGCGTACATAATATGCGTTTTCCATTATTATATGAATTAAATATATAAATCTTTGATATTTTCAGCTTCAAGTTCATGAAAATATTTTAATGTCTTAACCTTAAGCTCCATTGTAGCTGGCTCATCACAAATAATCATTGATTTAGGATGTAACTGTAAAGCAGATATTGTCCATAAATGATTGACTGAGCCTTCAACAGCAGCTTGAATAGCGAGTGCTTTATTGCTCCCTGTTGCCAAGATCATAATCTCTTCAGCATCTAATAAAGTACCAACACCGATAGTTAACGCATATTTAGGAACTTGCGTTATATCACCATCAAAAAAACGTGAATTTGCTTGACGGGTATCGTCAGTCAATGTTTTGATGCGTGTTCTTGAAGAAAGTGATGACGCGGGTTCATTAAAGGCGATATGCCCATCATTACCGACACCCCCCATAAATAAATTGATTTTGCCATAAGTCTTAATTTTATTTTCATAACGTAAGCATTCAGCTTCAGTATCTTTAGCATTACCATTAAGCAAATTAATGTTTTCTTTTGGAATATCGATATGATCGAAAAAGTTGTTATGCATAAATGCATGATAACTTTCAGGGTGACTTATAGGTAAGCCAACATATTCATCCATATTAAATGTTACTACATATTTAAAACTGACTTTACCTTGTTGATAAGCCTTGATTAACTGATTATAGGTTGCTAATGGTGTACCACCTGTAGGTAAACCTAATATAAAAGGTCTATCAGCTGAAGGATTAAATTCATTAATTCTATTAATGATGTGGCGCGCTGCCCATGTTGCAACTTGTTCTGTATTATTTAAAGGTATTAATCTCATAAAAACCCCATCTTATGATCTAACAGTATCTACGTTATCTCTATCTTTTTTCACATTGAATTGTAAAAATCCAATATAAAATCCACACAAAAATGTATTACAGATAACAATAGTCAGCATTTAGGTATACATTTTTTTCACTGTAAAATAAGTTTACTCCTTTTTTTAAAAAGAAAAAATAGGCTGGCGAAATTAAGTTATCTAATTTACTAGGTAAAGATGAAATTTTGCTAATTTGACATGAGCAGGTAAGAAAAGACAATAAAAGTAACTTATTAGTATTTGTCATTAACTATCTTAAATAGTAACGCATAAATAGTTAAGGTAATACTAATAGCATATTTCTCTTTTTTTAGTTGAATAACTTGTTAAGTTGTAATTAATTATTATATAAAAATTATAATAAAACTGGTTTTTATTTTATTAAGATTAGTATGTAATTATTTTAGTGTTATATAAAAAATAGAGATATTATCATCTAAATTATAATAAACTTATTGCTGTAGATTACATCACTGAAATAATCACCTGATATGTATCTTGTCTATACATAATTATAAAGGATTGTTTATCAATGAAATCGTCATTCTTAATATTAATTTTATTATGTTTATCTATTTCTATTAATGCCACACCTTATCAAAAACATAGTAGTAGTGAATTAAAAAAAATATTTAATTTAAATAAACAAGGTGGAAAATATTATGCTTCACCAAATTTGGAGGCATTATTAACAGTAATTGAATCTCTTGAAATTCATGCCATAGGATATCCCGTTTTTTTTGACCAAGACTCAGAAAAATTAAGGGCACAAAAAGAGACACTATTTTTAAGTAATATGCTTGATCTATTTTTTCCAAAAATGAAGGAAAATAGAACATTCTTGAATATGGCATTACGAATTAACAATATTGCATATAATTTAGATGTTCAGCCAATAGAGTCTATGTCAAGGGTAAAGAAAGCAGCTAAGTCACTTTTTTTATTAGATCCTAATGATAGCGAATCTCATTTTCGATTTGGTGCATTTCTTGCGTCAGCAAATAATGTTGATGAGGGCATAGCGCATCTTGAGTTAGCTGTTGCTCAAGATTATTATCCGGCTTATTTTATGTTATCAATTGCCTATATTATGAATAATGAGAATAAAAAAGCAATTGACATGCTTGAAATGTATAAAGCACGTGTTCCGAATGATGGAAATATTGACAAGATGATAGAGGCTATTCGTCATGGGAATATCAAAGTGCATTAATAGAAACCCTTCCTTTTTCTTATATCATGCATTTTTTTAAATAAACACCAGTAACTCTATTAATAGAGTTACCTTGATTATGTAAAATTTTTAGGATGAATTAATTCATCTCTCATATTTTTTTTAAAAAAATTAATATGCTTATTAATGATGAAAAAATGAACTAATAATATGTGAATTTTTTATATATATCACATTTTTTAAAGCATTAATTTGTGATAAAAAATAAATACTCGTACACTAAGCTCGACCTAATACAGCATAAAATATTAATATAAGGTTAGTACGGTTTATCTGGTAGTAACTTTTATTAATCTATCAAAACCGATTTCTGGAGGACATCTTGAATATACTTGGATATTTACAGCGATTGGGTAAATCGCTGATGTTGCCCATTGCAACATTACCTATTGCTGCACTACTTTTGCGGCTAGGAAGACCCGATGTTTTAAACATTCCATTTATTTCTGTAGCGGGTGGAAGTATTTTCGATAACTTACCGCTACTTTTTGCATTAGGTATTGCGGTTGGATTATCACGAGATGGAGCTGGTGCAGCTGCATTGGCAGGTGCTGTTGGTTATTTTGTTTTAACAAAAGGAACAGAAGTATTAGGAAACTATACAGAAATCACATATGTTCTTCAGAATAACTTAGGTCAATTACATTCGCTGATTGTTAAAGATAACGCGATTATTACGAAATTACATGAATTGACTCTAGGAGTTTCTCCAGCACTTGATAGCCATGGTCAAATAATTGCTGATTCGATTATAAAGTCAGTTACTAATGTACCAATGGATTTATCTTTCTTTGGTGGTGTTATTGCAGGTATTGTTGCAGGTCACTGTTATAACGCCTTTAGTGAAGTAAAACTTCCTGATTATTTGGCCTTCTTTGGTGGTAAACGCTGTGTGCCTATTATGACAGGATTAGTCTGTCTGATCGCTGCATTTATTTGTGGTGAATTATGGATATATGTTCAAGCGGCTATTAATAATTTTAGTCGGTTTGTTTCAGATAGTGGTTCAATCGGCCAATTTACATATGGTGTAATGAATCGTGCTTTAATCCCATTCGGTTTACACTATATATTACATTCTGTGTTTTGGTTTGGTTTTTTAGGTGAATGTACAAAAGTTACTTATGAAATAGCCTCAGCGGGTGGTGATGCTATCCAACATATTATATGTATCAGTCCTGAATTAGCTAAACAGCTAACATTACATGGTACAGCCTTTGATATTCATGGACACGTTATTGCTGGTTCCGTCGTAAACGAAATTGCACAAACAACTACACGTGGAGACTTAAATCGTTTCTTTGCAGGCGATCCTACTGCTGGGGTCTATATGGCATGGGCATATCCAATTTTTATGTTTGGTTTGCCTGGTGCAGCATTGGCGATGTATTTCGCAGCACCAAAACGTAATCGTGCCCGCGTAGGTGGTTTGCTTTTTTCCGTCGCGTTAACAGCTTTTTTAACAGGGATCACTGAACCAATTGAATTTACCTTTATGTTTATGGCACCGTTGCTGTATATCATCCATGCTATTTTAGCGGGTGTGTCAATGGTAGTTGTTAATAGTTTAGGTATTCTACATGGTTTTGGTTTTTCAGCTGGATTGATTGATTATGTCCTTAACTGGGGATTAGCAACAAAACCTGCACTTCTTATTCCTGTAGGTTTAGTCTTTAGTGTCATTTATTTTGTTATTTTCTACATAGTTATTCGTATGTTTAACATTAAAACACCCGGTAGAGAAGATGATGCAGATGCAATAACCTCTATGGAAAAGAGTGACACTAATGAGTTATCAACCTTGGCAAAAGGTTATATTGATGTAGTTGGTGCTGATAATTTAAAAGCAATTGATGCATGTATTACCCGTTTACGTTTAACGGTGGAAGATTCTTCTTTGATTGATGAAGATGCGGCAAAACAACTTGGTGCAGCCGCTGTTATTAAACTAAATAAACAAAGTGCTCAAATTATTGTTGGCGCTAAAGCAGAATCAATTGCTGATTGCATGAAGCAAATAGTAGGCGGTGTTCCTGTTGTAAATGAAAAAGCTGATTTAGCCGCAACAAAACGGGCAGTCGCAAATAAAGATGATATAGACTATCTTGCTCAAGAATATGTAAATATCGTTGGTGCTGAGAACCTAACACAAATTGATGCTTGTATTACACGATTACGTTTAGCTGTGAATGATGCAGATATAATTGATGAAGCAGCCATTAAAAGGTTGGGTGCTGCTGGATTTGTAAAACTTAATAAACAGCGTATTCAAATTATTGTTGGTGCAAAAGCAGAAATTATTGCAGATGCAATGAAGCGAATCGTAAAAGCGAGTTAATAGTGTTATTTTAACTTTATCAATTAACTTAAAAGCCCACGTTTAGTGGGCTTTTTTACGATTGAAAATAGGTAAGTTAACCTACTAAAATTATTAGATTGTTACAAACAATAATAAACGTGTCATTTTATGGTAATTATGTCTATTAGATAAATTATTGTATGGATTGATTCTCTGGTAGTTAATTTCTTGATATAGCATAATAACATTAACTAACTGTTGTATACTTGTGCCAGATATAACATTATATAGTGTTATATTTGAATAAAAGATTTATAGGGGAAAAAACAATGAGTGAGGCAGAAACAGCCCGCCCAGGCAATTTTATTCGACATATCATTGATGAAGATTTAGAAGCAGGCAAGTACAAAACTATTCATACGCGCTTTCCACCAGAACCAAATGGTTATTTACATATAGGTCACGCTAAATCAATTTGTTTAAATTTTGGTATTGCTAACGATTATCACGGTAAATGTAATCTACGTTTTGATGATACGAATCCTGCTAAAGAAGACATGGAATATGTTGAATCTATTAAGAATGATGTCGCTTGGTTAGGTTTTCATTGGGATGGTGCTATTCGTTATTCTTCAGATTATTTTGATCAACTTTATGATTATGCACTTGAATTAATTAATAAAGGACTCGCTTATGTTGATGAATTAACAGTAGAACAAATTCGTGAATATCGTGGAACATTAACTGAACCAGGAAAAAATAGCCCTTATCGTGATCGTTCAGTTGAGGAAAACCTTGACTTATTTAATCGAATGAAAAACGGTGAGTTTGCTGAAGGTAAAGCGTGTTTACGAGCGAAAATTGATATGGCTTCACCTTTTATTGTCATGCGGGATCCTGTTTTATACCGCATAAAATTTGCTGAACATCATCAGACGGGAAATCAATGGTGTATTTATCCTATGTATGATTTTACGCATTGTATATCGGACGCTATTGAAGATATTACACACTCTTTGTGTACATTAGAATTTCAAGATAATCGGCGTTTATATGATTGGGTATTAGATAATATATCGATTCAAGCACGTCCGCGTCAATACGAGTTTTCCCGATTAAATTTAGAATATACACTCACATCAAAACGTAAATTACAATTATTAGTTAATGAAAAAATTGTTGATGGTTGGGATGATCCAAGGATGCCTACTGTTTCTGGATTACGTCGTCGAGGCTATACTCCTGAGTCTATCCGTGAATTTTGTCGGCGCATTGGTGTAACTAAACAAGAAAATGTCATTGAAATGGCCGCACTTGAATCATGTATTCGTGATGATTTAAATGTGAATGCGCCTAGAGCAATGGCAGTGCTCGATCCAGTTAAACTTGTAATTGAAAATTTACCAGAAGGGTACGAAGAAATTCTTAACGTCGCAAATCATCCAGCAGATGAAAGCAAAGGACGCCGTGAGCTTGCTTTTAGTCGTGAACTTTATATTGATCGTGCTGATTTTCGTGAAGAAGCAAATAAACAATATAAACGTTTAGTTTTAGGTAAAGAGGTAAGATTGCGTTATGCTTATGTGATAAAAGCAGAACGGGTAGACAAAGATGTTGCAGGCAATATCACTACTATTTATTGTTCTTGTGATACAGCTACATTAGGTAAAGATCCTGCTGATGGACGTAAAGTAAAAGGTGTTATTCATTGGGTATCAGTAGCTCATGCAAAACCTGCTGAGTTTAGATTATATGATCGCTTATTTAAAGTGGCAAATCCAGCTGCTGAAAAAGATGTATTATCAACTATAAATTTAAATTCACTTATTATTCGTCATGGATTTGTTGAAGCTTCTTTAGTTAATGCGCAATTTAATGTAGCATATCAATTTGAGCGTGAGGGTTATTTTTGTACCGATAACGTACATTCTTCACCTGATAAATTGATTTTTAATCGTACAGTTGGTTTACGGGATACTTGGCAAGCCTAGTTTGGCATTGTTATCTTAACTTCATATGCTTTATTATACGCTCCAGATAGCAAAGGGGCGTATAATGGGTAATCGCGTTAACCTATAATAAGAATACAAAATTATTATTTTAAACGATATAACTAATGGTTATGACGTAATTTTTCTCATGCATTTTATAGTAATTACAGACTAAAATGTCTTCTTATAAGTTTTATTATTCATATAGATAATGAATAATTAACCTTATTTTGCAAAAATTTTATTATAGTTATTAGCTTGAATGAAATTTTTCTTATGCAGAGCGAGGTTATTCACTTATTTATTAATGGATGGATAAGTTTAGGTGTGAGATGCTCAATGAAAAGGCGTTTAGTCCAATAACGCCCTTCGATAATCACATAAATTATTTCTGTTTTTTATGTGCCTGTGGATCATTAGCACAGTTACAGCCATCACATGTTCCATATAAATAAAGACTATGATTAGTTAATTTAATACCATGTTCTTTAGCAATTTCATGTTGGCGTTGTTCAATGTATTCATCACGAAACTCAATGACTTGCCCACAATCAAGGCAAATAAGATGATCATGGTGAAGTTGTTGGGTTAGTTCAAAAACAGATTTCCCACCTTCAAAACTATGGCGAGTCACAATACCTGCATCATCAAACTGATTAAGAACACGATATACTGTTGCTAAGCCAATTTCTTCTCCCATATCCAGAAGTTTTTTATAAAGTTCTTCTGCACTGACATGATGATTGTCAGGATGTTGGAGCATATTCATTATTTTGAGTCGTGGCAAAGTTATTTTTAAGCCTACTTTTTTTAAGGCTGCATTATTATCAGTCATGCATTTTATTCCTGATCTATTGTGTTAACCTTGATTGTTTACAATGTTAACAAAAAGTAAATACTATGATAGGCATTATAAGATGGTTAAAACAAAATGAAAACAGTAGATTAGTTAGCTAAGACTATACATTTCGACATAAAACCCTACTTATATTTAGTATGTAGTTGTAAACCTTAATTGATAACGATTCCCAATAAATTATAGCATTATTATCTTTCTTATCTATTATATTTTTAGTCATAATTATAATGGTAATAAGGTTATAATGTGGGCTCATGATAACTTTGTATATATCTATTTCAGGTAATCATTAAATAATATATTACTGACAGTAGGTTAATAAATAGCTTCTTTAATATAAGAACAGCAACCAATGGTTGCTGTTTATTTAAGCTAGATAAAAAATAATAGCTAATTAAGCCAAATTTAATTCTTGCTTAATTTGTGTAACCCATTGTTGTATTCTTTTTTCTGTGAGTTCAGGTTGGCGATCTTCATCAATAGCCAAACCAACGAAATTACCGTCATCATTGACCGCTTTAGAGGCTTCGAAATGATAACCAGTAGTGGGCCAGGCACCGACTATAGTTGCACCTTTCTCAAGAATAAGATCACGCAAGGTTCCCATAGCATCACAGAAATATTCTGCATAATCTTCTTGGTCACCACAACCAAAAATAGCGATACGCTTGGAAGATAAGTCGATTTTCTCTAGTGAGGGAAAGAAATCATCCCAATCACATTGTGATTCACCGTAATACCAGGTTGGAATACCAAACAGTAAAATATCATAATGTTCCATATCTTGTGGTTTACTTTTCGCTATATCATGAATATTTGCGATATCGGAGCCAAGCTGTTTTTGAATTTGTTTAGCGATATTTTCAGTATTACCTGTGTCACTACCAAAAAAAATACCTACAGTTGCCATAAGTCATTATATCCTATTCTATTATCAGCAAAATTAGCTTAATGGAAAATATACCTATATTTGTCACTATATCATGATCCACGTTTATTTGTCTGCGGAGGATTCATACAATAACTTAATATTTTCGTCTAGACCCATTTTATGCTATTTCTAGTTGATATACCAAGCAATCAAGGTTTTTCTTGAGATAAGAATTGTTTTGTTAACAGTCGTATTACAAGTTCACTTCGATTAATACTATATTGTTTGGCTAATTCATCTAATAATTCAACATGATCTTGTGGTAATTTTAACTCAATACGTTTAAGGCCGCGTTGCTTATCACGTTTTAGTTGATTTCGTTTGTTAATTTTCAGTTGTGTTTTACGATTCAACAAACTTGTTTTAGGCCGTCCCGGGCGTTTTTCATCACTAAATAAATCGGGTGTTGTTCGATCAAGTTGTTCTTTTGCCATAGTTATGTCTGTTGTAAATGGATAGAATTAATGCATAGGTATTTCTGATAATGAATGTTGTTATTCAGTCTCTTGTAAAAAACGTTGTATTATTCGTAATGTTTGCTCAGGTTTTTCACCATGAACCCAATGCCCTGCACCATATATTATATGAGCTTTGGCTATAGGGAATTGACGTGAGATAATATCCCAATAATCCCGTTTAATATAGTCAGATAAGCTACCACGGATAAATAATATCGGTTTTTTCCAGGCCGGTACCTCTTGCCAAGTAGAAATAGCATCATAATACTTATAAATAACTGGTAGATTGAAGTACCAGTGGCCTTGATTGAACGATTTTAGTAAAAATAAAATAGTATTATCATCCGCAAGATAATCTTTCATTATTGTAACTGCTTGTCGTCGCTGGCTCAAATGTGCCTTCTCAACAGCATTGAGTGCAGCAAAAACAGCATCATGCCGTCGTTGATGATAAGCGACAGGGGCGATATCAAGAACAATGAGCTTCATGATTTTTTGTGGTGCAAGTGCTGTTAACTTCATTGCCACTTTACCGCCTAATGAATGACCTATGACAATAATATCGTTATTTAGATTAAGGTAATCCATTAACTGTATAATATCTTGTGCCATTGCATCAATGGTCATCGTGTCATTCCAAGGCGATTTGCCATGATTACGTAAGTCTAATTGAATAACTTGATAATGTTGCGCCAGTGCTTTTGCAATTTGTCCTAAATTATCAAGGCTACCAAACAGACCATGAATAAGAATAATAGGTGAACCTTCACCATGAATACGATAATTTAATTGCATAATAAAACTATAAATTTTAATAAATAAAGCTATCAGTTATAAAACATCGATTATATGAGTATAATCATACAGAATGATTGATAAAAGAATAGAGTAGAATCAAAATGAAAATGATTGAAATTGATGATGATCTTTATCGTTACATTGCTGGAAAAACGCAAGACATTGGTGAAAGCGCATCTGATATATTACGTAGGATGTTAAATTTTTATCCGGAAAAAATAACTCAACCGTTGATAAATACGCAGACTAATGTTCTCAATACGGAGCAAAGCAGTGTTGAGAATATTATATCATTATTTGCCGCAGTATCCTTTACTGAGCAAAAAAAAGTTATTGATCGCTTTATGATGGCTTTGCAAATCTTATATCAATATAACCCACAACAATTTAAAGTAGCAGCAGATACGCTACATGGCAGGACACGTCAATATTTTGCGTTTGAGGCGGAGACATTATTACGTTCAGGAAAGCAAAGTAAGCCAAAACATATTACAGGTACTCCCTACTGGGTTATTACGAATACGAATTCTGAGCGTAAAAGATATATGATTGAACAAATCATGCTAGGCATGAAATTCCAGCCTCCTATGATTGAGCATATTTGCGACAAAGTATTACTTAAGAACATAACTGAGTAGAGGTTAATTAACAAAAGGATACTATGATGGCTATTAATCAACGAGCTGGACAATTAGCGCAGCAGAAGGATTTAATTAATATACCTCGCCTGGTAGCTGAATATTATTCATTAATTCCTGATCCAGACAATTTAGAGCATGCTGTTAAGTTTGGAACCTCAGGCCATCGAGGCAGTTCTGTAAAACAAAGTTTTAATGAGCAGCATATTTTGGCGATAGCTCAAGCTATTATTGAATATCGTAAAAAAGCGGGAATAACTGGTCCATGCTTTATTGGTAAAGATACTCACGCATTATCCGAGCCAGCATTTATATCAGTTTTAGAAGTTTTTATAGCAAATAAAGTTGATATTATTATTCAGGAAAATAATGGTTTTACACCCACACCAGCTATATCTCATGCTATTTTATGTTATAACCGTGATAATACATCAAAAGCGGATGGTATTGTCATAACACCATCACATAATCCTCCCCAAGATGGTGGGATTAAATATAATTGTATTAATGGGGGACCATCGGATACATTAATTACCAAACAAATAGAACAAGTTGCTAATACATTAATTCGCCAAGGATTAAAGGGTGTACAACGTATCAGTTTAACTAATGCAATGCGAAGTGAGCATGTTCATACATATGATCTCATACAACCTTATGTTGAACAACTTCCTGAAATTGTTGATATGGCGAGTATTAAAGCATCGGGATTAAAACTAGGCATTGATCCATTAGGTGGGTCAGGTATTCGTTATTGGCAACGCATTGCTGAGCACTATAAGTTTGATCTTCAATTAGTAAATGATGAGGTTGATCCTACATTCCGTTTTATGCATTTGGATCATGATGGTGTAATTAGAATGGATTGTTCTTCACGTTATGCCATGGCTGGGTTATTAGCATTACGTAATAAGTTTGATTTAGCTTTTGCTAATGATCCTGATTATGACCGCCATGGAATTATTACACCAGAGGGATTAATGGAGCCAAACAGTTATTTAGCTGTTGCTATTGATTATTTATTCCGCCATCGCCCTGAGTGGAGGACAAATATTGCGATAGGTAAAACGTTGGTCTCTAGTGCTATTATTGATAAAGTCGCTAATAGTTTAGGTCGTAAATTATATGAAGTCCCTGTGGGGTTTAAATGGTTTGTTGATGGCCTATATGATGGTTCACTTGGTTTTGGTGGTGAAGAAAGTGCAGGTGCATCATTTCTTCGATTTAATGGTAACGCGTGGACAACAGATAAAGATGGAATGATCTTATGTTTACTCGCAGCTGAAATTACAGCTAAGACAGGAAAAACACCCTATGAATATTATCAATTGTTAACTAAACGTTTTGGTGTATCAAGTTATAACCGTATTCAAGCACCCGCAAATGCACAACAGAAAACTGTATTAGCTAACTTATCCGCTAAACAGGTTAAGGCTGATAAGTTAGCGGGAGAAAAAATTATATCACGCTTAACTGATGCACCAGGGAATAAAGCACCTATTGGGGGATTAAAAGTTGTGACAGAACATGGATGGTTTGCAGCACGTCCATCAGGTACTGAAAATGCCTATAAAATTTATTGCGAAAGTTTACTTAGTACTACGCATCGTGAACAGATAGAAAATGAAGCTGTAGATATAGTCAATAGTGTTTTAAATACTCACTAAGATTTGTCGTATTGTTTTGTAGGTACTTTGTTAGTTGAGTGCAACGAGCAGTGTGCCTACAGAAATCATCATAATGCCAAGTAAAGCAAGAAAGGATATCTTTTCACTCAACAACAGCATAGCCAAAATGACGGCAAATACAACACTTAATTTATCTATGGGAGCAACCTGAGACACTTTACCATGTTGAATCGCAATAAAATAAAACAACCAGGATAAAGCACCCGAAATTCCACTTAATAAAATAAACATCAATGCTTTTTTATTGGTTATTACATCACTGATATAAGTTAATTTACCTTGAAATGCAATAACGCCTATTAAAAAGAGTGCCATTACAATGGCTCGAATCGTTGTCGCCGTATTTGCATCAATATTTTGTAAACCAACTTTACCAAAAATAGCAACTAATGCTGCAAAAACAGCAGATAATAGGGCATAAATCAGCCAGGAAGCCATATTTACCTTTATGAATTATTTATATTATTAGTAATGGATAACAATAAACTATTTCAGTAAAAAATGAAAGTATTGTTTGGTTATTAATAATGTAAGTGTCATATTATTTTATCATTCAATAAGCAATATGCTATTTATAATAGTCTATAATCGACAAATAATAATTTGTGTTAACCAAAACAATTGATAATATAAAATCACTGTTATTAAATAGTGTTTATTTTTATAATTAATTAATTTATCAATTATACTAACATAATAATTTATTTGTTCTTATTTAAACAGCGAAATATAGCAAAATAAATAATTTTTATTATAGTTAATTAATTCTATTATTAATTACAACTAATTTATTACTAAGTAATATATTAGTTATATATGTTATTAAAGTTAAGTTACATATTATTTCAATAAAAATTGTGATTATATTAATATAAATTAAACTAAATTTTTATTAGTTTGTCTTTTTAAGTAAATTAAATATATTATCTATTTATATTAATGGAATTAATAATGAAAAATGATCAGTTATCCCTTCATTCGGTTTATCAAAATATTTTTTTAAATGCACTTAAAAGTGCTTTAGCTGGTATGGAAGATGTTATTGCTAAACGTATACTTCCTGAAAAAATGATAATGAATGAACCTGAAGCCTCTTATGAAAAAACGGAACATAAAAAAAATGAAAACAATTAGTCGACTTTATTTTACAAGACAAAGCCTATTGCAATTAAAAGAATTAAAGCATAATCAACCTGATCATTATTACCTTATTAAACATCATCAGCTACCTTTATTATGTCGTTATCCTTTACAGGGTAGGTTATTATTGAATAAGGTAGTGGATCAGCATTCCCACGAGATAGCGTCGTTAATGAAACAATTTACCACTCATTTTTCTAATATAGAAATTCGTGAATTTTGCTGTGGCAGTGAATCATTACTTTATCTTAATCAACCATCTATTGTTTATTTATTAGGTGTAATTCCTATTTATAGTGCTATACCTGGTATAGAACACTATTGGCTTAATCATTAGAATAAGATATGTTATTCTAAAATAATAAATGTTAGATAATAATAATTTATCATATTATTTAATGTTATTATGTAAATAATTAAAATAAAATTTTTATTTTTTATTAAATAAAATAGATATAAGTTTATTTATGGGAAAATATCATATATAGAAGTGTTATTATTCTATATATGTTACTATTATAATATATTTAAAAATGCTGTTACTCTTTGAAATAAAATAATACTAAATCATGTTTTATTTATACTAGTTAAGGACATACATTTTTAATGTATAATAAAACAATTAAAATTGATCGTTTTTGCTCGAACACTTGTTCTCTTCTCGATATTCAATATGACGCTTTGTCAGGAACGTCATCATAGATAGACATAAACTCATACTATTATAACCTGTTTAAATAATACATTTTGATGATTACTACAAATTAGTCTTTGTTACTTATACTATTCTATTTTATGAGATTAGCTATTTTCTACTAATGTTATCTCATTATATCTCTTATAGCATACTATTTTGTTTGCTGATTCGATAAACAAGAGCAATATAAACAGACTATTTAGCCATAAGTAGTAACATTTACCTAATGTATTACAGTCTAAATAAATAGGTTTAACCGATAATGATTACTATTATCATTTTTCATTATTAATTCGTTACACTTTAAATTCCTAATAATTATGCGTGTTTGGAACGGATTTTGCCTATTTAAGCCATGAATTTTAATAATTAGACAATCAAATTAAGTCGAGATTAGGTACTATACATTTAAATTTGGTTGAATTATACCCAATTTGTTGTTGTAGCATAAACGTTATCACTTTGATAATTAGATTAATTTATGCTAATTAAGTAGTTGAATAAATTTAGAATAACATTATGAATAATATCCTGAATACTGAAAAGTTAAATAAACGTCGCGATTTATTTAAAGGGCTTTGTACAGGTCGACTAAGGCTTGATTCTCTTTGGGAGAAAAGGAGTTATCGCTATAAGTTTGCCTTGAGGTCTATTTTTTTATATCCAAATACACTTCATTGGCTTAAACAATTAGTTAATTATCCACTCCTTGGATATTATCTGGCAAGGCAAACCAATTTGCCTTGTAAACTACAACGGCCTTATTTATCTTCATCAATGAATAATAAAGCGTGTTTAAATGCATTAATTTATCATTATAATTTTTTTACATCACATAATGCCAAATTTACATACGCATTTTACAGCGAGAAGCCTTATTTACTAGCTGAATTGTCAGGTAAACATGAAAAGTTATTTAGAATTTATATTCAGTCCATCAATAAATATGCAAGAGAAGGAGAATTAAGTATATATATTACTGATGAGGCTAATAATGATTTAGCAACTTTAACATTTTCTATTGTTGAATACCAAGGTAAATCGACACTTTTCATCGGTGGTCTCCAAGGCAGTAATAGTGCAGATGCGCGCAATTTAATACAACAAGCTACCAAAGCATGTTATGGTATTTTTCCTAAACGGTTAGTCGTAGAAGCTGCTTTAATAGTGGCTAATTTTTTTGCCATAGAACAAATAGCAGCTATTAGCAATGAAAAACATATATATAATAATTGGCGTTATACAAAGCGTATGAAACATATGCATTCTGATTACAATAATTTTTGGCTTACGGTAAATGGTATAATGAATTCACAAGGGATATTTATATTGCCTAACTTAATTGCACGTAAATCTCTCAGTGAGATACCAAGTAAAAAACGAATGAATTATCGTTGTCGCTATGCGTTATTAGATTCAATGTCAGAATCGTTCAAAATTCAATTAAATCAACTTCAATAATATAATAATAAAGTATGTTATCTGCCAGAATATATTGCCATATAAGTTAATCGCTATGACAAGATTCAGGCAGATAGTACTTTTATTAAATAACATTTAAGTGAAGAAATAATAACCTATAAAATAAATTAGCATGTAATTTGTATATTAGATAGTAGACAGCCATTCTTAGATGGATCGATAAGATTAGGTTAAGGCATAATCATTTAATAATACAATTCATTTATAATAATAAGATTATTATGATTATATTCAGTAAGGTAATACGCCATTATGTATAATTAGTCAAACAATACAAGATAAAATAATTCGCGTATTCGCGTAAATGTACTTTATACAAATATTATGGTGATACGGATACTTTGGCATATCATATGAATAATTATCAACTAGAAAAACTAATCAATCAACAATTGAACAGTGCTGCGTTTCAGGATTACGCTCCAAATGGCCTTCAAGTTGAAGGCCGACCATTAGTACAAAAAATTATTACTGGTGTCACCGCATGTCAGGCACTATTAGACAAAGCTGTGGATGTCAATGCAGATGCAATCATTGTTCACCATGGTTATTTTTGGAAAAATGAACCTGTCGTTATTTGCAATATGAAACGATATCGTCTGAAAACATTACTTGCCAATGATATTAACCTTTATGCTTATCATTTACCTTTAGATGCCCATAGTGAACTTGGTAATAATATCCAATTAGGTACATTATTAGGTATTACTTGTTTACCTGAAGTTAGTCATGATATAGGTAATCCTTATATTGCTTTTGGTGAGTATAAACAACAAAAAACGGGATTAGAGGTAAAACAGCAACTTGAACATTTATTATCACGGCAGGTATTACACTGTTGTTCTGCTCATCCCCCTATAATTAAAAGAATTGCATGGTCTACAGGTGGCGCCCAAGATTTTATTGAGCAAGCGATAGCTTTTGGTGCAGATGCGTTTATAACTGGTGAGGTTTCTGAAAGAACAGTACATATCGCTCGCGAAATGAATATTCATTTTTATGCCGCGGGACATCATGCAACAGAACGTTATGGAATAAAAGCATTAGGCGAGTGGCTAGCTAAAAATCATGCATTTGATGTCCAGTTTATAGACATAGATAATCCAGTATAAAGTATCTTTATTAAAGAAATATTAAACGGAATATTATAGATATTAAATAATTACATTTTGCTAATTGAGCGAGCATCTTACTGTGTAGATAAAAATTTCATTGTTTATCTTATCATTATTGACATTATCATAATTTATAAAATAAATGGTATTTGTTATAGTATAACCGAAGAATAAAACACAACGTATTACAATAAATCATATCAAAATGCACGGCTAAAATAATAATCAATCAAGGAACTAGGGGGGCTGATGCAAAAAGATTCAATGCAAGAATTACTTAATTCTTCTTTTATGGCGGGTTCAAATCAATCCTATATAGAGCAACTTTATGAAGATTTTTTAATTGATCCAGAATCAGTAGATGATAGTTGGCGAAAAATTTTTCAGCAGATTTCAATTAATGAACTCAATCCAGAGCAACTTCACTCAATAACACGTGATTATTTTCGTCGATTAGCTAAAGAGACACATCGTTATTCTCCAAATGTGAGTGATCCCGAAGTTAATAGCAAACAACTGAGAGTTTTACAACTCATTAATGCATTTCGTTTTCGTGGTCATCAAAATGCTAATCTTGATCCAATAAAATTACGCTATAAGGCACCCATTCCTGATTTAGAACTTTCATTTCATCATTTATCTGAAGCAGATTATGAGCAAGTATTTAATTTAGGCTCTTATGCTTTTGGTCAAGAAAATATGAAATTGGGCGATCTATACCAGGCATTAAGAAAAAATTATTGTGGGCCCATTGGGGTCGAGTACATGTATATAACAAGTACTGAGGAAAAAAATTGGATCCAACAACGGATGGAAGCCGTGATTGGTTTACCGACATTTAGTAGAGAAGAAAAATTACGGTTTTTACAGGATCTCACTGCTGCTGAAGGTCTCGAACGATATCTAGGTGCACGTTATCCAGGAGCAAAACGTTTTTCGTTGGAAGGGGGAGATGGTTTAATTCCAATGCTTAAAGAAATAATCCGTCATACGGCACGGAATGGCGGACAAGAAGTTGTGTTAGGCATGGCCCATCGTGGACGATTGAACGTGTTGGTCAATGTAATGGGAAAACGGCCAAACGACTTATTTGATGAATTTGCAGGCAAACATAAAGAACATTTAGGTACAGGTGATGTTAAATATCATCAAGGTTTTTCTTCAGATTTTCAAACAAATGATAAACAAATTCATTTAACATTAACATTTAATCCCTCACATTTAGAAATTGTAAGTCCAGTAGTCATGGGCTCTGTAAGAGCTCGACGCGATCGTAATAATATTTCGGAAAATAATCGCATATTACCCGTAACTATTCACGGTGATGCGGCCGTTATCGGCCAAGGTATAGTTCAAGAGACATTAAATATGTCTCAAGCACGTGCTTATGAAGTTGGTGGCACTGTACGTATTGTTATCAATAATCAGATTGGCTTCACCACATCCTTTCCTCAAGATTGTCGTTCTTCTGAATATTGCACCGACATTGCTAAAATGATCCAGGCACCGATTTTTCATGTTAATGGTGATAATCCAGAAGCAATTGCCTTTGTTACTCGATTAGCTATTGATTTTCGTAATACATTTAAAAGAGATGTTGTTATTGATCTTTATTGTTACCGCCGTCATGGGCACAATGAAGCGGATGAACCGAGTGCAACACAACCCATGATGTACCAGAAAATACGTAAACATCCAACACCCCGTAAAATCTATGCTGATCAACTTATTGAACAGCAGGTAATAACAACAGAAGATGCTACCGAAATGTTAAATGTATATCGTGATGCATTAGAACAAGGGAATTGTGTTGTAAGTGAATGGCGTAAAGTTGAAACGAAGCCCGTTGCTTGGTCATCTTATTTGCGTAATTCATGGGATGATGAATATGCACACCAATTTGATCGCCAACGGTTAAAAGAGTTGGCAGCTACAATTAGCCAGGTACCCGATAGTGTAGTTATTCATCCTCGGGTCGCAAAAATATATCAAGATCGTACTTTAATGGCCCTTGGTGAGAAATCATTTGATTGGGGGGGGGCTGAAATGTTAGCTTATGCGACATTAGTTGATCAAGGAATTCCTATCAGAATTTCAGGTGAAGATTCTGGTCGAGGGACGTTTTTCCATCGCCACGCTGTTGTTCATAATCAAAAAGATGGTTCATCCTATATTCCTCTTGAACATGTCCGTACTGGACAAGGACATTTCCAAGTATGGGATTCAGTATTATCGGAAGCGGCCGTACTAGCTTTTGAATATGGTTATGCAACAGCTGCTCCTAGGACATTAACTATTTGGGAAGCTCAATTTGGCGATTTTGCTAATGGGGCACAAGTTGTTATTGATCAATTCATCAGCTCTGGTGAGCAAAAATGGGGCAGAATGTGTGGTTTAGTTATGCTATTACCACACGGCTACGAAGGTCAAGGACCAGAGCATTCTTCTGCAAGATTAGAACGCTATTTACAGCTTTGCGCTGAACAAAATATTCAAGTTTGTATACCGTCAACACCTGCTCAAGTATATCATATGATGCGTCGGCAAGCTTTGCGGGGGATCCGTCGTCCATTAATTGTTATGTCACCTAAATCGTTATTACGTCATCCTTTAGCGGTTTCCACATTAGATGAACTTGCTAATGGCACATTTCAGTTAGCTATTGGTGAAATTGATAAATTAGCGACTAAACAAGTAAAACGGATTATTTTATGTTCGGGTAAGATTTATTATGATCTTCTTGAACAACGTCGTAAAAATAAACAAACAAATGTTGCTATTATTCGTATTGAACAACTCTATCCATTTCCTCATCAAGTAATGCTGGAACTATTAAAACCCTATCATCATGTACGTGATTTTGTTTGGTGTCAGGAAGAACCCTTGAATCAAGGTGCATGGTATTGTAGTCAGCATAATTTTCGTGAAGTAATCCCGGATAAGGCAGTATTACGTTATGCTGGAAGGCCTGCATCTGCTTCACCAGCCGTAGGCTACTTGTCTGTTCATCAAAAACAGCAACAAGATTTGATTAATGACGCACTGTATATTGATAAATAAGGATAGATAATGAGTGGTATAGATATTCTTGTTCCAGAGTTACCTGAATCTGTTGCAGATGCAACAGTTGCTACTTGGCATAAGAAGCCGGGTGATATCGTTGAACGCGATGAAATTCTTGTCGAAATTGAAACAGACAAAGTTGTACTCGAAGTACCTGCCATAGAACCAGGTGTTCTGGAATCAATAGCACAAAATGAAGGAGCAACCGTTGTTTCACGCCAAATATTAGGTCATTTGCGTCCCGCAGATATGTCAGGGAAACCTACTCTAGATGTAACAATAAAAAAGACTGATCATCAGCAAAATCCCGCTGATATTGTTTCAGAAATAAATATGGCAACGGTGACAACGTTTAAGGATGCTATAAGCCCTTCAGTGCGTCGGCTAATGAATAAGTATGATTTAAGTATTGAGCAGTTAATGACGGTTAATCATACGGGACGTTTTAGTCGAGCTGATGTAGAACGTTATCTTTCGATTTCGCATTCTACGACTTCAACTGAAACAGGAAAAATAAAAAATCATCAGGAACACACTGAATTTAGCCCTGTTACGGCAACGAAAGTAGAAACATGGGTGCGTCATCCTTATCGTAATGAAAAGCGTGTACCAATGACACGGTTACGCAAACGCATTGCGGAACGGTTATTGGAGGCCAAAAACACAACGGCCATGTTGACAACATTTAATGAAATAAATATGCAACCCATTATGGCATTACGTAAACGTTACGGCGAAATATTTGAAAAGCGCCACGGAATACGGTTAGGTTTTATGTCATTTTATGTTAAAGCTGCACTTGAAGCATTAAAACGTTATCCTGAAATAAATGCCTCGATTGATGGTGATGATCTCATTTATCATAACTACTTTGATATTAGCATTGCAGTGTCTACTCCGCGTGGATTAGTTACCCCTGTTTTGCGCGATGTTGATAGTTTAAGCATGGCAGAAATAGAAAAAGGGATTAAAGAACTTGCAACAAAAGGTCGAGACGGTAAATTATCTGTTAAGGAGTTAACAGGAGGAAACTTTACTATTACTAATGGTGGTGTTTTTGGTTCATTAATGTCAACACCTATTATCAACCCTCCGCAAAGTGCGATTTTAGGAATGCATATTATTCAAGATAGACCGGTTGCTTTAGACGGACAAGTGATCATTTTACCAATGATGTATGTTGCTTTATCTTATGATCATCGCATCATTGATGGTAAAGAATCTGTTGGATTTTTGTTAACAATTAAAGAAATATTAGAAGATCCGACACGATTATTATTGGATATTTAATCCCGATTATTCACAGTTACACATTCCTGTTGATAACATTGGAATAATTTATAAAGAATGACCACATGATGATTACTGATAGTAATATAGTGATATGGTTCCTTTAATAAATAAATGCTTAGATTATTTGTTCTGTTTATAAATTATAAAATAATAAAAATTGGCATCAGATCGGTTGCACGATGAGATGTCAATTTACTATAAGGATTAAACATGAAATCTGATTCAGGTAATCAATTGGATAGTTTGCAACGCGTATTTAAACGTTGTTTATTATTTTTTATTTTAATTCTGTTTACTCAACAAGTTGTAGCTGACAATACCTATATACCTCAAGATGGAGATATCATCTTCCAAGAATCAAATTTAGTGCATTCTAACGTAATGAAATTAGTAACCAAATCACCTTACACACATATTGGTATTATTTTTTATGTGAATAACATGCCTTATGTTTATGAAGCGGCTAATACGGTACGGTATACGAAATTAACGCATTGGATTGCTAGAGGAAAAAATCAGTGGTATGTGGTTAAACGTTTGAAAGATAATTCAAAATTGACTCGAGAGAATATCAAATTATTAAAAAAAGAAGCCAAAAAGTATGAAGGAAAATCATATGATGTTATGTTTGACTGGTCAGATAAGCAAATTTATTGTTCTGAATTAGTATGGAAAATATACTATGGTGCGTTAGCTATTTCTTTAGGTGAATTAGAAAAACTACGTGATATGGATTTATCTTCACCGCATATTCAAAAAGAAATAAGCAAGCGTTATGGTAATATCACGCTTACGAATGAAGCAATTATTACGCCTGCTGCAATATTTGCTTCAAAACATCTTATTACAGTAGCACAATAATTACGTAGCATATATTAAATCAAGATTAAGGATTGACTAATAATAAAAAAAAGAATAAACACAACTGCTGTAATAAATATATTAACTATCAATAATACAGTTAATAAGTTCAGATTATTTTTGATATGGAAACTAATTATTGGTAGTGCTAGATAATAGTAGACAATAACTTATTCACATTTAGCATAATTATGGGTCAAAAACATGAATTTACATGAGTACCAGGCAAAGCAGCTTTTTGCTCAGTATGGTTTACCCGTACCAAGTGGCGTGGTTTGCTCATCCACGACGGATGTCGAGGAAAGTATAGATAAACTGATGTCTCCACCTTGGATTATCAAATGCCAAGTGCATGCGGGAGGTCGAGGAAATGCAGGTGGTGTTAAGTTAATTAATAATAAACATGAAGCACGTGATTTTTCTATTCAATGGCTGGGTAAACGGTTGGTTACTTTACAAACAAATGCTAATGGTCAACCAGTAAATAAGATATTAATTGAAAACGTTACTCCTATTGATAAAGAGCTCTATTTTGGTGCAACTTTAGATCGCTGTACGCAGCGTATTGTTTTTATTGCCTCAACCCAAGGTGGTGTTGATATTGAAAAAGTTGCTCAAAAAACACCTGGATTAATATTTAAAACAATTCTAGATCCATTAACTGGGCCACAGCTATTTCAAGGGCGCCAGCTAGCTTACCAACTTGGATTACAAGGTAAGCAAATTACGCAATTTATTACGATTTTTATGGGGTTAGCTAAATTATTTCTTGATAAAGATTTATCGTTGGTAGAAATTAACCCACTTGCAGTAACGACTACAGGTGATTTGCTTTGTCTTGACGCTAAGTTAAGTATTGATAATAACGCACTATTTCGGCAAAAAGACTTGCACGCCATGTATGACATTACACAAGAAGATCAACAGGAAGCGCATGCAGCTCAAATTGGTCTTAGCTATGTATCACTTGACGGTAATATTGGGTGTTTAGTCAATGGTGCGGGTCTGGCTATGGGTACCATGGATATTGTTAAATTACATGGTGGATCACCGGCTAATTTTCTTGATGTTGGCGGAAATGCAACAAAAGAACGGGTCAGTGAAGCATTTAAGATCATTCTTTCTGATAAAAAAGTAAAAGCTATTTTTGTTAATATTTTTGGTGGCATAGTCAGATGTGATCTCATTGCTGAAGGGATTGTTAGTGCAGTAAGTGAGATGGCATTAACTATTCCGGTCATTGTTCGTTTGGAAGGTAACAATGCCAAGTTAGCGACAGCAATACTTGCAAAAAGTGACTTAAATATTATTGCTGCAAAGTCATTGACTGAAGGTGCTCAGCGAGCAGTAGCTGCAGCAGGAGGAAAGACATGAGCATTTTGGTTGATAAAAATACTCAAGTTATTTGTCAAGGTATTACAGGTGCGCAGGCAACATTTCATTCTGAGCAAACTTTAGCTTACGGCACGCAATTAGTTGCTGGTGTGACACCGGGTAAAGGTGGCAGTTATCATCTTGGTTTGCCTGTGTTTAATACAGTAAAAGAAGCCGTTAATGTAACAGGGGCTACGGCCTCTGTTATTTATGTTCCTGCTGCATTTTGCAAAGATTCAATATTAGAAGCGGCAGAGGCCGGAATTAAACTTATTGTATGCATTACGGAAGGTATTCCGGTACTAGATATGATGACCGTGAAAATGAAATTAGATCAACTTGGTGTAATTATGATTGGCCCAAATTGTCCCGGTATTATTACGCCAGGAGAATGTAAAATTGGTATTATGCCTGGGCATATTCATAAACCAGGGAAAGTTGGTATTGTTTCTCGTTCTGGCACATTAACTTATGAGGCTGTAAAACAAACAACTGATGTTGGTCTTGGTCAATCGACCTGTGTTGGTATCGGGGGTGATCCAATTTCAGGTTCAAATTTCATTAATATTTTATCACTGTTTGAACAAGACCCACAAACAGAAGCGATTGTAATGATTGGTGAGATCGGCGGGACAGCAGAGGAATTAGCTGCGGATTATATTAAAAATAATCTCACTAAACCTGTCATTAGTTATATTGCCGGTGTTACTGCACCGAAAGGTAAACGCATGGGACATGCCGGTGCAATTATTGATGGTGGGCGAGGCACTGCTGATGCTAAATACAAAGCATTAGAAGATGCAGGTGTCTATACAGTTAGAAGTCTTGATGATATTGGTGCAGCAGTAACACATGCCCTCGAAAGAAAAAATTAATATTTCTAATTATTAGGTGGCTGTTATAACATCATTTGTTGATTAAATAAACAACGCATAATACCTTTATTAAAGGTATTATGCGGACAATAACATGATAAAAGACAGGCTATTTCTCTATAGATTATTAGCATAATAATCTCGATTATCTAGCGCACTAAATTATACGCATATTGAGTTATTATGCTAATATAAGCACCAAAATAACAAATTGACGTTTGGAATAAATGAAAAAGGAAATTGTGTAATTATACAGTGGTAATTTAATTGAATATAAAGAAAATCAATGCATTATTAGCTGATTATTATGTTTGATAGGTAATATTTATTTATTCAATAACCAAAATTTAATAAATTTATTTTAGTTATTCCCTTATTTCTCTCTTATACTTATACTATTAAAATTAACATAATTATTTAATTTAGAATATTGACTCTCTTATCAGCTATTAATCATTATGATTTATTTTTCCATCTTTTATAATAAATATTTTGCAAATAAGCAATATTTTAGAAATGTTTTCTAAATGCTATAAAAGCGCGCTACTTTAAAAGTTAATATTCTACCTTATTATTAGCGTTTATTATATTTGACTTATATTAATTTCAATAGAATAATTAATTGCTTATTACTTTATTTGGTTTTCTTCATTTCACAAATGTTAATTTATCGAAAGAATAACTTATTATTATTGTTTATAAATGTTAACTTATAAAGCAACATATTCTTTTATTCATTGTTATAATTATCAGTTACTAATTCAGTATATATTATAATTACTAAATTACTTTAGAAAAGCAGCTTTAAAAGAGTACGTAAAATTATCTTAAAAGATATTTTATTATTGATTATTATTTAAAACATTCTATTGGTAGGTTAGGGTGCCAGCGATATTTTACCATTAATAATTGTATTGCCTGGTATCATCCTATTTTAGCAAGGGGTTAAGATGTTTGATATTGTTGAATTATCACGGTTACAGTTCGCCTTAACAGCCATGTACCACTACCTTTTTGTGCCGCTTACATTAGGTATGACGTTCTTGTTGGCGACAATGGAAACTGTGTATGTCTTGACAGGTAAGCAAATCTATAAAGATATGACCAAATTTTGGGGAAAACTCTTTGGTATCAATTTTGCGTTAGGTGTGGCAACTGGACTAACCATGGAGTTTCAGTTTGGGACTAACTGGTCATATTATTCTCATTATGTAGGCGATATTTTTGGTGCGCCTTTAGCTATAGAAGGTTTAATGGCCTTCTTCCTGGAATCTACATTTATTGGTTTATTCTTTTTTGGATGGGATAGACTTTCTAAAAAACAACATTTAGCCGTAACTTGGCTGGTAGCTTTAGGTTCAAATCTTTCTGCTTTATGGATTTTGGTCGCAAATGGCTGGATGCAATATCCTATTGCTTCTGAATTTAATTATGAAACCATGCGTATGGAAATGACGAGCTTTGTTGAGCTTATTACTAGTCCTGTAGCACAAATAAAGTTTTTCCATACGGTCTCAGCTGGTTATATTACGGGCGCAATGTTTATTACGGGAATTAGTTCCTATTTCTTGCTAAAAAATCGTGATGTTGCATTTGCTAAACGCTCTTTTGCTATAGCGTCCAGTTTCGGTACTATTGTTACACTATGTGTTCTCATCACGGGCGATGAATCTGGTGGCGTATTACATAAAGTTCAACCGGTTAAGTTGGCCGCGATTGAAGCAGAATGGGATACTCATCCAGCACCTGCACCTTTTGTATTATTTGGCATTCCGAATCAACAAAAAATGAGTAACGACTATGAAATCACTATCCCTTATCTTATGGGAATCATAGCAACGCGTTCATTTAATACGCCAGTTCTCGGCTTAAAAGATTTACGTAGTAAAAATGAAAATCGTATACGTAATGGGTTAAATGCTGTCATTGCACTTGACGAAATTCGGGCAGGTGATACAAGTGCAGATGTTCGTCAAAAATTTGAACAGCATAAAAAAGATTTAGGCTACGCATTATTATTAAAGCGATATACTAAAGATGTTGTTCATGCCTCTGAAGAACAGATTCAACAAGCCGCTAAAGATAGTATTCCTCAAGTAGCACCGCTTTATTTTTCATCTCGAATTATGTTTGGTATTGGATTCTTGTTACTTGCTGTGATTTGTTTATCTTTCTGGGTTGTTATACGTAATCAAATAGGTGAAAAACGTTGGTTACATCGTATTTCTTTATTTGCTATACCGCTGCCTTGGATTGCCTGTGAAGCAGGTTGGTTTATGGCGGAATATGGTCGTCAGCCTTGGGCTATTCAGGATATTCTCCCAACGGGAGAAGGTGTGTCTACATTGTCTGCCAGTGAAATTCTGTTTACACTTGGCTTAATTTGTGGATTGTATACGCTATTTTTAATCGCTGAAATGTTCCTTATGTATAAATATGCGCGTTTAGGACCAAGCAGTTTAAGAACAGGTCGTTACCATTTTGAACAGACTGCCACAACAATGCACGAAGCTTGATAAACAGGAGTCCATACATGTTTGATTACGAATTATTACGTTTTGTTTGGTGGATACTGATTGGAATATTACTAATTGGTTTTGCTGTAACCGATGGTTTTGATATGGGTGTGGGTATATTAGTACCTTTCGCAGGTAAAAGTGATAATGAACGCCGAGTGATGATCAATTCAATAGCGCCACACTGGGATGGCAACCAAGTTTGGCTAGTTACGGCAGGAGGTGCTTTATTTGCAGCATGGCCAATGGTTTATGCTGCGGCATTTTCTGGCTTCTATATTGCAATGGTGCTCGTCTTAGCAGCATTATTTTTCCGTCCAATTGGTTTTGATTTTCGCTCAAAAATTGAAGATAGAAGATGGCGTAGTTTGTGGGATTGGGGGATCTTTATTGGTAGTTTTGTTCCAGCACTAGTACTAGGTATTGCGTTTGGTAACCTTTTACAAGGTGTCCCATTGACTATTGATATCGATCAACGTGTAACTTATTCCGGTAATTTTTTCCAACTATTAAATCCCTTTGCTTTACTCGCAGGGCTTATTAGTTTTACTATGCTGTTAACCCATGGCGCCTGTTGGCTACAAATGAAGACAGTTGGTGAATTACGTTTTCGCGCACGCAATATTGCACAAGTCTCGACGTTAATTATGATGCTTGCCTTTATTTTGGGTGGCGTGTGGTTAATTTATGGCATTGATGGTTATTTGTTAACATCAACTATCGATCATTTAGCGGTTTCAAATCCACTGAAGAAAACAGTTGAGATCAAAAGTGGCGCATGGTTAATCAATTTTCAAAATTATCCGGCGCTTTGGACATTACCAGTACTTGCAACTCTATTACCAATATTAACGATTTTGTGTTCTCGCACAGATAAAAATGCCGCTGCTTTTTTATTTTCTGCATTGACTATTACCTGTGTTATTTTAACCGCAGGTATTACAATGTTCCCGTTCGTTATGCCATCTAGCATCAATCCAAATGTTAGTTTGACGATGTGGGATGCAACATCGAGTCATTTAACCTTACATGTAATGACGATTATTGTATTAATATTTGTCCCTATAGTATTACTATATACTATATGGAGTTATGTAAAAATGTTTGGGCGAGTTGATACACAACATATTGAAGATAATCAACACACGCTTTACTAATGAAATTTTAAGGATTTGAAATATGTGGTATATAGTATGGGTCTTATCCACTTTATTAGCGTGTGGCTGCGGTATTGTTACTGCCATGTGGTTAGATGCGAAACAAAGTAACGATACACAACAATCACTAGAGGATCATTAATTATTTATTGTAATTATTAATAGATTTAGTTATAACTAACCAAAAACAGAGCCAGAATACTGGCTCTGTTTTTTATGATAAACTATAAGAAAAATAAGCTATTAGTTTATAGAATAGGTTTATATAAATCTTTAAATATCATTTAATTTTTTAGATCTATACCATAAATATCAATCTACGCTTGAACAGAATTGAAAATAATTTTCTGGTAGTTTAATTAATGTGGTGTGACAACCATATTAGGTGATCCAATTCAAAATAAGGTATATTAGGCACTGAATGATTATTTTATAATTATTTTTATTCTCATTTGTTAATTTTCATTCCAATCAAGCTTAGGGTTGCGTATAGTATTTTTATTTTTAAATTTATTGATTAATAGTGAGAATCGATAACGTGAAAAGCAAATTATTTCATTGGCCCGTTCGCGTCTATTTTGAAGATACTGATGCAGGAGGCGTTGCTTATCATGCACGTTATGCTGCCTTTTATGAAAGAGCGCGCACAGAGATGTTGCGTAATTATAATTATGATCAAGTACAATTGCTGAGCGAGCATATTGCATTTGCAGTTCGTCGTATGAGCATAGAATATTTAGCTCCAGCTCGTTTAGATGATTTACTGGATGTGCAAACTAAAATTGTTCAAGTACGAAATGTATCTCTTACGTTTGCTCAACGCATTCTTAACCAACATGGTAAACTCCTAAGTACGGCAGATGTGTTGATAGCTTGTATTGATCCTTATAAAGCGAAGCCAATTCCGCTTCCTAAGTCTATTATATCGGAGTTTATGATATGAATTTATATAGTCTGTTTATGCATGCTAGTCTGGTTGTAAAACTGATCATGATTATATTAATTATTTTTTCTATAATGTCTTGGAGTATCATTATTCAGCGTTCTCGTTTATTAAATAATGCTAAAGTACTGGCAGAACGATTTGAAGATAAATTTTGGTCAGGTATAGATTTGTCTCAGCTTTACCAAGAAAGTAATGCACGCCGGGATAATTTAACTGGTGCTGAACAAATCTTTCATTCAGGATTTAAGGAATTTACTCGGCTATATAAACAAGGGAATCATCAGCCTGATACTGTAATTGAAGGTGCAAGCCGCGCCATGCGCATTTCGTTTAATCGTGAAATTGAAAATGCAGAAAATCAGATCCCTGTATTAGGTATTATTGGTTCAGTGAGTCCCTATATCGGTTTGTTTGGTACGGTCTGGGGAATTATGAACGCTTTCATGGCATTACAAGGTGAAAAACAAGTAACATTACAAACTGTTGCACCAGGGATAGCTGAAGCCCTAATTGCTACGGCAATCGGCTTATTTGCAGCAATTCCGGCTGTTATAGCTTATAGCCGTTTGACTGTTAAAGTATCGAAATTAGAGCAAAATTACGATAATTTTATGGAAGAGTTTATTGCAATTTTATATCGTCAAGCTTTTGCTTCTTCAAATAAGAAGGATCAGTAAGAGAGGCGATTATGAGATACACAAAAAAGCGCAATAATAGGGCAATTAAATCTGAAATTAATATTGTACCATTATTAGATGTCTTATTGGTTTTGTTGCTTACCTTTATGGCTGTTGCACCGATTATAAATCAAAGTGTTGAAGTTGATTTGCCTCAAACCACTGATGCTAAAACAGTCACACCTTCAGAAGAAAGGCCACCAGTTATATTAGAAGTCGCCGGAATTAATCAATATGCAATGCTGATCAAAAATGAACGCAAAAATCAAATGACAACAGAAGATGTGATAGCAGAAGCTAAAGAATTGCTAGCACAAAATCCTAAAACAATTTTTTTGATAGGTGGAGCGAAAGATGTTCCTTATGATGAAGTGATAAAGGCATTAAATATGCTTAAGACTGCTGGAGTTAATTCTGTTGGCTTAATGGTACAGCCACTATCTTAATATTGTTTATTAGTTATTAAACTCTGGAAATGCATACGTGAAAAATGAAAAAAAGTCTGATATTAAATTAAATCAGGCAATTTTTATCTCAGTAGCTTTACATATATTTTTGGTCGTTTTTTTAGCCTGGTCAAGTGCAGAGAGCTTATTTAATAAGCATAGCAATGGAGAAGCTATAGGTGCCTTTATGGTTGATCCTGCTGAGGTAAAACAACAATATCAACGTATTGCGCAACAAACCGCTCAAATCAAGCAAGCTGAAAAAAACAATAAAATTTTAGCAGCACGTCAGCAAAAGGAACTTAATGAAAGACAAGCAGAAAATCAACGTCGTATGTTAGATCTTCAGCGACAAAAATTAAAGGCACAACAAGAGGAACAAATAAGAAAGGAAACCGAAAAACGCGCACAAGCACTGGCTGCTCAATTAGCTAAAGCAGAAAATGAAAAGCAAGCACAAGTGCTTGCAGCACAAAAAGCACAGGCTGAAGCCGAAAAACAAGCTCAGGCCCTTGCAGCGCAGTTAGCTAAAGAAGAGGCAGAAAAAAAAGCACGCTTATTAGCTGAACAAAGAGCTAAACAGGAAGCAGAACAGAAAGCTAAAACAGAAGCAGAACAGCGGGCTAAAGCAAAACAAGAGGCTGATGCAATTAATCTTAAAGCTAATAATGCCCTTGATGATATTTTGAGCTCAAAACCGACAGTAACTAAGTCTACTACTGACAATCATACGATGAACGCCAGTCAAAAAGCAGTGAGCTCCGATCTAGAAAGAGATAAATATATTGCGCAGATAGCGAATGCGATTCAAAATAATTTCCGTGATCCTGCGCTTTACAAAAATAAAACATGTAAATTTAATTTGAAATTAATGCCAGACGGGAAATTGGCGCAAATAATAGCATTACAAGGGGATCCCGCTTTATGTCGGGTAGCAACTATGGCGGCAAATGGAGCTAATATACCTAGGCCACCGAGTGATGAAATTTATCAACGAACAAAAGATATTGAATTAATTTTTAAACCGGAATAAATCGTTATTGTTATGGTTCGATGTATTTTTATCTATAGTGATTATCCCATGATCTTAACTTGTGTGATGATTAGCTCTCTATTATGATTTAATACATCACATTAATTATGTTAGATGTAATACAAGGACTCCATATGAAGAAAGTATTTCATTATATTATTTCTCTTTTTATCTTATGGGCATCAGTCCTCCATGCGGAAGGTGTGCGTATAGTTATTACGCAAGGCATCGATGCTGCAACGCCAATTGCAGTTCTACCGTTTAAATGGAATGGGTCAGGTGATGCTCCGCCAGATATTGGTGACATCATTTCATCAGATTTGCGTAATAGCGGTAAATTTAATCCTCTTCCTAAAACCGGAATGCCACAGCAGATAATTAATTCACTTTCTGATGTACAACCTGCGTTATGGGCCAATGTTGCTGTTAATGCCATCGTTATAGGTGATTTTCAATCTGTTGAGGGCACTAATAAATATGAAGTAAGTTATCAATTGATTGATATTTCAAAGGGTGAGCCGACAGTAATTGCAACAAATCGCTATCGCATAGAGAAGCAATGGCTACGTTATGCAGTACATGCTGCAAGTGATGAAATTTTTTATGCATTGACTGGTATTAAAGGTGCCTTTCGTACTCGAATTGCCTATATCGTAAAAACGAATAAGACAAAGTATCCTTATGAACTCCGCGTAGCCGATTATGATGGTTATAATCAATTTGTTGTCCATCGCTCACCGGAACCATTAATGTCGCCAGCCTGGTCACCGGATGGCACACGTATTGCTTATGTCACCTTTGAAAGTGGTCGCTCAGAATTAGTTATGCAAACATTATCGGATGGTACAATTAAACGTATAGCTTCATATCCGCGGCATAATGGTGCACCAGCCTTTTCACCTGATGGTACTAAATTAGCATTTGCATTATCTAAAGATGGTAATCTTAATCTTTATGTCATGACATTAGCGAGTGGTAAGATTGACAAGATAACGAGTGGCCGAAGTAATGATACTGAGCCCGCATGGTTCCCTGATAGCCAAACGATTGCCTATACATCTGATCAGGCAGGACGTCCACAAGTATATAAAATTAATATTAATGGTGGTTCGCCTGAACGAATCACTTGGACTGGTGCACAAAATCAGGATGTGACCATCTCATCAGATGGCAAATTTATGGTCATGGTTACAACAATCGACGGAAAACAGCATATTGCTAGACAAGATCTTGATTCAGGTGCTGTACAAATTTTGACAAGTACTTTACTCGATGAAAGTCCAAGTTTAGCACCTAATGGTACAATGATTTTGTATAGTGCTTCACAAGGTTATAGTAACGTATTAAAACTAGTATCAACGGACGGACGTTTTAAGGCCAACGTTCCAACTACGGATGGTCAGGTAAAATTTCCAGCTTGGTCTCCTTATTTAAAATAACCGTTTAGATATAAGGGCTTAAACATGCAGTTAAATACAGTCATAAAAAGTACACTGATAGCAATATCATTATCTGTTTTATGTAGTTGTTCAAATACAGGTGATACAGATTCAGCAGATGATTATCAAAGTGTAGATTCAACTACAATAAACAGTAGCAGTGGTGGCGATGACGGTTGGAGTACCCCAATGCCTGGCGCACAACTTGAACAGTTAAAGCAAGAAAACGTCGTTTATTTTGCTTTTGATAAATATGATGTGTCTGTTGAATATGAAAATTTACTCAATGCACATGCTAACTATCTACGCTCTCATCCAGGAACACGAGTAATCATTGAAGGTCATGCCGATGAGCGAGGTACACCAGAATATAATATCGCACTAGGTGAACGCCGTGCCAATGCAGTGCAAATGTATTTACAAGGTAAAGGTGTTCCAGCTGATCAACTTTCCATTAGATCGTTTGGTAAAGAAAAACCAGTTGTTCTCGGGCATAATGAAGCTGCATATGCTAAGAACAGAAGAGCCGTTTTAGTTTATTAAGGAATATATGAAGCTTAACTCATTATATTGCACACTATTTATAACATTATTGACAACAACAGCATCAAATGCTGTTGTTGCAGCTAATACAGAGCAACGATTATCGTTATTAGAGCGATCGGATAATGCACAAAGCCAAGTAATTAATCAGATGCAGCGGTCACTTTCTAATTTACAGGCGGATATTGATCAGTTAAGAGGAGAATTGCAAACAACACAATACCAATTAAAACAATCAGTTGATCGACAAAAACAACTTTATTTGCAATTAGAAGCATTGCAAAAAATGACTGAAAATAAAGACCCTGCTACGACAACTAATCCTGCGAATGATAACTCACATGTACCGACGACTAATGTAATGACCGGTAATGAAGAGCAAGATTATAATTATGCGCTTAATTTAGCCATGAAGGATAAATTATATGATGAAGCTATTAATGCGTTTCAAGCATTCTTAGCGCATTATCCTAATGCAGAAAAATATGCTCCAAATGCGAATTATTGGTTAGGTCAGTTACTTTATAATAAAGGCGAAAAAGATAACGCATCATATTATTTTGCTATAGTTGTAAAAAATTATCCAAAATCGGCGAAGGCATCTGATGCTATGTATAAGATCGGCGCTATCTTGCAAGACAAAAAAAATAATAGCAATGCAAAAGTAATTTATCAGCAATTAATTCAGCAATATCCTGGCACATTAGCTGCTGAGCAGGCAGCTAAACAATTACAAAGTATGGCTAAATAAGGGTAATTTAAGTAGAAGTAGGGTAAATACTAATCACTTAAATGAATTGTTTTATTTTTTTGTTGCGCTTATAAAAAAAATCAGTATTATAAGCTCCCGTTAAGACGCGAAAGCAGTCGAGACCAAAACAGTGGGTCGTTAGCTCAGTCGGTAGAGCAGCGGACTTTTAATCCGTTTGTCGAAGGTTCGATTCCTTCACGACCCACCAACTTAACGCCTTATGGCGTTTTTTTATGATGATGATCTTAAAAAGATAAGTCCAATAATAGTGCTAATTGCTGATTAGTAGCAAAAAGTGAACTTATACACTGTTAAGTATCGATAAATCAATCAAACCACTATGCCAAGTGGGTCGTTAGCTCAGTCGGTAGAGCAGCGGACTTTTAATCCGTTTGTCGAAGGTTCGATTCCTTCACGACCCACCAATTACACGCCTTATAGCGTCATTATTCTATGAATAATACAATTATGTTAATAAAATATTTATTAACTCTACTTTAAATGCATTCCAACCGACTATCTATACTCGCTTTTAATAATTATGCCTATTTATACGGTATCATAATTTATCTAAATCATACCTTGTAGTGCTTTAACCTTGATGAAAATTACATGTTTTTTAATTTTATTATTTGTTGTAATAGACTTTGGTATCTAATATCGATTGATTATAATGAGACGAGATAAGTCTTTTAAAAACATTTATAGGGATAGGAATTAAGAACTCAATCTAACATAACATATATCATGATAAATTTTTTATTTTTCAAGATCGTTAAATAATTATCTTATTGATTATTAATAATAAAGCTATATTGTGTTATGTAAGTATTAAAAATACGCTTGTTATAATTTTAAGTTTACTCATTATTAATGGCTGTATAGTCGGTTCTTGAAGATATTTTACTATATTTATTAAATAATCTTGTTGAATCCATATTAATACTATCCTATTTGATACAGCAATCGGTATAGCGTGCATATAAATAAATTGCACATTAATCATGTGAATAAAACGGTGACATTATTATTTATTCCTTTTATCTTACCTAAAATAATATAAAAGGAATAATCTAGCTTATGTTAGTTAGATGGGCAAAGATCTAAGAAATAGCGCATCACGCGCAAATCATTTGTTAATTCAGGATGAAATGCTGTCACAAGAATGTTTTGCTGTTGTGCCATAACAATGCAATTATCTACTTTGGCTAAAACCTCTACATTGGCTCCAGTATATGTAATGGATGGTGCGCGAATAAACAATGCAGGCACAGATTGGCCGATATGTATAATATCTAG
Source organism: uncultured Enterobacterales bacterium (assembly GCA_945288535.1). GTDB lineage: Bacteria > Pseudomonadota > Gammaproteobacteria > Enterobacterales > CALYQQ01 > CALYQQ01. The sequence continues at coordinate 110,412 of CALYQQ010000001.1, read as the reverse complement.
TTTCGTTTCAAAGCTCTCTTTTTGTCGGCCAAAAGCATTGCGTTCAACAATAATATCGATAAGATCTAATGGAACCGTTTGCTTATCGGCATTGTTAGGCTTGGTAGTTTTTTTTGCACATAAAACCAAACCAGCGCATGTTCCTAATACACCTTTACCATCAATAGCCAATTTTTTTATTGGTTCAATGAAATGGTTCTCAATTAATAATCGACTTATTGCTGTTGATTCACCTCCCGGAATAATTAAACCATCTAACTGCTCTAACTGCTTTGGTTTTTTTACATTAACCACATTAATATGTAGTCGTTTTAATTGTACCATATGTTCATTAACTGCACCTTGTAATGCCAAAACGCCAATTGTTTTCATCACCAACCTCGATTTTGCATTCTTTCTGAATCGGCTAATGTGCTAATCTCGATCCCTTTCATTGCCTGTCCTAATCCTTTTGACAATTCAGCCAGACGAGGATAGTCGTCATAATAGGTTGTTGCTTGTACGATGGCTTGAGCAAATTTTTCAGGGTTATCAGATTTGAAAATACCGGAACCAACAAATACGCCGTCCGCGCCTAACTGCATCATCAATGCGGCATCTGCTGGGGTGGCAATGCCGCCTGCGGCAAAATTAACAACAGGTAATGCTCCTGTTTGTTTTAGATTTACTAATAATTCATAAGGCGCACCAATATCTTTAGCATAAGCCATCAGTTCATCGGGACTTTTTCCGCATACAAGACGAATTTGATCATTAACGTGACGCATATGACGAACTGCTTCAACTATATTTCCTGTGCCTGGCTCACCCTTAGTACGTAACATTGCCGCACCTTCACCAATTCTCCGAAAAGCTTCACCTAAATCACGACACCCGCAGACAAAGGGAACAGTAAATTCATGTTTTAATAAATGGTATTGATCATCGGCAGGTGTTAAGACTTCACTCTCATCAATATAATCAACTCCCATAGCTTCGAGTATGCGTGCTTCAGTAATATGACCAATACGTGCTTTGGCCATAACAGGGATAGAGACGGCATGCATCACTTCTTCGATAATAGTAGGATCAGCCATTCTGGCAACACCACCTGCGGCTCGAATATCGGATGGAACACGTTCTAACGCCATTACAGCAACGGCTCCTGCTTGTTCTGCAATCTTAGCTTGTTGTGCATTGATAACATCCATAATAACGCCGCCCTTTTGCATCTGAGCCATACCGCGTTTTACATTTTCAGAACCGATTATTTTATTCATGTTCGTTCTCCTTTATCAATAAGCCATTATTATGCGCAGAGAACAAATATGAAAAAACAGCCAATTGGACTATTATTATGCCATCCAATTTTTTATTAGGAATAGTTGATTTATGTGGGAAGCCAAACAACTTGCAACATACTCAGGTGCATTGTATGAAAAAATTATTGCTTTAATTGAGGACTATCTTACTCAAGGTAAATTGGTTGCAGGGGAACGTTTACCTGCTGAGCGTACGCTTGCCAAAAGTTTACAAGTTAATCGCTCGACATTAGTTCATGCACTTGATGAATTGGCGTCACGAGGTGTGATTATTCGCCATCAAGGAAAGGGCACATTTATGCATACGCAAAAATGGGGAGTACAAACATATCCTAAAATTAACTGGCAATTACCAGCTGGTTTGGTAAAACCTGCATCACTTTACCAACAAAAAATAGAACAATTTAAACAATGTGCTAAGCGAGATAATATTCCTCTCTATGATTTATCAAATGGTGACTTGCCCGTTGCTATGATCCCACAATTAACATTACCTACAATGTCGAAACAAGAACTTATTTTTCAGGAAAAAGATCCGCAAGCTGCACTTTTAGGTCGTTATTCTCTGAAAAAATTAATTGCGGATTATATGTATCAGCAATTTAGCCTAAAGGTGCCATTAGAGCAGATCCTCATTACTTCGGGTACACAGCAATCTTTATTTTTACTTACACAAGGTTTATTAAAACCTGGCGATGCTATAGCTATAGAAACTCCGTCCTATTTTTATTCTTTACCATTATTTCAAGCGGCGGGGTTACGAATTTATGGGATACCTATGGATGATGAAGGTATAAAACTTAATGAATTAAGTAATATTGTCAAACAATATCGTACAAAATGGCTAATACTTAATCCGATATTTCAAAATCCTACTGGGCGAATTATGAGTAATGCTCGTAAGTTGGATGTGCTGAAATTTTGCAGACAATATAGAATTGGTATTATTGAAGATGATGCTTATAGTGCTTTGTATTTTGATCAGGTTACAACTGATAGATTACCTATAAAAAAATTTGATCAATATAATCAAGTTATCTACTTAGGATCTTTATCTAAGTACATTGGAAAAAATATTCGTATTGGTTGGATGGTAGCGCCGACAGAACTCATTAATAAACTAGCTGAAATTAGGCATTTTATTGATTCAGGACTCAGTATTCTGCCTCAATTACTTGCAGAGGATTATTTGGCTTATCATTACAAAAATCATCAAGCATTATTAAGAAATTTTTTACAAAAGCAATTAAATTTGATGCGTAATTGGCTAGATGAGCAATTGACCGATATGCTAGATTGTCATAAAGTGACAGGAGGATTTCATTTGTATGCACAATTAAAGAGTCGATCATCTTCTTGTGAAGATCAATTTTTTAATCGATTATTAGCAAATAATATTATTGTTGCTAAAGGTAGTCATTTTGGTGATCGCAACTCAACATTACGACTCAGCTTCGCTCATTTTGATTTACCTAAGGAGCATAAAATAAGTTAACTAGCATTTAATTAACTTATTGATATGTTGATTTTTTTTTCTTTATAATTAATCAATTAACATCATCGTATGATAGATTTGCATAACATGATATTATCTGACTGGTTTCTCGTTAACCAACGATTGGCCTGTGTTTTCCTAATAAAGCTTAATAAAAGCTAACACAGTTAACATGTATATTAACGTGAATAGCGACAGAGAGAAAACGCTTAATCCGTTTTTGCATGTGTTAATTATTGCATTTAATTTAATATCTATGGATTTAACTCATGGCTTATAAGAATGATGACATGCGAATATCAGAAATTAAAGAATTATTGCCACCCATAGCGTTGCTTGAAAAGTTTCCAGCGACTGATAAGATAGCTGCAACAGTCGCAAATTCAAGAAAGGCAATTCATGATATTTTATATGGCCAAGACGATAGATTATTGGTGATTATTGGTCCTTGTTCAATTCATGATACGCAGGCTGCATTAGATTATGCAAAACGATTATCGACCATGCGTTGTCGCTACCATAATGAATTAGAAATTATTATGCGCGTCTATTTTGAAAAACCGCGAACAACTGTTGGTTGGAAAGGACTTATCAATGATCCTTATTTAAATAATAGTTTTTCAATCAATGATGGTTTACGGATTGGTCGCAATTTACTTATAAATATTAATGAAATGGGGATGCCGGCCGCCACTGAATTTCTCGATATGATTTCACCACAATATATTGCAGATTTGATGAGTTGGGGAGCAATTGGCGCTAGAACCACTGAATCACAGGTTCATCGTGAGCTTGCTTCAGGTTTATCTTGCCCAGTTGGATTCAAAAATGGAACAGATGGAACAATAAAGATTGCGATTGACGCTATTAACGCAGCTAGTGCTAAACATTCATTTTTATCGGTAACCAAATATGGTCATTCAGCGATCGTAAGTACAATGGGAAATCAAGATTGCCATATTATTTTACGTGGTGGGAAAGAACCTAATTATAGTGCGCAGCATGTAGCAGATATTAAACTTCAGTTGGAACAAGCCAATCTTCGACCAAATATTATGATTGATTTTAGCCATGCAAACAGTTGTAAACAGTTTAAAAGACAATTAGATGTTGCTACAAATGTTGCTGAGCAAATCAGTAGTGGTGAGCAAGCAATAATGGGGATTATGGTGGAAAGCCATCTGATTGAGGGAGCGCAGAGCTTACAACCAAATAAATCGTTAACTTATGGGCAAAGTATTACTGATGCATGTATTGGTTGGCAAGATACAGAAGTTCTTTTAGCACAGATGGCGGAAGCAGTAAAACAACGGCGTATTTTATTAAAGCGTTAAAGCTATTTTAATATGTTGTGTATTTGATCTTCAGTATTAACAAAAGTAAGTGTTTTGACTTTTTTCTGAATATGCTAGTCGATTCGCAATAATTATTATTTGAGCGTTATATTGTAATAAAAACCGTAATTAATCGTTTTAATTACGGTTTTTATTTTAGGTTAACTTAATTATTATCGTGAATGATTAATTAAGTCTATTTTATTAGTCATTTTGTTTAGCTTGAATTGCCGTTAATGCTATCGTATAAACGATGTCATCAACTAATGCGCCACGTGACAAATCATTAACAGGCTTACGCATACCTTGTAACATTGGACCAATAGAAACCAAATCAGCCGATCGCTGAACGGCTTTATAAGTTGTGTTACCTGTATTTAAGTCAGGGAAAATAAACACATTAGCGTGTCCTGCGACAGGTGAATTTGGCGCTTTTGATTTAGCAACATCAGCCATTACAGCTGCATCATATTGTAGAGGACCATCAAGTAGTAAATCCGGTCGTTTTTCTTTAGCAATTCGGGTAGCTTCACGTACTTTTTCAACATCACTGCCACTGCCTGAATTTCCTGTAGAATAAGAAATCATTGCAACTTTAGGTTGAATACCAAATGCAATAGCTGAATCGGCTGATTGAATCGCGATTTCGGCTAATTGTTCAGCAGTTGGATCAGGATTAATTGCACAATCACCATAAACGAGGACTTGATCTGGTAATAGCATAAAAAAGACAGAAGAAACTAATGAACTTCCTGGTGCTGTCTTGATAATTTGTAATGGTGGACGAATTGTATTTGCTGTTGTATGAACGGCACCAGAAACTAAACCATCAACGGCATCGGCTTCTAACATCATCGTACCAAGCACAACGTTGTCTTCCAACTGTTCACGTGCTGCAATTTCCGTTAAGCCTTTACTTTTACGTAATTCAACTAAACGAGCAACATACTGTTCGCGAACATCCGCTGGGTTAATAATCTGAATACCATTACCCAAAGTGACATCTTGTGCAGCGGCAACGCGTTTTACTTCTTCAGGATCTGCTAATAAAATACATTCAGCAATGCCACGTTCAGCACAAATAGCGGCTGCTTTTATTGTACGAGGTTCATCACCTTCAGGTAACACAATACGTTTATGCGCCTGACGTGCAAGTTCAGTTAATTGATAACGGAATGCTGGTGGAGAAAGGCGGCGAGCCCGACCAATATTGGCAGATAAGGATTCAATCCATTTAGTGTCAATAAAACCGGCAACAAAATCTTGCATTTTTGCTATGCGTTCTTGATCATCAGCTGGCACTTCGATATTAAAATTTTGCAGTTGTAATGCTGTTTGCCAGGTATTACTATTTATTTTCAATACAGGTAAACCCGTTGCAAAAGCACGTTCACAAAGTGCTTGAACATGACTATCGATTTCATAACCACCTGTTAATAGCAATGCACCAAGTTCAACACCATTCATAGCGGCCAGACAGGCAGCGATCACAACGTCAGGCCGATCAGCTGATGTTACTAAAAGAGCACCTGGGCGGAAATGATTTAACATATTTGGTATGCTACGTGCACAAAATGAAATTGAACGAATACGGCGAGTTTTAATTTCACCTTCATTGATAATTTCGGCATTAAGGTGTGTTGCTATATCAATAGCTCGACTTGCTATCAATTCGATATTCCAAGGGATGCCACCTAAAATAGGTAAAGAACTATTAGTGATAAACGAGCTTGGTGAGGTATTTTCTTGTATAGAGGACGGTTGTGATGGCGTATAGTAAAGTTCAGACAGATCTGGATGCGATTGCGCTTGCTCACCGTCTGGTGCATTAATTTTATTAATAATCACGCCAGTGATCGTATCATTTTTGACTCCACCTAAACTTGCTCTGACTAATTCAATACGCTTATTTAGTTGTTCATTATTTTCATGATTTTGTGACATAACTAAAACAATTTCTGCGTCTAATGCTTTTGCAATTTCGGCATTTAATTTTGATGCGTATTGATGTTGAGAAGTAGGTATAATTCCTTCGACTAAAACAACATCGACATTTTCGGCAATTTTTTCATAGCGTGCGACGATCTCTTCAAGAAGTACATCTTCTTGATTAGCACTTATCAAGTTTTGCACATGTTGACTATCTAAAGGTGAAGCCACAGCAATTTTACTTTGTGCTTGAATAATTGACGTTGTTTGATCCTGTTGATTTCCTACTCGTGATTGACTGATAGGTTTTAAAACACTAAGACGAACACCTTGGCGTTCCATTGCGCGGATGACACCTAAACTTACGCTGGTAAGTCCTACATTCGCACCGGTAGGGATTAGCATAATAGTACGAGACACGATAAAACCTCTTTATTATTAGTCTGTAACCTCTATTGCCCATGCTTAGCATGGGCAATAGAGAAAATAGTTATGCAGTTAAACGTGCTGCATCCTGAGCGATAACTAATTCTTCATTTGTTGGAATTACCAATGCAGGAATACAACCCTCTTTTGATATATTACCTGCGTTGCCAAAACGAGCTGCAAGATTACGCTCATCATCAATCTGAATATTAAGTAACGCTAAACGTTCGCCAGTTAATTTTCTAACTAAGGCCGCATTTTCACCAATGCCACCCGTAAATACAATGGCATCAAGACGTCCATCCATTACAGAAGTATAAGCGCTGATGTATTTAGCTAGGCGATGACAGAAAATATCCATAGCACGTTTAGCATCTTCTTTTGTATCGTAATTATCTTCAACATAACGGCAATCACTCGTTACTTCGGTCAGACCGAGCAAACCAGATTTTTTATTTAATACATTATTGATTTCTTCTACACTCATTGAAAGTGTATCGTGCATGAAGAACATGATAGCAGGATCAATATCACCACTACGAGTTCCCATAACTAAACCTTCTAATGGTGTTAGTCCCATTGATGTTTCAACAGATTTTCCATTACGTACAGCAGTAATTGATGCGCCATTACCTAAGTGGCATGTAATAACATTTAATTCATCAATAGGTTTATTTAACATTTTTGCTGCTTGCTGACTAACATAATAGTGGCTAGTACCGTGTGCACCATAACGACGAATACCATGTTCCGTATACATATTATACGGTAGGGCATAAAGGTAGGCTTCTTGAGGCATTGTTTGATGAAATGCCGTATCAAATACAGCAACATTCTTATTTTTTAGATGAGGGAAAGAGGCAAATGCTTCACGAATACCGATCAAATGAGCTGGATTATGTAAAGGGGCAAAGGCTGCTGATTCTTGAATGCCTTGTAAAACAGAGTCATCAATGACAACAGAATGTGTATATTTCTCACCACCATGCACAATACGATGGCCAATTGCAGTAATATTTGCAGACAGTTCGGGTTTACTTGCTAGAATAGTATTAACAATAAATTGAAGTGCTTGGCTGTGTGCTGCACCTGCACCGAGTTCCGCTTCTAATTTTTTACCGTCAAGTTTCCATTTGATACGGGCTTCAGGTAAGTGAAAGCACTCAGCTAAACCTGATAAATGTTCTTCACCATTTATAGAGTCAATAATTGCAAATTTAAGTGATGAGCTACCGCAATTAAGAACCAAAACAAGATTACTCGACATGAATTGTACCTATTTGTTAAACATATATAAGTGAGAAATGGTTACAGGTTAAGGATAGCGTAAATTAAGGGTGTAATTTATGATAACCATTATACTTAGTTGAAATTGTATTAATTTCGTTAACAATTGGTTACACTCTACGCAATAGATAGCCTGTAGGTTTGTATTATTAGTTAGATAGTAAGTATTATCTACTATTAAATGACAATGTATATACCTAAATCTAAATACGTGCAGTTATTATACAACTATAACTAAATTTAGTAGATGCTCAAACTATAAATGCTAAAAATTTTATAAATTTGTTAATGAAATTGTACTACCAAATTTTTTTAAATTTTATAACTTTTTTTTAAAAGAGTGAAGCAGATGTCTTTCCAAATAAAACCAACATCATGGTATAAAATGTTTTCATTAGGTTATCGTTATATGAAAAGTTGGCCACAAAAAAAGCAGTTAACCCTAATTTTTCCTGAAAATAGAGTGATTTATATAACACAATTTGCTATTCGCTTTATGCCGCCTATTGCTGCATTTACTTTATGCTGGCAAATCGCATTAGGAGGAAACATAGCGATTGCTATTGCAACTGCATGCTTTGCTTGTAGTTTACCTATGCAAGGCCTATTTTGGTTAGGTCGTCGTTCGAGAACGCTTCTTTCTTTGCCATTATTAGCTTGGCTTGATAAATTAAATAAAAAATTGGCAGAGGCAGGTAGACACTCGTTACAAATTGAGCCACCTGCAACATATCAAGATTTAGCAAATGTATTACGTCGTGCATTTGAGCATCTTGATAAAACATTTTTGGATGAAATTTAATTTTTTGATGTATTAGCTGAGTAGATGATGACAAAATATACGTCTACTATTCTGTATTTACATAAACTATTATCACTATCAATATGAATAGCGTCATGGTGGGCAAGTAAATCAACAACGAGATATGTGTCGTCAGTTAACTTGAAGATTGTATTAATTATTGGGGGATTTGAAGTATGGAAATAAGCAATGTTCAACGTTTGATTCTATCAAACCAATATAAAATAATGACACTTTTAGATCCAGATAATGCCGAACGTTATCGTCGTTATCAAACCATTATTGAACGTGGATTTGGTTTGCAAATGAATGAGCTTGAACGTGATTTTACTGAACTGTCAGAAGATACTTGCCGTACTATTATTAATATCATGGAAATGTATCATGCTTTACAAATATCAAATGATAATTTACGTGATAATTTAAAAGATAAAGCTACTATTGATGAACGTCGTCTTAATTTTTTAGGTTTTGATGCAGCTACAGAGTCTCGTTATTTGAGTTATGTAAGATTTTTAGTCAATATAGAAGGGCGTTATACGCATTTTGATTCTGGTTCCCACGGCTTTAATTCACAAACGCCGATGTGGGATAAATATCAAAGAATGCTAGCCATTTGGCAATCTTGCCCGCGTCAGTATCATTTATGTGCCGTTGAAATTGTTCAAGTATTAAATGCTTGATAGCAGTCGTGCTATTTTAGTAATAAATTTGTCAATTAAATGATCATTATAGGAACGAGTAATCTGACTATAGAGAAAGGTTACTTGTTAACTTTAGTAATATCAGTTTTATTGTTTTTATAGAATAAAGTAGCTTTTAATTATTGATTATTCATCTGATAAAGCGTTGCTTAGTAATAAATGATCAATTGTACTCTATACACTATTTATTTAATGTACATAGCTGAACTAATTATTGCTAAATAAAAGCCATGTGATTCATATTTAATAGTATTAACTAATGCGATTTTATATATAAAAAATATACCTAATATTGATTTACTCTTATACATGAAAAGGGAAATAGTAATATATAAATTAGAGTAATCATTAATAAAAATAATATAACTTAATTGCATTATATATAAGAATCTATACTATTCAGTGTTGCGGTAATGGCATCCATTCGTTATAACTCCTTCATTTATTTGTTCAAGATAAACAATATACTTGTTAATTAATTATACTTAATGAATTAAATAATAGTTTCTTAACATTTTAAAGATATTATATAAAAATAGATATATATAATCTGGCTATTTCGATTATATAGAACAGGAGATTATGGTAATATAGTAAAATAGAATATTACGCCTATTAAGTAAGATTAAATTAACTTATTGATATAAATAATAGTTATAGGATAAGTGAAGTTATTAATATATTTTGACGTTAGCTAATTATAACAAACTATCTATATTAAATATTATCTATTATTGTTATTAATAATTTGATGTTTATCAATGAGATAATATTGTCATTAGCAAATAGTAATACATTAATTAGAATAGAATTAATGAGGATAAGTAAGTGGATATTATTTCTGAGTTACCCAAGTGGATGACAACCATTTTTACATTATCAGAAAATATTAACTTTAGTCTTATTTGGGTATTAACGTTGCTATTTATCGCTATTATTTTATTTACGACGAATAAAATTAGGATGGATGTTGTTGCACTTCTTATTATTGTTTCTTTTGTCGTAAGTAAGACTTTAACTGTGCAAGAAGCGACTAGTGGATTTAGTGATCCTAATGTACTTTTAATTGCTACTTTATTTGTAATTGGTGAGGGTTTAGTCAGGACGGGTATAGCTTATCAAGTAGGTGATTATTTAGTGCGTGTAGCAGGTAACAGTGAATTTAAAATGTTAATTTACCTTATGCTTGCTGTGGCTGGCTTAGGTTCTGTGATGAGCTCGACAGGTGTTGTTGCTATTTTTATTCCAGTCGTGATAACTGTTTGTTCAAGAATGGAAATATCCACGGGCCGGTTAATGATGCCATTAAGTTTTGCTGGTTTAATTAGTGGTATGATGACATTAGTTGCAACACCACCTAATCTTGTCGTTAATAGTGAATTAGTCAGAGAAGGTATAAAAGGATTTAGCTTTTTTAGTGTAACACCAATAGGATTTGTAGTCTTAATCATGGGTATTGGATATATGTTACTGATCCGCAACGCATTGGTAAGTACAGAGACCCATACTAAAGCAGAAAATAAGACGCGACGTACCATGCGTGATTTAATTAGAGATTATAAACTCGCTGGGAAAGCTAGACGTGTTGCTGTTCGACCAAATTCACCATTAATAGGTAAAACCCTTGATGAGCTTAAATTAAGAGCCCGTTATGGCGCTTATGTTATTGGTATTGAGCGTTGGCGCCGTTTTCGTCGAGTTATGGTAAGTGCATTCGGTAATACGGAATTGCAAGTTCATGACGTATTATTGGTTGATATGACAAATCCAGATGCAGATTTACGGAGATTTTGTACTGACGAAATGCTAGAACCTATGATTTTACGTGGCGAATATTTTTCAGAACAAGCCAGGGAAGTTGGTATGGCAGAAGTATCCTTGATCCCTGAATCAGAATTAATTGGTAAATCGCTTCGCCAAATTATGTTCCGTTCAAAGTACAATCTAAATGTGGTTGGGATCCGCCGTAACGGTGAGCCTATTTTAGAACAACAAGTTGATGAGCCCTTATTAATGGGCGATATTTTATTAGTTATTGGTGATTGGAAACAAATTCGACAATTACAGAGTAACAATCGTGATTTTGTCGTATTAACTTTACCTGCTGAAATAGATAATGTTGCACCTGCTATAAGTCAAGCACCACACGCATTAATATGTCTATTATTAATGATTGTTTTAATGGTTACAGGAGTTGTGCCTAATTTTATCGCCGCTTTAATTAGCTGTTTGTTAATGGGAAAATTTCGTTGCATTAATATGGAAAGTGCTTATAAATCAATCCACTGGCCAAGTTTAATTTTAATTGTGGGTATGTTACCTTTTGCTATAGCATTACAAAAAACGGGCGGAATTGATTTAGCTGTTGAAGGTCTTCTTGCTTTAGTTGGTGATATGGGACCACGTGTTATGTTAATTAGCCTATTTATTCTTTGTGCTATTATTGGCTTATTTATTTCTAACACTGCTACTGCCGTATTAATGGCACCAATTGCGATAACTGCTGCAAATGAAATGCATGTTTCGCCTTATCCTTTTGTCATGACAGTTGCGATGGCAGCCTCAGCAGCATTTATGACACCAGTGTCATCGCCAGTAAATACCATGGTATTAGCACCAGGTGGATACAGTTTTAGTGATTTTGTTAAAATAGGCTTACCATTTACGCTATTGGTTATGTTAGTTTGTATTTTTCTTATTCCTTTATTATTTCCATTCTAAATATAATTTATTTTTTAAAAAAACTAAGGTTATTAAGTGTTATAATTTTGTAGAAATCACTGTTTATTTCATTTTAGCTATAATTATAGTGATGATAAAATAATCATTCTAAATCATAGAACAGCTTTGCATGTTAGCATTGGCTGGGTTCTTTTGAATCAAAGATAACATACTGTTTTTAAATTAATATCTACCTTTATTATTCTTTATTGATGTAATTGCGACTATAAGTATTCTATTACATTAGCTCTTAAACGATATCATCAACTCATTTGCAGATGCATTATAGCAAGAACGTATTATAGGTGTTTTATTTCAATTAAGAAGTACTAGAATCAACTTGATTATGTCGGCTAATAAGTGGACAATAAATTAGCTTGCCTTATATCACCGTATTGACAACCTATTAAAACAATAAATAAGCGTATAACTAAATGATTTATTACAAAAATAATGGAATTAGAAAGTCTAACATTAGACGATAGGTATTATCATCAATACTTAACGCTATAAATTATTTTCTTCTATATCAAGACGCTTTAAGTGAATTAATTCATCACAAATACAGTCTTTGGCGTAAATAATTCAAGAAAATAGGGTAGTTTTTTAAAGATCCGTATCTTGCGTTATTTCGTCCAGTGATAGTGTAAAGCTTGGTACAAAAACTGTCATAAAATAATCCATTTCTGGACTATGCCGCTCTTTTAATGTTTTTTCTAAACGTTTTTTAGCTAATTTAAACTCTTGATTGCCTGCAGATAATTCTTCCAGACTTTTAAGGTAAGCACAGATAACGTCGGCTTGTTTAACAATATGATGCTCTTCCTGATTATAAAAAGTGTCATCAATAATAGGACGAAAGTCGTCGCGTAATTCAGCAGGTAACATATCAACTAACTTTTGTTGTGCGCATTTTTCAATTTTTTTATATTCACTTGCGATTTGCGGATTATAGTATTTTATTGGTGTTGGTATATCACCAGTTAAAACTTCACTAGCATCATGATACATTGCCTGTAAAGCAATACGTTCAGCATTTACATTTCCGGAAAAAAGTCTATTTTTGATAATAGCCAACGCATGAGCAATAAAAGCGACCTGAAGGCTATGTTCTGACACATTTTCCGAACGAACATTATGCATTAATGGCCAGCGAGTAATTAATTTCAGGCGAGAGAGATGTGCAAAAAAATGACTTTGGTTCATAGCGTCTCTTATTCTTTTAGATTACCATATAATGGCAATTTATAAGCCATTATTTATATAAATCTTATAAAGGCAGCTAAGCTACCTTTATATAGTATTACTGATGATAGTTTGCTAGAAAACGTCCGATCTTTTGAATAGCCGAACCTAATACATCTTCATGAGGCAAGGTCACTATTCGAATATGATCAGGCGTTGGCCAATTAAACCCTGTACCTTGTACAACTAATACTTTTTCCTGTAATAATAAATCAAGGATTAATTTTTGATCACTATGGATATTGAACCGTTTCATATCAAGTTTAGGAAACATGTAAAGAGCACCCATTGGTTTAACACAAGATACACCAGGTATTTGGTTGATTAACTCCCAGGCAAAATTACGTTGTTCATAAAGTCTACCACCGGGTTTAATTAGTTCATTAATGCTTTGATATCCACCTAATGCTGTTTGAATGGCATGTTGCATAGGAACATTAGCACAAAGTCGCATCGAGGCAAGCATATCCAGGCCTTCAATATATCCTTTGACATGTTTTTTTGGACCATTAAGAACCATCCAGCCTTGACGAAATCCCGCAATTCGATAGGTTTTGGATAAGCCATTAAAGGTTACAGTAAAAATATCTTGGGCTAACGCAGCAATAGAATGATGTACAGCATCATCGTAAAGAATACGATCATAAATTTCATCAGCGAATATAATAAGTTGATTTTGACGAGCAACTTCAGCAATTTCTAATAATATTTCTTTACTATACACTGAACCCGTTGGATTATTGGGATTAATAATAACAATAGCTTTGGTTCGGGGGGTAATTTTATTACGAATATCTTCTAAATCAGGAAACCAATCTGCGCCTTCATCACACATATAATGTACAGCTTTACCGCCAGAAAGCGATATAGCTGCTGTCCATAAAGGATAGTCCGGTGCTGGAACTAAGACTTCATCATCCGTATTTAGTAATGCTTGCATTGACTGCACAATCAGTTCTGAAACACCATTACCAATATAGATATCATCTACAGTGACATCATGCATGCCAATGGCTTGATAACGTTGCATTATTGATTTACGTGCAGAATAAAGTCCTTTTGATTCACTGTAACCTTGAGATTGAGGTAAATTACGGATAACGTCAACTAAAACCTCATCGGGCGCATCAAATCCAAATGGGGCAGGATTACCAATATTTAATTTTAAAATCTTTTGCCCTTCCTCTTCCATTCGCTTAGCTTCTGCCAAGGCAGGTCCACGGATTTCATAACAAACGTTATCTAATTTATGTGATTTATTTACTGTTTTTATTGTGGATGAAATCATGGATGGCGCCTTATCTTAGTTAATTTTGTTCATTCATAGATATAGAGATTACAGATAGATAACATTAATTGAATGTAAATTATCCGATGTATACAGTACATAATACCTTTATTACCCTGAGGTTATCGCATAAACTGCTTTGTAACCTAAACAGAGTATAGTTCGTTAGCCTAAAACAATAATTATAGCAAAACGCATATTTACTGATTAAACTAAACGCTGTTAGAAATAAAGTTATCTTACTGTTTTATATAAAATTAATAAATAGCATCCACTTTACATAGCATGATTTAGAGTAAATTTAATAGCAATAACGATATTGATACTATTTTACACAGCAAAATTGCTACTATGAATGCGTAACTTAGTTTACTTATTATCAATATGATAAGTAGTGAAGATAATCTACTCTGTTTTATGGGCATTTCAAAAGGAATTTTGCAATAAATATTAAAAATTTTATTGACATCTTCATGAATAAAATAGATGAAAGAGTCTATTGCTATTTTTATAATAAATTTCAATATAATATGATTTAGTGATAGCCTCTCAAATGCTAAAAACATACGTCACATTATGTGAGATGATTATAAGAAAAGTAATCAAAATTTATCTTGTTATTGTATAAGTGGTTTTATTAAAAAAGATGGCTTAACTGACTCATCATTTAAACACCGTAATTATAATTAAATATGTGAGATGTGATAAATAATACAAAAAATATATAAACCATCCTATAATCTTCTTGCTTGACAATATTCATTTATATTTTTATCGTTTATGTGATCTTAGCGTTATAAATTTAATATCAATGCTTCATTATTTATTTAGCATATTATTCTTTAGAAGTAATTAATAGTTATTATTAAAAGAAAAGAGTGCAAATCTTTTATTATTTGATCATAAATATATTATTAGAAAATTTATAATACATAGTCATAGTTATAATAGAATGATAATTATTTCCATCTAATGAAAAATAGCCATTTTTTCGATTCTACTATATATTTAACCCTTTTGGGTTAGTGAAAACTCACTAAAAAATGTCACAATCATCAACATATAAATAAATATAACGCTCTATTTTTAAATTATTACAAATCTTATTATTTTGTTAAATAGTCAACATGACTTTTCATAATAACTAATCGTACATATTATCATTTTGATATAATTAGGGTATTAATCGAATAATCTTTGATTTAAATCTCATAATTCCATAATAATAGTAGTATTATTTTTCGATACACCAATTAAAATAGTTCAATTATTTATTATGATTATTAATCATACTTAACATACTTAAAGAGTAAACATGCACATGCCTATAGAAAATCTTGCCCATAATTGGGCGTTTACGATTTATGTCATTGCTGCTTTAGGGCTCTGTTCATTAATGTTAGTTGCTGCTCGTTTTCTTGGTGGCCGCGCTAAAGCTCGAGCAAAACATGTACCCTATGAATCAGGGCTTGATTCAGTTGGAACGGCCCGTATTCGATTCTCATCTCAATTTTATTTGGTTGCTATGTTCTTTGTGATTTTTGACGTTGAAGCGTTATTTTTATTCGCATGGGCAGTATCAGTCAGAGAAGTTGGTTGGATAGGCTTTATTGGCGCAACCGTCTTTATTATTACCTTACTTGCTGGATTGTATTATTTAGTACGTATTGGTGCCCTTGATTGGGTACCTGAACGTTCTAAACGCAATCTCAATAAAGTTCAACAAACTCATCTACAGCAGTAATAGAGCGAGGCTAAAAATGAAATATACGCTTACTCGCGTAGATCTTGATAAAGAGACGTATCCACAACAGCAACAGGAAATCGTTACTGTTGAGCAAGCTGAACAAGATGCTCATCGTGGTATTTATATGGGAAAGCTAGACCAAGCTTTACATAATGTCGTTAATTGGGGGCGCAAAAATTCTTTATGGCCATATAACTTTGGTTTATCTTGTTGCTATGTTGAAATGACAACTTCATTTACAGCTCAACACGATGTAGCACGTTTCGGTTCCGAAGTATTGCGGGCATCACCTCGACAAGCTGATTTTATGGTTGTTGCGGGTACTGTTTTTCTGAAAATGGCGCCTGTTGTTCAACGTCTATATGAACAAATGTTAGAACCTAAATGGGTCATTAGTATGGGTGCCTGCGCTAATTCTGGCGGTATGTACGATATTTATTCAGTTGTGCAAGGTGTTGATAAATTTTTGCCCGTTGATGTTTATATTCCTGGTTGCCCACCTCGCCCAGAGGCGTATATGCAAGCCTTGTTATTATTGCAAGAATCAGTAGGAAAAGAACGCCGTCCACTCTCCTGGGTTGTTGGCGATCAAGGTGTTTATCGTGCTGATATGCGATCGGAAAAAGAGCGTAAACGTGGTGAACGTATTGCGATAACAACCCTACGCACACCTGATAAGCTGTAATGAATTTATTTTTTAAGTTTAAGCGACGACAATAATATGACAGAACCGACGACGCAAGAGCTTGCCCAACCAATCTGGCAAACCAAAGATCATTTGAATGATCCTGTGATTAATGAATTGAACACTCGTTTTGGGCCAAAAGCTTTTACAGTTCAACCTACCCGGACCGGGATGCCGGTTATTTGGGTTAAACGCGAACAACTAGTAGACATCGTGACATTTTTACGGAAGCTGCCAAAACCCTATGTTATGTTGTTAGACTTACATGGTATTGATGAACGTCTTCGAGTGCACCGCGATAGTTTACCTGCTGCCGACTTTACTGTGTTTTATCAGTTGCTTTCCATTGATCGTAATAGTGACATTATGATTAAGGTGGCACTTAATGAAAAAGATCTAACTATTCCAAGTATTACATCTCTTTTTCCTAATGCTAATTGGTATGAAAGAGAAGTATGGGATCTTTTTGGTATTGATTTTAGTGGTCATCCGCACTTAACCCGCATTATGATGCCTTCTTACTGGGAAGGTCATCCATTACGTAAAGATTATCCAGCCAGAGCTACCGATAACGCACCTTATTTACTTACGCGTGCTAAGCAAGATTATGAGATGGAAATGGCCGTTTTCAAACCTGAAGCGTGGGGAATGAAACGCGGCACTGCAAATGAAGATTATATGTTTCTTAATATGGGGCCAAATCATCCATCTTCACATGGCGCTTTTCGTATTATGCTTCAGCTCGATGGTGAAAAAATCGTTGATTGTGTACCTGATATCGGTTACCACCATCGTGGTGCAGAAAAGATGGCTGAACGACAATCATGGCATAGTTATATTCCTTATACGGACCGCATAGAATATCTGGGTGGCTGTATGAATGAACTGCCTTATGTATTGGCAGTAGAAAAGTTAGCAGGTATTGAGGTTCCTGATCGCGTAAAAGTAATACGTGTTATGCTGGCAGAATTATTTCGTATAAATAGCCATTTATTATATATAGCAACCTATATTCAAGATGTTGGTGCAATGACACCGATTTTCTTTATGTTTGTTGATCGCCAAAAAGTTTACGACGTCATTGAAGCAATTACTGGCTTTCGAATGCATCCTGCTTGGTTTCGCATCGGGGGCGTTGCTCATGACTTGCCTATCGGTTGGCATCGTTTATTACGAGAATTTCTTGATTGGTTACCTACACGCTTTAATGATTATATTACAGCGGCTTTAAAAAACACTATCCTGAAAGGCCGTACTGTAGGTGTTGCTAGTTATACTAAAGAAGAAGCATTAGCATGGGGGGTAACCGGTGGAGGCTTAAGAGCTACAGGCGTGGAGTTTGATCTACGTAAAGCACGTCCATATTCAGGTTATGAAAATTTTGAGTTTGATATTCCTATCGCGCAAAATGGCGATTGTTATGATCGTGTTATGGTAAAAGTCGAAGAGCTTCGTCAAAGTATGCGTATTCTTGAACAGTGCCTGAATAATATGCCTGAAGGTCCCTTTAAGGCTGATCATCCGCTTACTACTCCACCACCTAAAGAGCGAACATTGCAACATATCGATACCTTAATTAATCATTTTTTACAAGTATCATGGGGACCGGTAATGCCTGCTAATGAAGCCTATCAAATGGTGGAAGCGACAAAAGGAATCAATAGTTATTATCTGACTAGTGATGGTGGAACGATGAGCTATCGTACTCGGGTACGCACGCCAAGTTTTACGCATCTTCAACAGATTCCGTCCGTCATTCGCGGCTGCCTAGTGTCAGATTTGATTGTTTATCTGGGCAGCATTGATTTTGTTATGTCAGATGTGGATCGTTAAAAATGACTGAACAGACAGCAGTACCGCAAACTTTTTCGCTTAGTGAAGCTGAACGCTATGCTATCGAGCATGAGAAATCACACTATGAAGATCCTAGAGCAGCATCTATAGAAGCATTGAAAATCGTTCAGAAAGAACGAGGTTGGGTTCCAGATCAAGCGATTGATGCAATTGCTAACATTTTAGGTATTCCAGCCAGTGATGTTGAAGGTGTGGCGACATTTTATAGTCAAATTTACCGGAGACCGGTCGGCCGTCATGTCGTTAAATACTGTGACAGTGTTGTTTGCTACATTAACGGCTACCAAAAAGTGCAAGCTGCGTTAGAAACGAAATTAAAAATAAAACCGGGTGAAACCACATTTGATGGTCGGTTCACATTGCTGCCCGTATGTTGCTTAGGGAACTGTGATAAAGGTCCAAGTATGATGGTTGATCAAGATACATTTGAACATGTAACGCCAGAAGAGCTTGATAAAATACTGGAGCAATATCAATGAGCAGAGCAATAATTAATCGAACTGCTGAAACGCATCCGTTAACCTGGCGTTTGCGTGATGATCAACAGGTTGTCTGGTTTGACGAATACCGTAATAAAAATGGTTATATCGGCGCAGAAAAAGCATTAAAAAACTTTAATTCGACAGAAATCATCAATGAAGTTAAAGAATCAGGATTAAATGGTCGTGGAGGTGCAGGTTTTTCTACTGGTTTAAAATGGAGCTTAATGCCGGCAGATGAAAGCATGAATATTCGTTATATTTTATGTAATGCCGATGAAATGGAGCCAGGTACCTATAAAGATCGCTTACTTATGGAACAACTTCCTCATCTTTTAATTGAGGGGATGCTGATCAGTGCCTATGCGCTTAAAGCCTATCGAGGGTACATCTTTATTCGTGGTGAATACCATGATGCTGCACTTCATCTCAATAAAGCGATAGCTGAAGCAAAACGGGCTGGGTTTTTAGGAAAAAATATTTTAGGTAGTGGCTTTGATTTTGAATTATTTGTCCATACCGGAGCGGGTCGTTATATCTGTGGTGAAGAAACTGCACTTATTAACTCATTAGAGGGGCGTCGGGCAAATCCTCGCTCGAAACCCCCTTTTCCGGCAACGGCAGGTGCATGGGGAAAACCTACTTGTGTTAATAACGTTGAAACGTTATGTAATGTGCCGGCAATTATGGAGCATGGTTCTGAATGGTATAAGGGGCTATCGGCAGGTAAAAGCGTTAATACCGGTACCAAATTAATGGGGTTTTCCGGCCGTGTAAAAAATCCTGGTTTATGGGAATTACCCTTTGGTATTACAGCACGTGAATTGCTTGAAGATTATGCTGGGGGAATGCAAGACGGTTTGAAATTAAAAGCCTGGCAGCCAGGTGGTGCTGGGACAGATTTTTTAACAGAAAGTCATCTAGATCTTCCTATGGATTTTCCGAATATCGCAAAAGCAGGTAGTCGTTTAGGTACAGCACTGGCTATGGCTGTTGATGATAAAATCAATATGGTGAGTTTAACTCGCAATCTCGAAGAGTTTTTTGCACGAGAATCTTGTGGTTGGTGTACACCTTGTCGTCAGGGATTACCATGGTCAGTAAAATTATTAAGAGCACTTGAACGTGGTGAGGGTCAGCCTGGTGATATTGAAACACTCGAGCATTTATGCAAGATGTTAGGACCAGGAAATACCTTTTGTGCGTTAGCACCAGGGGCAGTTGAACCTTTACAAAGTGCCATTAAATATTTTCGTTCTGAATTCGAAGCTGGCATCTCTGAGCAACGAATAAACAATTTAAAAGCAATTTCAGGTATTCAACCGAATTTATTACATGAGCGTTGGTAGCATGATGGCATAGTTATCTGATATTTCGTCAGATTGCTAAAATAGACCGGGTGTTGTGGGCCCAGTACCAATCATGATCATCAATTAAACAAATTTTTATGTTATTTATCCGCAATTAGCGGTAAACAGGAAGCATGCTGACTATGGCAACGATTCATATAGACGGCAAAGAATATGAAGTGGATGGTGCAGACAATTTATTAGAGGCGTGTCTGTCATTAGGTCTTGATATTCCTTATTTTTGCTGGCATCCGGCGATGGGAAGCGTCGGCGCTTGCCGCCAATGTGCGGTTAAGCAGTATCAGAATGCGGACGATAAACGGGGTCGTATTGTAATGTCATGTATGACGCCCGCGACAAATGGAGCGTTCATTTCAATTGATGATGAAGATGCAAAGAAATTTAGAGAAACCGTTATAGAATTTCTTATGCTCAATCACCCTCATGATTGTCCTGTCTGTGAGGAAGGGGGGAATTGTCATTTACAAGATATGACAGTAATGACTGGTCACAGTTATCGTAAATATCGCTTTAATAAGCATACACATAATAATCAAGATCTTGGGCCATTTATCAATCATGAAATGAACCGTTGTATCGCCTGTTATCGTTGTGTTCGTTATTATAAAGATTATGCAGGGGGGACTGATTTTGGTGTTTATGGCTCTCATGATAATGTTTATTTTGGCCGCCAAGATAGTGGTGTATTAGAAAACGAATTTTCTGGTAATCTAGTCGAAGTTTGTCCCACAGGCGTTTTTACTGATAAAACACATTCTGATCGTTATAATCGGAAATGGGATATGCAGTTTGCGCCTAGTATTTGTCACCAATGTAGCGTAGGTTGTAATATCAGTCCAGGTGAACGTTATGGTGAGTTACGCCGAATTGAGAATCGTTATAACGGTGCAGTCAATCATTACTTCTTATGTGATCGGGGCCGTTTTGGTTATGGCTATGTCAATCAAAAAGATCGCCCGCGTCAACCGCGTTTATTAAAAAATGATAACGCTGTTGCACTTGATGTGGAACAAACCATATTATCAGCAACCGCAATTTTAAAACAATCAAAACGAACTATCGCTATTGGTTCGAGTCGCGCAAGTATTGAAAGTAACTATACACTAAGAAATCTTGTCGGTAGTGAAAATTTCTTTACGGGTATTGATACAGATGAGCAAAATCGTTTAACACTGATGCTAACTATTTTACGAGAAAGTGGTATTTATACACCATCTTTACGTGAAATAGAAAGTTACGATGCTATTTTAATACTTGGCGAAGATGTAACACAAACCGCTGCACGTATTGCATTGTCTGTGCGTCAAGCGGTTAAAGGTAAAGCTCGTGAAATGGCTGCGGCACAAAAAGTTGCTGATTGGCAAATCGCCGCTATTCAAAATATTGGCCAACATGCTAAATATCCTTTATTTATAAGTCATATTGATTCTACACGGTTAGATGATGTAGCGGCTTGGACATATAAAGCCACTGCGCAAGAACAAGCGCGATTGGGTTTTGCTATTGCACATGCTATTGATAATAATGCACCGGTAGTTGCAGATGTTCCTGCTGATTTACAAGAGAAAGTTAAACTTATTGCACAAGCATTAAAAGAGGCCAAAAAACCATTAATTATTACAGGTAACGGTGCGGGTAATCGTGCAGTTATTGAAGCTGCAGCTAATGTTGCATTAGCATTAAAACAGCATAATAATGATGTTGCCATAAGTTGTATTGGTGCAGAAGCAAACAGTTTCGGTTTGGCCATAATAGGTGGGGGTACGATTAACGATGCCTTTAGCCTCATCGAACAAGGGCAGGTTGATACCTTAATTGTGATGGAAAACGATCTTTATCGTCACGCAACAACCAGGCAAATTGATAGTGCCTTATCAGCATTAACCCATCTTATTGTTATTGATCATCAACGTACTGCAATTATGGATAAAGCACAATTGATTATTTCTTGTGCTAGTTTTGCAGAGAGTGATGGTACCTTAGTCAATAATGAAGGACGTGCGCAACGTTTTTTTCAAGTATTTGATCCTGCATATTATGATAATCGTCCGCGTGATGATGCTGGCCAACTTATTCATACACTTGATAGTAATGAAAATAAATCCATTATGCTGGAAAGCTGGCGTTGGCTGCAGATGATTAATGCAGAATACACTAATTTACCTGCTGGTGATATTACATTAGATGCAGTTATACGTGCATGTTGTTATGATTTACCTCAGCTGAGTGAGATTGCTGATGCAGCTCCTGACGCCAGTTTCCGTATTAAAGGTATGCGTTTAGCAAGACAGCCTGCCCGATATAGTGGCCGTACATCTATGCGAGCAAATTTAACTGTTCACGAACAAGGACAACCTCAAGATAAAGATAGTGCTTTTACTTTCTCAATGGAAGGTTACAGTGGTTCGGAAGTTGATCGTCAACAAATACCTTTTGCTTGGGCGCCTGGCTGGAATTCACCTCAAGCATGGAATCGTTTTCAGGCTGAAGTAGGTGGTCCATTACGAGCAGGTGATCCCGGTATTCGGCTATTTAAAAGTACAGAATTGTCAACAGTTACCTATTTTACAACTATACCTGCACAGCGTTCAGCAGTAACAGATTGGCATGTCGCACCGTATTACCATTTATTTGGTAGTGATGAGTTATCACAGCGAGCTGAGGTAATTCAAAAACGTATGCCAAATGCTTATGTTATGTTGAATCAAATGGATGCAGATAAATTAGGTGTAAAAGTGGGCGATACTTTAGTAATAACGCTTTGTGATATAACGCTTACACTTCCGGTAAAAATTAGTAAAGATTTACCGTGTGGTTTGGTTGGCCTTCCGCTTGGTTTGCCTGGAATTTCACCCGTACTGGCAGGTAAGAAAATTGACGAATTACGGAGGACCGCAGTATGAGTCTATTTTCATCTGAATTTATTGAAATAACTGCGGCAGTCGCTAAAGCACTTGTTATACTGTTGGTCGTTGTCACATGCGGAGCATTAATGAGTTTTGGTGAGCGTCGTTTGCTAGGACTCTTTCAGGATCGTTACGGGCCAAATCGTGTCGGATGGGGAGGCTCAATGCAGCTTCTCGCTGATATGATAAAGATGTTTACAAAAGAAGATTGGATCCCTCAGTTTACAGATCGAGTGATTTTTACAATTGCTCCTGTAATTGCTTTTAGTTCTATGCTTTTAGCCTTTTCAATTGTACCAATTACACCCACATGGGGAATTTCAGATATCAATATTGGTATCTTACTTTTCTTGATGCTCGCCGGTTTATCTGTATATGCCGTATTATTTGCAGGTTGGTCAAGCAATAATAAATATTCACTCATGGGAGCAATGCGTGCAGCTGCACAAACATTAAGTTATGAAGTTTTTCTCGGATTATCATTAATGGGGATAGTTGCGCATACAGGATCATTTAATATGCGTGATATTGTTGAAGCTCAACATGGGTTATGGAATGTCATACCGCAGTTTTTCGGCTTTATGACATTCCTAATGGCAGGCATAGCCGTTTGTCACCGCCATCCCTTTGATCAACCTGAAGCTGAACAAGAACTTGCAGATGGATTTCATATTGAGTATTCAGGGATGAAATTTGGTTTATTTTTCGTTGGTGAATATGTTGGTATTGTGACTGTTTCTGGATTATTAACCACTTTATTCTTTGGTGGATGGTATAGCCCTGTTCCTGATACTTTATTTGGTTGGCAAACACCAACATTCATTCCAACATTTATTTGGTTTGCATTAAAAACCGCATTTTGGATGGTCTTTTTTATTTTGATCCGTGCGTCATTACCACGTCCACGTTATGACCAAGTTATGGCGTTTGGCTGGCGTATCTGCTTACCTTTAACTTTATTGAACCTGTTAGCGACTGCTGCCGTCGTTTTGTTTAATGCCTCATAAGGAGCGGATCTAACCATGACATTAAAAGAACTTATTGTTGGTTTAGGTACTCAAGTACGAAGTTTGTGGATGGTGTTTAAACATGCTTTTAATAAGCGTTCGACTCAGATGTACCCTGATGTGCCGGTTAATTTGCCACCTCGTTATAGAGGCCGTATTGTTTTAACGCGTGATCCCGATGGCGATGAACGTTGTGTAGCCTGTAATTTATGTGCAGCTGTCTGTCCAGTAGGATGTATCTCTTTACAAAAAGCTGAACGTGAAGATGGTCGTTGGTACCCGGAGTTTTTCAGAATTAATTTTTCACGTTGTATTTTTTGTGGATTATGTGAAGAAGCTTGCCCCACCACGGCATTACAGTTAACACCTGATTTTGAAATGGCTGATTTTAAACGACAGGATCTGGTTTATGAAAAAGAAGATTTGTTAATTTCAGGACCAGGTAAATATCATGATTACAATTTTTATCGGATGTCTGGAATGGCTGTTTCTGGTAAGCAGAAAGGTGATGCCGAAAATGAAGATAAACCGATAGATGTTAAAGGGCTGTTGCCATAAGGGGCTGATATGGGATTTGTATTTTATCTTGCAGCGGCTATCGCTATTTTAGCTACGTTACGGGTGATTAGTCATACCCATCCGGTAAGAGCACTGCTTTATTTTATTATATCGTTGCTAGCAATATCTGCCGTTTTCTTTTCACTGGGGGCTTATTTTGCTGGCGCGTTAGAAATCATTGTTTATGCTGGTGCCATAATGGTGTTGTTTGTATTTGTTGTTATGATGCTAAATCTTGGAAATACTGTTGTAGAGCAAGAAAAAGCGTGGCTAAAGCCAGATGTATGGATAGGCCCTTCTATTTTGTCATGTATTTTATTAATTACGTTAATTGTGGCGATCGTAAATCTTGATTTAACCGCACCCAATATACAGGTTATTAAAAATACCGCTATTAATGGTATAGCAATTACGCCGAAGTTGGTTGGTATAAGTTTGTTTGGTCCTTATGTCCTTATGGCCGAATTAGCATCAATGATACTATTAGGCGGGTTAGTGGTTGCATTCCATTTAGGTCGCGAACAAAAAGATGACAATACCATCGATAAAATGGAGGAAAAATGATGATCCCAATGGAGCATGGCTTAATTTTGGCCTCAATCCTATTTATTTTAGGGTTAACGGGTATCATGATCCGTCGTGATTTGTTATTTATTTTAATAAGTTTGGAAGTCATGATGAATGCTGCTGCATTAGCGTTTATTGTTGCTGGCAGCTATTGGCAACAGGCTGATGGTCAAATTATGTATATTTTGGCAATTAGCGTGGCGGCTGCTGAGGCAAGCATTGGACTTGCCCTACTGCTACAACTTCACCGTCGTCGCCATACTTTAAACATCGATACTATCAGTGAGATGCGCGGATGAATTTACTCTATTTAACTATTTTATTTCCTCTGTTGGGATTTTTACTTCTAGCATTTTCTCGCGGACGTTGGTCGGAAAACACATCAGCTAAAATAGGGGTAGGCTCTATCGGCCTATCATTGTTATTTATCTTATGGATCATACATTATTATCTTCATGAAGGTAGTTTTATTACACCATTATGGACGTGGATTAATGTACCTCTACACGATAACTTTGATTTTAACATTGCATTAAATTTAGCGTTGGATGGATTATCTCTAACAATGATTTCGGTTGTTGTTGGTATTGGCTTTTTAATCCATATGTTTGCATCTTGGTATATGCGTGGCGAAGAGGGCTATTCTCGCTTTTTCGCCTATACTAATTTGTTTATTGCATTTATGCTGGTTTTAGTCTTAGCGGACAATCTTTTACTCCTTTATCTTGGTTGGGAAGGGGTAGGCTTATGTAGTTATCTGTTAATAGGTTTTTACTATACTAATCCCAAGAATGGGGCAGCAGCAATAAAAGCATTTATTGTTACACGCATTGGTGATGTATTTTTAGCCATTGGCTTATTTATCTTATTCAATCATTTTGGAACGTTAGATATTGCCGAGCTTAATGTTATAGCACATAATCCAGCTATGGTTACTGCACATAGTGAAGCAATTTTCTGGGCGGCATTAATGATTGTTGGTGGCGCATTTGGTAAATCAGCACAGTTACCACTCCATACTTGGTTAGCCGATGCTATGGCTGGTCCAACGCCTGTATCTGCATTAATTCATGCGGCAACGATGGTTACAGCCGGTGTTTATTTAATCGCACGTACTAATGGTATCTTTATCGCTGCCCCAGGTGTTCTTTATTTCGTCGGTTGTATCGGTGCGATAACACTTCTTGTTGCTGGATGTGCGGCATTAGTACAAACCGATATTAAACGTGTATTAGCCTATTCGACAATGAGTCAATTAGGTTACATGTTTTTAGCATTAGGAGTACAAGCGTGGGATGCGAGTATTTTCCATCTCATGACACATGCCTTCTTTAAAGCATTATTATTCCTTGCATCAGGTTCAGTCATTGTTGCTTGCCATCATGAACAAGATATTTTCAAAATGGGTGGCTTATATAAAAAAATCCCGTTAACTTACGCTGCATTTTTAGTCGGTGGTGCTGCTCTTGCTGCATTACCTTTAGTTACTGCAGGTTTCTATAGTAAAGATGAAATTCTCTGGGGAGCTATGGCTAATGGACATAGTGGATTAATGGTAATCGGTCTATGTGGTGCATTCTTAACCTCAATATATACATTCCGTATGATTTTCTTAGTGTTCCATGGTGAAGAAAAAATCCATGCACACTCAGTAGAAGGCATTACTCACCATTTACCTTTAATTATATTAATCATTTTGTCTACTGCTGTAGGCGCATTTATTACACCACCATTAGCTTACGTCTTACCTGCGATGCCAGATAGTCATAGCGGTAAAATTGCACTTGAGTTTATATCAGGCATTATTGCAACCGTGGGTATTTTAGTTGCTGTTTATCTTTATCTGGGTAAAGGGCAGCATTGGGTGAATAAAATTTCGCAATCTGAAAAAGGTCGATTCTGCTGTTACTGGTGGTATAAAGGATGGGGATTTGATGCTTTTTACGACAAAGTTTTTGTTAAACCCTATTTGTACATTGCCAAATTATTACATAAGGAACCTTTAAATTCACTGATGAACGTATTTTCGGGCATTGCTAAAACAGGTAATACCGTTGCAGTATCAACCCAAACAGGCCATTTACGCTGGTATGCTATATCGTTATGTATGGGAGCTGTAATCGTCGTACTTTGTACTGTTGGTATTTGGTTATCGGCGGCTAATATGTAACCACCTTACTTAATGCAATAATGTGGTTTCTAATATGCTTTGTCTAAGCTGTCTGGAATAACAGAATGAAGTATAGGTTTGAACGTTAATTTTTACTAAAGGGATACAAAACGCCATGCTACTACCTTGGCTAATATTTTTACCTTTGATTGGTGGTATACTTTGTTGGCTAAGTGATAATTTAGACGACAAACAAGCACCTCGTTGGGTGGCTCTAATTACATCCGGGGTAACCTTACTATTGACACTCATGTTATGGCAACAGGGAAATTATGCTGTTGTTGGAACAACAGCGACCCCATTATGGCAATCTGAAATTAATTTACCTTGGATCCCACGACTTGGTATTAATTTCCATTTGGCAGCGGATGGATTATCAATTCTGATGGTAGTATTGACAGCACTATTAGGCGTTATTGCCGTACTAGCCTCTTGGAAAGAGCCGCACAAAAAGCTGGGATTATTTCACTTTAATTTGATGCTAACTGTTGCAGGTGTAATGGGTGTCTTCATTGCTGTTGACTTATTCCTATTTTTCTTTTTCTGGGAAATGATGTTAGTGCCAATGTACTTTATGATTGCGGTATGGGGTCATAAAGATGTGAGTTATACATCTAGGTTTAATGGTGCGACTAAGTTTCTTATTTATACACAAGCAAGTGGACTGGTGTTACTGGTTGCAATCTGCAGTTTAGCAGCAGCCCATTTTGCCATGACCAAAGTATGGAGTTTTGATTACACTACGTTATTAGAATTTACGCGCAGTAATATATTATCAGATGAAGCAAAATATCTGATGATGCTAGGCTTTTTTATTGCCTTTGCCGTTAAAATGCCTATTATTCCTGTGCATAGTTGGTTACCTGATGCGCATGCTCAGGCACCTACTGCAGGATCTATTGATATTACAGGATTATTATTAAAAACATCTGCATATGGTTTTTTACGTTTTAGCTTACCCTTGTTTCCAGAGGCATCATTACATTTTGCTCCAATTGCGATGACGCTTGGCGTAATCGGTATTTTTTATGGTGCTTGGTTGGCATTTATGCAATCCGATATTAAACGGTTAATTGCTTATACGAGTGTTTCTCATATGGGACTAGTTATGATCGCTATTTATAGTAACAGCTTACTTGCTTTTCAAGGGGCGGTTATTCAAATGATAGCGCATGGACTTTCTGCCGCAGGATTATTTATAGTAAGTGGGCTACTCTATCAACGTCTAAATACACGCGATATGCGGGAAATGGGCGGATTATGGGGCCGGATCCGTTATCTTCCAGCTTTGTCGCTAGTCTTCGCAGTAGCAACTCTTGGTATGCCAGGAACAGGTAATTTTATTGGTGAATTTCTGATGTTATTTGGCAGCTTTAACATTGTGCCGGTATTTACCATTATTGCTGCATTTAGTATGGTGTTTGCATCGATCTATTCGTTAGCAATGATGCAAAGAACTTACTATGGTTCTGCGAAATCCGATACGCCTTTATCTAATTTATGTAATCGTGAATTTTCTCTTTTACTGTCATTAGTTATTTTACTGGTTATTTTAGGTATTTTCCCTCAACCTGTATTAGATACATCTTACAGTGCGATGGCATGGGTTAATAATGCAGTTTCTGCCTCAACAACTAATATTATGGGACATTAAATCGCCATGACAATAACAACTGAAACCTTGATCGCACTCATGCCATTGTTGATCGTAGGATTAACGGTGGTGGTCGTGATGCTATCCATTGCGTGGCGACGTAATTATAAGTTGAGTACGCAATTAACGCTTTCTGGGCTGCTCATATCTCTATTAGCCACCATGTTTACATCATTAACGCAACCTAATCTTGTCCAGGTTGGTCATTTGCTGAATATAGATATTTACGCGTCTTTCTATACGGTATTAGTGTTGTTAGCTGCAATAGCAACCACTATTTTTAGCTACTCGTGGTTGCGAAACTATCCTGATAATAAAGAAGAATTCAATCTAATGTTGTTAATGTCAACCGCTGGTAGCATTTTATTATCAAGTGCTTGCCATTTAGCAACATTGTTTATTGGTATTGAGTTGCTTTCATTACCTATGTTCGGTCTAATAGGCTATGCCTTTCGTCGTGATCGGTCATTAGAAGCAGCAATTAAATATATGGTTTTGTCTGCAACGGCTTCTTCGTTTCTTGTTTTTGGGATGGCATTACTTTATGCCGCTAATGGTGATTTAAGTTTTGTAGCCTTAGGTCTTGATTTGGAAAAATCGTTTGGCTTACCTCTACAACTTGCCGGTCTAGGTTTGTTACTAGTTGGCTTTGGCTTTAAATTATCGCTTGTACCGTTTCATATGTGGACGCCTGATGTTTATGAAGGTTCCCCAGCACCTGTATCGGGATTTCTTGCAACGGCAGGTAAAATTGCCACTCTAGCTGTATTAGGCAGGTTATTCTTAACGGCACCAGTAGCGGTAAATTATTCGGTAAGCTTTATTATCAGCTTACTGGCATTTTGCTCTATTTTAATGGGTAACCTATTAGCAATAAAACAAAATAATGTTAAGCGTATAATGGGATACTCTTCAGTATCACATCTTGGTTATATGTTAATCGCGCTGGTTGTTTTACGTCATAGTGCGCAAGCTGGTGATGTTTTAAATGCTAATGAAGCATTGGCGGTTTACTTGGTAGGATACTTGCTTAGTACTATTGTTACTTTTGGTATTATTAGTTTGGTCTCAAGTCCCTATAAAAATGATGATGCAGATATGATCGAGCAATATACAGGTTTATTTTGGCAAAAGCCAATTTATGGAATTTGTTTAGCAATCATGATGCTATCGTTAGCAGGGATCCCATTGACAGTTGGGTTTATTGGTAAATTCTATGTGATTGCAATAGGTGCAACAGAAGGATTATGGTGGCTATTAGCCGCATTAATCGTTGGTAGTGCTATGGGATTATATTATTATCTGCGTATTGCCATAATTGTATTCCAGCCAAGAGATGAAAAAGAATCTTCTTTTTGTTGTAAAGCTTCACCTTTAGCAAACGCCATTATTATCCTGGCTACATTATTAGTTATTTTGTGGGGAATTTTCCCAGGCATGTTATTTCACCTGGCATCTCTGATCATCCCTTCTTAAAACACTATAATATGAATAGGTAAAAGATATCGTCAATTAATTGATGATATCTTTTATATAAGAAAATAATCTATCACTATTATTAGTGAGGCTCACAGTGTTAGTTATTTGTTTATACAGTGATAGCTATTATCTCTTGACTTAATTTCACATTATAAATTTATTCTTTATAAGAATCAGTTAATAAAGTGTAATGAAAATATCTATCATAATATAAATATGTTTATTATGACAAATTTATAAAAAGAATAGGGTTTTTATTGGTGGTTTATGTTGTTTAATCACTATGTTATTAAAACAAGATTCTTGTGACGCAAATTCTTTCCTATCTAGATGTTATTACATTTTATTTTATTATTAACGTTTTATAATAATCAATATAAGTATATATTATTTTTACCTTAGTATATTAATTAAATAATATGATTAATAAATTACTAGCTGAAAAATATAATTAAATGATATATTGATAGTTATTAATTAATATATTCAATATAATCCTTTCTTATTATTATCAATAATAAACCATAATCAATTATAGCCACTTTTTTTTTCTCTATATCAATTTATATAATTATTTTTATTAAACAATAATGTCTATATTAATTGTTTTTGTTATTAAATCATATTTATATATTAACCTATTTTTCTATTAAATTTATCTAAAATTATTAATAACAGTAATATAATAATTAATATTTTTTGCATATTATATTATTTTATACTAAAATAGATCGCTATACTATAAGGTTATTTAATTATAATATTATCAAAACTAGCCTAGTAGCCTATTTATTTTAAAATAGATAACGTGTCTTATTGGAAGATCTAACTGCATAGTCAGATTTTTTATGATAAAGAGTTCAAAAGGAAATACCGATTTATAGAATTGGTCTTTCGCTATTAATATTTCCTATCAATACATTATAATTGATAGGATAAGATGTGCGTTGAGGTATTGTGTGAAGGCGTTAGTCGAGATAATCTCGCAAGCACAAGCCACATTACAGCGGCTTCCTAGACCGGTTAATGGGTTTGAGCAACTTGTTTTTTCTGTTACTTTAGATAATTCATTGTGCTTATTAGATTGGCTTAGATGTCAAACTATTTATCCGCAACTCTATTGGTCTCATCGACAGAAAAAAGAAACAATTGTGACTTGTGGGCAAGTCTGCCAATTTAATAACATCGAAGAAGCGCAACAGTTCATGCGGAAAATGAATCATATCGATTTACGCATTTGGGGGATAAATCGTTTTGATCAAACAGATGAAGCGTCAACTTTAGGCGATTACTATATATTGCCTCGTTTGGAGTTCGCGCTGACAGACGATCAATTGACATTAACACTCAATTTACATCATCAATTACATACGGATGATATTGCACAAACACTTACCGTATTAGCATGTTTACTTACTGAATATCATTCGGAATTATTACCGCCAATAAAAATTTTAAGTAATTACCAAAGCCCAGAGAAGTCGATGTGGACAAAACTTGTGGCTCGAGCATTAAAGGCAATTGATCAAGAACAATTCGATAAAGTTGTTTTGGCTTGCAAAAATCAGTTAATACTTAGTCAGGCGATTAAACCAGTAGAAATCATAAAGGAAAGCCAAAAAGTAAATCATAACTGTTATCACTTTATGTTGGCCTTATCTGAACACACAGGATTTATTGGTTCTACGCCAGAACGATTGTTTTATCGAAATGGCATGAGATTAGAAACTGAAGCCTTAGCTGGAACAGTAAGTTCAGGTAAGACACAAGAGGAACAACAACAATTAGCAAATTGGTTGCTAAATGATAAAAAGAATCAGCATGAAAATATGTTAGTTGTTAATGATATTTATCAACGACTGGTAGGAAAAATTGACTCGATCGATGTAGCTGAGGCTGAAGTATTGTCTTTACGTAAGGTACAGCATTTATGTCGCAAAATAAAAGGTGTATTACCTAATGTTGACGATGCAAGTTGCTTAACTTGGTTACAGCCGACCGCAGCAGTGGCAGGTTTTCCTCGGGAAAATGCATTAGCATTTATTCGGGAAAATGAACCGTTTGAACGAAAATGGTATGCTGGATCAATAGGATATTTATCTACTAAAAAGAGTGAATTTGTTGTGACATTACGTTCGGCATTTATTGATGCCGATACGATGTCGCTTTACGCAGGGGCAGGCATAGTTAAAGGTTCCCAAGCTGAGCATGAGTGGTTAGAGATAGAGACAAAAGCGGATGTATTAAAAAGCGTATTTATCAGACAAACATGAGATAGTTATTTATTTCATTATTATGAGCTGTAGCGTTCATAAAGGAAACGTATTGGTATTGCTTAAGTTTATTTCTGGGTAATCCATCTTCGCGAGTTAATAAGTAGTATATAAATTGTTTAATAGGTGACAATATGGCACAACGCTTTAATCCTAATCAATTTGCATTATTCAAATATATCGATGACATTTTATGGACAAAGTGGGATCCTGTTGGCATAAATAGCATACAAGCAGCTAGAGATGAATATTACAGTTATCTTTTCCCATTGATGAATATGGTTATAAATGGTGAAAAAGAAGATAAAATAGCTGACTACCTCTATAAATGCGAAACAATTGATATGGGCCTTATTGGTAATATAAGACATTGTAAGGCTATTGCTGCGCTGATCCTTACAGGGAACGGCATTAAATAATATATAAAGGCTATACTAATTATATTACTTTTTAGTGTTATATTAAGATATAATCTGATTAAAATTAACTGGTATTCTTAATGTACAGTAATCACAGAATATTAGTAGTTTAATAAAGAATAACTATATTGTTAGCGCAGTTAATAGGCTGCATCAGTTAACCGAGTTTTTCAACATCAATCCATTCTTATCAATAAATTTCGTTATCATTAAAATGAGCGAAAGCATTAGGAATTTTTTGCAATAAAGTATTTACTCTTGTGTAGAATAGCTACGTCATTTATGTCAAAGTGGCTAGTGTCTCTTATATCGTTTTGATGTAAGTAGATAAGCATGTATAAAATGAGCCATATGCTAACAAACATTGAGACATTGATAAGTATGTTGTAAAATATAAGCAAGTAGTTACTAAAAAACGAATTATAATCAATGGGTTAATCTTTTATTATTAGGCGTCTATGTCAACTAGCATTTTTAATCGTCGTTGGGCTGCTGTTTTGTTGCAAACATTAAACCGTCATAACGTAACCCATATTTGTATTGCACCTGGATCACGTTCTACACCATTGACGCTTGAAGCAGCAGCCAATAGGCAATTTATCTGTCATACCCATTTTGATGAACGGGGTTTAGGATTTCTGGCATTAGGATTAGCAAAGGCGAGTAAACAACCTGTTGCTGTCATTGTTACATCAGGAACTGCCGTTGCTAATCTTTATCCAGCATTAATTGAAGCAAATATTACGGGTGAAAAATTAATTTTATTGACTGCCGATCGTCCACCTGATCAAATTGCCTGTGGTGCAAATCAAGCGATTGAACAACAAGGTATTTTTTCCCGGCATGTGACATCCTATTTGAATTTGCCAAGACCTTCATTAGATATTTCAGCTAAATGGCTGACAAGTGCTGTTGATGATGTAATCTATCAAGCAAAAATGGGGTGTGTTCATATTAATTGCCCTTTTGCTGAACCATTATATGGTGGAGATCCGCAATTTGGTCAAGAATGGTCAGCAAAATTAGGGGCGTGGTGGCATGAAAAACAACCCTGGTTACGTTATTGCACTGAGCAATATAATGTTATTCAACCTGATTGGACAATATGGCGCGAAAAACGAGGTGTCATTGTTGCAGGACGTTTATCAGCAACGGAAGGTAAATATGTCGCTGAATGGGCAAAATGTATGGGGTGGCCTTTACTTGCAGATATCCAGTCCTCAACGGGGCAACCACTTGCCCACGCTGATTTATGGCTTGCTATACCAGATGTACAGAATATATTGGCTGATGTCGAGATTGTTATTCAGTTTGGTAGCTATCTTACTGGCAAACGTTTACTTAACTGGCAGCAGTCTATTCAGCCTAAGGAATATTGGTTAATTGATCAGTTAAAGGGTCGGCGTGATCCTGCACATCATTATGGTCGTCGTATTGTAGCTGATATTGTAGCATGGTTAACTTTGCATCCGACCCCTCAAACCCCCATTGATTGGGCCGGGTCCTTATTAGATTATGTTCAATATGCCCAATCGGTAATTACCGAAAAAATCAGTAACGAATTTGGGGAAGCGCAAATAGCCGCACGTTTAGCAGAATTATTACCTTATAACGGCCAATTATTTATGGGTAATAGTTTATCGATACGCTTAGCTGATGCATTGGCTCAATTACCCAAAGGTTATCCCGTTTTCGCTAATAGAGGAACCAGTGGTATTGATGGTTTGATTGCCACAGCCGTAGGTGTTAGCCGTGGAACTAATATGCCAATGTTAATGGTAATTGGCGATGTTTCAGCATTATATGATCTAAATAGTTTGTCATTATTACGCACGTCATGTTCAGCATCTTTGGTTATTTTGATAATCAATAATAACGGAGGATCTATCTTCTCTATGTTGCCTACGCCGGCAAATCAACGTGAACAATTTTATCGTATGCCACATCAACTGACTTTCCAACATGCAGCAGCGATGTTTGAGCTTGATTATTGCCAAGTAAATAACTGGCAGCAACTTGTAACAACGGTACAACATTGCTGGCAAAATGGCGGAACTAAATTGATAGAAATAAATGTTCCTGAACATCGTGGTGCAGTCATGTTTAATGAATTGATTAGCGAAATGGAACATTATTAATGCTTGCTGCTGACTATTTTCCAACGCATGATTCTGCGAATAACCCCTGTTTAGTCTGGTTACATGGTTTATTAGGTTGTCGCCATGATTGGTATCATTGTCGACAATATCTTACTCAATGGCCACATTTGACGATTGATCTGCCGGGACATGGTGATTCGATTAATTGTAATGCCACTGATTTTAATCAAGTGTGTCATCAATTGATTGAGGTAATTGATCATTATGCAATTGATCGCTATATATTAATAGGCTATTCACTCGGTGGTCGTATTGCTATGTATTATAGTTGTTTTTCTGTTTGGCAAGGTTTAATTGGATTGGTTATTGAAGGAGGACACCCTGGCCTAATTTCATCCAAATTGAAACAGCAACGCTTATTACATGATCAACAATGGGCAAAGTACTTTCAACAATATCCACTAGAACATGTGTTAGATAAATGGTATCAGCAGCCTGTATTTGCTGATTTATCTGTACAAGAAAAGATTACTTTAATAGCTGAACGTCTTAATAATAGTGGGGCAGCAATAGCCAGTATGCTAGATGCGACCTCTTTAGGACGTCAAGTCAATCTGGCAGAACGATTACTGACATCTTGCCAAAATAACGCTTTACCTTTGTGTTATTTATGTGGTGAATATGATGCTAAGTTTCAGCGAATAGCAAAAGAGTACCATTTGCCATTACGCACGATTGCTTCAGCAGGCCATAATGCTCATAGGGCAAATCCATTGGGTTATGCTCAGCAACTGATCTCATTTTTGAAGGAATGTTAAATTATGCTTTATCCAAGTGAAGAAGAATTGTATGCCGATGTCGTTTGGCAAGATTGCTCAATGGAATATCAAGATATTTTTTATCATAAATCTACGGATGGTATAGCAAAAATTACAATCAATCGACCTCAAGTACGTAATGCGTTTCGGCCATTAACCGTAAAAGAAATGCTTAGAGCATTATCAGATGCGCGTTATGATGAAAAAATTGGTGTTATTATTTTAACCGGTGAAGGCGAAAAAGCGTTTTGTTCTGGTGGTGATCAAAAGATCCGTGGTGATTACGGTGGTTATCAAGATGATAGCGGTACACACCATTTGAATGTTCTTGACTTCCAGCGTCAGATTAGGACATGTCCCAAACCTGTGGTAGCCATGGTTGCAGGATATTCGATTGGCGGTGGACATGTTTTACATATGATGTGTGATATCACGATAGCGGCAGATAATGCAATTTTTGGTCAGACAGGACCACGCGTTGGTTCGTTTGATGGCGGATGGGGTGCATCTTATATGGCTCGTATTGTGGGACAAAAGAAGGCGCGGGAAATCTGGTTTTTATGCCGACAATATAATGCACAACAAGCACTGGATATGGGATTAGTTAATACGGTTGTCCCTCTTGCCGACTTGGAAAAAGAAACCGTACGTTGGTGCCGTGAAATGTTAAATAATAGCCCAATGGCATTACGTTGTCTGAAAGCCGCACTCAATGCAGATTGTGATGGTCAAGCTGGCCTACAAGAATTAGCTGGGAATGCGACGATGCTCTTTTATATGACCGAAGAAGGGCAAGAAGGTCGTAATGCATTTAATGAGAAACGTCAGCCAGATTTCAGTAAATTTAAGCGAAATCCATAATGCGCCAAGCAACTATTTATCATTATCAACTGCCAATGGAATCAGGCGTGATTTTACGCGATCGGCGTTTGAACGTGCGTGAAGGATTTATTCTTCATTTACAACAAGATCAAGCTAATGGTTGGGGTGAAGTTGCACCTCTGCCAGGTTTTAGCCAAGAAAGTTTAGCTGATGCTTTACAAGAGACGCAGTATTGGTTAACAGCATGGTGCAATGGTATAAACTTAGCTGATAGCCATTTGCCCTCAGTGGCATTTGGTATTAGTTGTGCATTAGCAGAATTAACTTCCGAACTACCTGAGGATGCTGATTACCGCAAAGTTCCCCTCTGTACTGGTGATCCCGATGAATTGTTGATTAACTTAGCAAAAATGCAAGGCGAAAAGATAGCTAAAGTTAAGGTAGGACTATACGAAGCCGTACGTGATGGAATGGTAGTAAATATGCTGTTAGACGCTATTCCTGATCTTCAATTACGCCTGGATGCTAATCGTAGCTGGACACAGGCGAAAGCAGCTGGTTTTACCAAATATGTGAAGCCAGAATATCGTTCAAGGATTGCTTTTTTAGAAGAACCCTGTAAAACTCCTGAACTCTCGTTAAAATTTGCAGCTGAAAGTGGTATTGCTATTGCCTGGGATGAAACGGTTCGAGATCCAGCGTTTGATGTTATAGCTCAATCTGGCGTTACAGCGATCATTATAAAACCTACCTTAACGGGAAGTATTAGTCATTGCCGCCAATTAATTCTTAAAGCACAACGGATAGGCCTCACAGCGGTAATCAGTTCTTCAATTGAGAGCAGTTTTGGTTTAACTCAATTAGCCAGATTAGCTAATTGGCTTACGCCTGGAATTATTCCTGGACTTGATACTTTATCTTTGATGCAGGAACAACTTATTCGTCCTTGGCCTTCCAGTAATTTACCATTACGGCCAGTAGCTGAATTACCTCGTATTTGGCGGACTTAATATGAAAAGATTTACGAATTGGCCCTGGTTACATTGGGCTAAATATTGTCCATCAACAACAGCTATCATTATTGAACAACAGCCTATTAGTTGGTTACAATTAAGTTATGTGATCCAAAGTATTGCTAATCAAATGGCACAGCAAGGAATCCAGGCAGGACAAAGTATTGCATTACGCGGTAAAAATAGTGAAGTATTATTATTAAACTATTTGGCCACGATGCAGCTAGGGTGTCGAGTATTATTGTTGAGCCCAAAATTACCTGATGTACAACTTGCTAAATTATTACCTACATTATCAATTGATTTTGGCTGGAGTGAGGATCCTTTTTGTTGGCCATCATCTATCAAATCTATAACAATTAGCGTTGGGTCTAAAAAACGATTAAATATCAATTCTACACCATATATCGATTCTATTTGGCGGCCACAACAGCCTGTTACGATGACATTAACCTCTGGTTCTACGGGATTACCAAAAGCAATTGTGCATAATGCTGATAATCATTTAATGAATGCTGATGGATTATTACAATTAATGCAATTTGAACAACAAGATAGTTGGTTATTATCATTGCCATTATTTCATGTTTCTGGACAAAGTATCGTATGGCGTTGGTTATATCGTGGTGCAATAATTGTGTTACGTACACAATCATCATTGGTAGACGCATTACAAGGATGCACGCATGCTTCATTAGTACCGACACAATTGTGGCGTTTGCTTAACTCACCGCATAGTGACTTAAAGCTCAAACAAGTATTATTAGGGGGGGCAGCTATTCCTGTAGAATTAATACAGCAAGCTCAACAAGTTGGAATAAGCTGTTGGTGTGGTTATGGTATGACGGAAATGGCATCAACTGTTTGTGCAAAAGCCGCAGATAATCTACCCGGCGTTGGTTTACCTTTGCCACATCGTCAACTATGTTTAGTAAACGAAGAAATTTTATTACGTGGCGATTGTTTATCTATGGGATATTGGCAAAATAACGCAATTATTCCTCTAACGGATTCAGAGGGTTGGTTTCACACACGCGATCGGGGTGTTATGCGAAATGGTGAACTATGTGTTATTGGGCGGTTGGATAATATCTTTTTTAGTGGAGGTGAAGCTATTCAACCAGAAGAGATTGAAAGTATATTAATAACGCATCCCCTTATTGAGCAAGCTTTTATTCTTCCTAAACATGATGTCGAATATGGACAAAGACCGGTGGCAGTGATCCAATATAAAATAGAAGTTACACCTGAAGAAATGCACAAATGGTTGGCGGGTAAAATTGCACGTTATCAATATCCTGTCGCGTGGTATAAGATGCCTGAAGAATTAACGCAAAGTGGTATCAAAGTATCCAGAAATGCCCTTAGTCAGTGGTTAGCTAAGATGTTAATAGTAACAACCTAGTTTGATTAATATAGAGTTGTTCTTGATTATAATAATGGGACAATAAGTAAAATATTTTATTGTTAGTGATTTTTTTTTTGTGTGAAAGTACCACCAACAATAAACAGTTTTGTTATTTATTACGCATTACGCTAGTGATGATGCATTTGGTTAATGGTAACAAATGACTTAAAGCGAAATGTCAAGATAATTGATTGTCTCTAAATAGATAAACCACTACACTACCATGTAGTGGTTTTTACATTTAGTATCCCGGTCATCATTATAGGTAAGAAGATACTAAGCGAGTAGACCACTCCATGCACCAAATATGCCGAGAATAAAGAATCCTATAATAATCCACAATGCGTTTATCTTATGATTAAGTAACCACATGCATCCAAAAGTGAGTAATAGCGGCCCTAAACCCGGCATGAGATTATCAAGGATTGTTTGAACAGTTTTAACTTGGATTTCACCCGTTTCAGGATTGGTAAGTTCAGATATTTTAAGCGGAATATTAAATGATGTCCATTTATTGACTAATGCTCCCATGACGAACAAGCCAAGAATTGAAGCACCAACAGTGAGTTTTTGTAATAAGCCACCACTCATATCATTAACAATATTAATACCTTTATAATAACCATAGATAACACCAAAATAACGTGTAAGCAACCGCGCTAAGTTAAATAATAAAAAAAATAGAATAGGACCGAGAAGTTGACCATCAAGCGCTAATCCTGCCCCTAATGCCGCAAATACAGGTCGCACGGTTCCCCAAAATATTGGATCACCGACGCCGGCAAGGGGGCCCATTAAACCTACTTTAATACTATTAATTGCAGCATCATCAATAGCTGCACCATGGATTCGTTGTTCCTCCATAGCGATAGTGACACCTAAGATAGGTGCAGCAACATAAGGATGCGTATTAAAAAATTCTAAATGTCGACGAATAGCTTGTTTCCGTCTCTCATCATTTTTTTCGGGGTAAAGTCGTTGGATAATAGGTACCATAGCAAAACAGAACCCCAATGCTTGCATACGCTCAAAATTCCAGGAACCTTGTAATAAATTAGAACGAAGAAATACACGGTTTAATTCTTTATTGGTTATTTTTGCTTCATGAGGTAAATTATTCATTGTGTTTTTCACCTTAATCTAGTTCATTATCAGGATTATTTACAGTAGAATTATGCTGTGTCGTGGAAGATGATTTGTTGAATGTTGTAGGTGCAAGTTGTAAATAAAGAATAGCCATAACAGTACCTAACACACCTAATGCGACTAGATTAAAGTTTGTAAATGCAGCAGTAACAAATCCTAGGTAGAAAAAAGGCATTAGATAACCGGCTCGCATCATATTGATTACCATCGCGTAACCAACAACGACAATCATTCCGCCTGCTATTTTTAAACCTTCAGTTACGACGGGAGGGATAGCCGCCAACATAGATGCAACAGTATCTGTTCCAACTGAAATGGCAATAATGACGGCAGGAATAGCAATTCTCATAGCCTGAAGAAACAATGCACTGATATGTAACCAGGTAATCGCGGTTAGGCTTCCACGTTCAGCGGCTTTATCTGCAGCATGTTGGATAGCAACAGTAATAGTTCTCACTATAATCGTTAGGACTTGCCCTGCTGCTGCAAGGGGGATAGCCATAGCAATCCCAGTATTAACGGGTTGATGACCAACGATAACTAAAATAGCTGAAATGATTGAAGCAAGTGCTGCATCGGGCGCAACAGCAGCACCGATATTCATCCAACCTAAAGCTATCATTTCTAGAGTGCCACCAATAAATACTCCTGTAGTTAGATCACCCAGTATTGCTCCTATAAGCGTACAGGCGATTAAAGGACGATGAAATTGGAATTCATCAAGAATGGACCCCATGCCAGTGATACAAGCAACGATAAATATAAGTATAAT
Source organism: uncultured Enterobacterales bacterium (assembly GCA_945288535.1). Lineage (GTDB taxonomy): Bacteria > Pseudomonadota > Gammaproteobacteria > Enterobacterales > CALYQQ01 > CALYQQ01. The sequence goes on along the minus strand of CALYQQ010000001.1, from coordinate 68,634 downwards.
TTGCAATGTCGAGATTGAAGAAATCATTTCCATTGAACTTCCCCTATTTCATTGAGGTTAAAATGCAATAACGATCGAGTTAAAGTACCATTAAATTTTTTTCATATTGTGAATAAGATCCATCAAATTTACCCGTGTATCAGAAGAGACCTTCCGCACTTCTAGTTCAATGCCTCGTTCATTAAGTTGTTTGAAGGCGGTAATATCGTTTTGGTCAATAGAAACAGCATTTGTTATCTGCGTTTTTCCCTGATAAAAAGCCATACCACCAATATTAACTGACGATATTTCTACACCATGTTCAACTAAAGTGAGGACATCAGCAGGGCGAGTAAACAGCAACATTACTCGTTCATTGGCATATTTAGGGTTGTTGTATACTCTAATCGCTTTAGCAACATCAATAACATGTGCAGTTACGCCAGGAGGCGCTACTTGCTTGAGAAGTGTAGAACGAACTTTATCTGTAGCAACATCATCGCTTACCACAATGATTCGACTAACGCGAGTTTCTTTTGTCCAGCGTGTAGCAACCTGGCCATGAATCAGACGATCATCAATGCGTGCTAAAACAATATTCATATGATCTTTATTCGTAGCATTTTCAGAAAGGATGGATTGTTGAGGCTTTGGCATGGTTAATGGCGGTGATGATAATGCTCTATTTAATGCACGAATACCTTCCTGACCTGTTTCTAAGGCAATATGAACTAATTCATTAAGTGTGGGATTATCATCACGCGCCATAAAGGTTTCAACAAGCATAGGAATATTAATCCCAGTAATAACCTCATAATTCTGTTTATCGGTTGCGATACGACTGGCTGCATTAAAAGGACTTCCTCCCCAGGTATCAACAAGAAAGAGAACACCATCGGTTGTATCGAGTTTTGATAAACATTGCTGGTATTTATCAATAAGTATTTCGGCGTTTTCACCGGGTATAAAATCAATATAACCTACATTACGTTGTTCACCCAATAACATTTCAGCCGTTTTCAATAGTTGCTCGGCTGCTGTACCGTGAGTGCTGATAATAATAGCAATACTCACGTTCACCTCCTTTTTTTATTTTTTATAGAATAAATTAAAATTGGCTTAATAATATAAAAAGAGAATTAATAGTTATAAAAGTAATATATCAATTGTGTGTTAATTATATTTTTTCTAACATATAATTAATGCGTTGAATATACTTAAAGCTGATAACTTTAAAATAGTATTATGTTATAAATTTAATTTTTTTACCTGATAAAGTAAATGGCAAAAATTAATTATTTCTTAGTTAAAAGCAATAGCACAAATAATATTTTTTAAGCTGTTTAAAATAAAGAAGTCAAATATTGATATTATTTATCAATGAGTAAGGTTAGTATTGCTAATATTGAGTGTAAATGATGTTTTAGTTGTTTTAAGTTAATAAAATAATAATATTATAAATTTATTTATATTATAGTTTATTTTATTTTAAATTATGATAATTGTATATGGTATTAATATGTTTTAAAGTAAATAGCAATATTATTTCCTTATTTTATTAAATAATAACGTTACTGTTTTCACTAGATAAATAGTCCTTAATAATTTAAAAAAAACAAAACTAGTTAATTTTAAACTCAATAAAATAGCTTATGGTAATATAAAGTGTAAAAACGAGTACTATTAGTAGATAAATGTAATAATTTCATCATACATAGATTATTATCCGTTAATTAGCGTAAGAAAACGTAATGCAGTTGTAACACCTATACCGCTGAGTCAGTTAAATGAAACAAGAATATTTTTTCGTCTTATATGCTGCCAACCTCTTAAATTTTCTTATCATCACACTAAATACCTCATAAAGATACTATTATTTTTTATACTAATGATATGTATGTAAGACAGATGAATGGTGACATTAAAAGATACGTTATGAAATTAAGTGAAACACCCTAATTTTCAATAGTCTAGTATCCTGCTGCTAAGCTTAGTAGATTTATTATTCAATCTAATTAACTGTTGTTTTAATATCAGTTAATTACGAGTTCTGGTCCTAATAACTTAGGAGTACTGATTGATTATGGGAGAGAAATACAATGGATGCTTATGTAATTATCGGAAATCCTAATACTAGGAAGTCAACATTAATTCGTTGTTTAACAGGGGCATATAATCGTAATAAACGTAATATTATGCTCAACTCGGGTGAAGAAATTATTGTTTATGCTCGTACGACCAGTTTACAATCAATTCATACGACATGTGATGATTTTATTAAAGAGGTTCAACAAACAAGCTTAACTAAGCAAGATGCTGTATTATTTAGTCTATGGCCCAAAGCGCATCCGGCCAATAATGTTATGTATCCTGATGCACTTACTTATCTAGATATGCTAAATATGGAAGATTTTTCTATAAAAAAGATTGTCGTTTTGCATAGTGAATACTCGGCTACATTTAAGCAGTATAATACTTTGATCTTATCCGATGTCACATGTCAACCAATCAATAAAAGCGCCAGCAAAATACGTTCCTTTTTCAATTGGCTATAATTTATATAAATTTTGATTATTATCATATACAGATAATTATATAGTAATTATATATAAAACCAATTTTACTAAATATAATTTTATTATCAATAGATTAAATATAGAGAGCAAACAAATTAATTATTCGATTTAAATTAAATATAATTATTAGTATTAAAAATAATTAGGTGAGATTTATGGAGAAGAATAGCCTTGTTATCTTAGGAAGTATAAACATCGGTTATCAGTTAATGGTTCCACATTTTCCCCGACCCGGTGAAACAATTAGAGGAAGTGAGTACCAAATTTGTTTTGGTGGAAAGAGGGGTCTAATCAGGCCGTTGCCGCTGCACGTAGTGGCGCAAATACGTTGTTAATGGCATCGGTTGGTGAAGATCATTTTTCAAATAGTCTTTTATTTAAATTAGTTGCAGATAAAATAGATATTCAGCTTATAGAAAGACAAAAAATACGATAACGGGAATTGCCATTATTTTTGTTAATGAAGAAGGTGAAAATAGCATTGGCATAGCTGCGGGAGCCAATATGTTGGTTACAGCTGATTATGTTAATCGACATCAAGCCTATATTAAATCAGCAGGAATATTATTAGTGCAGTTAGAAATTCCCATGGAAGCTGTTTTCACAACAGCAAAAATAGCTAAGGATGCAAATGTAACTGTTATTTTTAATCCTGCACCGGCCTCCGCGCTGCCAGAAACCTTAATGCCTTTGATTGATATTATTACACCTAATGAAATTGAAGCATTAACAGGTATAACAGTCACAGATAACAGTAGCGCAGAATAGGCAGCAAGAATTTTGCAGGATAGAGGGATAGCAATTGTCATTATTACGCTAGGTAAGCGTGGTGCTTGGTTAAGCATGAAAGGGTAAGGCAAATTAATACCAGGATTTAGCGTTGAAGCAATTGATACAACTGTGGCGGGTGATACATTTAATGGCGCATTAACTACAGCACTATTAGATAAAAAGCCATTAGACGATGCTATAAAATTTGCTCATACCGCTGCGGCAATAGCAGTGACTCGCCTATCCGCACAATCTTCTATTCCTTTTAGGGAAGAAATAGAGGATTTTATTATGCATAATGATAATTTTATTAGTAAACCAAGAAAATAAACAGATAACGCGAAAAATAGTATACATCTATTCTTATAATGGTTATTAAATAACGCGTATTGTTATTATAAAAACGGCAATAGCTAATTACGCTATCATAATGAATAATAATACGATCATTATCATCAAAAGCCAGGATGGTATAAACAAAAACAAGTATTTCTCTCTTTTTAGCTAATAGGCTAGTTAGTAGTAATTAAGAAAGGAGTGTTAATAATATAATTAGTTAAAACGTACCTGAGTGGAGGCTTTTATATTCTTTCAACTTAAGTTAACAGCTAGTATGTATAAAAATGCAGACTGATAAACAGCCTGCTTTAGCAAAGTAGGCTTTATAATTCAAAGTCACTTAAATCATCAGCTGTGACAGTAGCGTCAATTTGACCAACCAGATAAGAACTGACTTCAACTTCTTGTGGTGCTACCTGAACATTATCTGAAACTAGCCAAGCATTGATCCAAGGAATAGGATTAGAGCGAGACTGAAAAGGTAATGGGAGTCCAACGGCTTGCATACGGATATTGGTTATATATTCGATGTATTGTGATAAAATATCTTGGTTCAGACCGATCATCGATCCATCACGAAATAAGTAATGCGCCCATTGTTTTTCCTGTTCGGCTGCCTGGACAAATAAATCATAACATTCCTGTTGGCACTCTTCTGCAATTTCTGCCATTTCCGGATCATCATCGCCAGATCGTAATAAATTGATCATATATTGTGTCCCTGTTAAATGCAGGGCTTCATCTCGTGCGATTAATTTTATAATTTTGGCATTACCTTCCATTAGCTCACGTTCAGCAAAGGCAAATGAACAGGCAAAGCTAACATAAAAGCGGATGGCTTCTAATGCATTAACACTCATTAAGCAAAGATATAAACGTTTTTTCAGCTCACGTAAATTTACTGTTACTATTTTATCGTTAATTGTATGATGACCTTCACCTAATAAATGATAATAATTTGTTAGTTCAATGAGATCATCATAATAAGCAGAAATATCTTTTGCGCGTTCAAGTATTTCTTGGTTTGTGACGATATCGTCAAAAACGATTGACGGATCATTAACAATGTTACGAATAATATGTGTATATGAACGAGAATGGATTGTTTCAGAAAAAGACCAAGTTTCTATCCAAGTTTCTAGCTCTGGCAATGAAATTAAAGGAAGTAATGCAACATTTGGACTTCTTCCTTGAATAGAATCAAGTAATGTTTGATATTTTAAATTACTAATAAAAATATGTTTTTCATGATCAGGTAATGCTTGATAATCAATTCGGTCAAGTGATACATCAACCTCTTCGGGACGCCAGAAAAAAGATAATTGTTTTTCAATAAGTTTTTCAAATATTTCGTATTTTTGTTGATCGTAACGCGCAACATTTACTGGCTGACCAAAGAACATTGGTTCTTTAAGTTGATTATTCTTATGTTGAGAAAAAGTAGTATAACCCATGGTATTCTCCTAAAAGTAGGATAGCATATGCTATCCATAAACTTAAATCTTACAAGCACCGCTTTCACAACCATCATCTTCCGGTACGACTTGCTGTAAATCTTGTTGATGATCTTCAGCACCATCTCGCGTATTCTGGTAGTAAAGTGTTTTTAAGCCATATTTATATGCCGTAAGTAAGTCTTTTAATAATTGTTTCATAGGCACTTTTGCATTAGGGAAACGGATTGGATCATAGTTTGTATTAGCAGAAATAGCCTGATCAATAAATTTCTGCATAATTGCAACAAGATGCAAATAACCATCATTTGCTGGCATATCCCATAATAGCTCATATTGCGTCTTTAGTTGCTCATAATCAGGTACGACTTGACGTAAAATTCCGTCTTTTGATGCTTTAATGCTGATAAGTCCTCGAGGCGGCTCAATACCATTAGTCGCATTAGAAATTTGTGAAGATGTTTCAGAAGGCATTAATGCAGACAATGTTGAGTTACGTAATCCATATTGCTTAATTTCGGTACGTAACATATCCCAATCATAATGCAACGATTCATTATGCAAGCTATCAACCTCTTTTTTATAGCTATCAATAGGCAATATTCCTTGAGCATAACGAGTCTGTTCAAACCAAGGGCAGGCGCCATACTCTTTTGCCAATTGGTTTGAGGCTTTTAGCAAATAATATTGTATAGCTTCAAATGTTTTGTGGGTGAAATTATTGGCACTACCATCAGAATAACGCATACCGTTTTTGGCTAAGTAATAAGCAAAATTAATAACACCTATTCCAAGTGTTCTTCGCCCCATCGCTCCTCGTTGCGCTGCGGGTACAGGATATTCTTGATAATCTAATAAAGCATCTAATGCTCTAACAACAAGATTAGCTAGCTCGTCTAATTCGTCAAGATGATCGATAGCACCTAAGTTAAATGCTGATAGGGTACAAAGTGCTATTTCACCTCTTTCATCATTTATATTATCTAAGGGTTTTGTAGGTAACGTAATTTCAAGGCAAAGATTGGATTGATGAATAGGCGCAATAGCCGGATCAAACGCGCTATGTGTATTGCAATGATCAACATTTTGGATATAAATACGTCCTGTTGATGCTCGTTCCTGCATCATTAATGAAAATAGTTCAACGGCCTTAATTTGGCGTTGACGTATAGTTTCATCGTTCTCATATTGGATATAAAGCCGTTCAAATTCCGCTTGATCAGCAAAAAAGGCTTCATATAAACCGGGAACATCACTAGGACTAAATAGTGTAATATTTTGATTATTAATTAAACGTTGATACATAAGACGATTAATTTGCACACCATAATCCAAATGACGAACGCGATTTTCTTCAACACCACGGTTATTACGTAATACGAGTAAACTTTCTACTTCAAGATGCCATAAAGGATAAAAAATAGTTGCAGCACCACCGCGTACTCCGCCTTGAGAGCAAGATTTAACTGCAGTTTGGAAATATTTATAAAAAGGAATGCAACCAGTATGAAAGGCTTCACCACCACGAATAGCACTTCCTAGTGCACGTATGCGACCTGCGTTAATACCAATACCTGCGCGTTGTGAAACGTATTTCACAATTGCACTCGCAGTAGCATTAATAGAATCTAAGCTATCACCACACTCAATAAGTACACATGAGCTAAATTGACGCGTAGGTGTACGTACACCCGCCATAATAGGTGTAGGTAACGAAATTTTAAACGTCGAAATCGCATCATAAAAACGTTTAATGTAATCAAGCCGAGTATTATGAGGATATTTAGAAAAAAGGCATGCTGAGACAAGAATATAAAGAAATTGTGCACTTTCATAAATTTTACCATTTACTCGGTTTTGCACAAAATATTTTCCTTCCAATTGTTTAACAGCAGCATATGAAAAATTCATATCCCTATTATGATCAAGAAAACTATTCATTTGATTGAATTCATCTTCACTATAATCTTCAAGTAGATGAGCATCATATTTATTAAGGGCAACCATTTGCTTTACGTGTTGAAACAAATGGGGCGGTTCAAATTGACCATATGCTTTTTTGCGTAAATGAAAAACAGCTAATCTAGCTGCTAAATATTGATAGTCTGGCGATTCTTTACTGATCAGGTCAGCGGCGGCTCTAATGATTGTTTCATGAATATCAGATGTACGAATACCATCATAAAATTGAATATGTGATCTTAATTCAACTTGTGATACAGAAACATTATTAAGTCCTTCTGCAGCCCAATTAATGACGCGATGAATTTTATCCAAGTTTATCTTTTCTTGGCGTCCGTCCCTTTTAGTAACAACCAGAGCATGATTCATAATTTAACTCTTATTATTTGAAGTGAATGAGCGATATAAATAATTATAGTAAAACACAATATATAGTATTTTTTTTTTAATTTGCATCAAGATAATGTTGTTATCGGTTTTTTGCAAGTATCTATAGATGGGTTTTTTTGAGTTTTATTTGCATTTAATTTTTTATCATATTGGCGAAACTATCTATTTATTAAGGAACCTGATAGTAAATGATAAGATGAATTAGTTGATCCAAAATAGTTTAAATGCCTTTTTTTTAATCAGTTAATTTGATCTAAATGGGATATACATAATTTTTAGTAAATTTAATTGGATGGCAAATAATGATCTATATCAAAACTTATTTAATGATAGCATAGAATTATTTTGCTAACTATGTTGAAAGTAAACGGAAGTGGCTGGAAATTATATATCTAATTGATAAATAACTGGATACTTGTGAGAATAATATTGATAATCCATCATAGTATCTAAATATTGTTGATTACTTTTTTTAGGTTCAATTAGCGTGATTAATTGTGTAAAGCGGTTATCATAAACATCGTCAGGAGCAGAATAAATTTTTAAAATAAAATTATCTTTAAGTAGTAGATAAAAATCATTATCTTCATTTTGGCGAACATTTTTAATGTGTGTCGGAAGTGACATTTCGCTCAGTGTCGTAAGTGGATGTAAAGTATCTTGTGCAGGTAATGTTGCAAGTGATTTAATAAAAAAATCGTTACCATTAAATACCATAAATCGCTTAGCTGCAGAAGTAATAAAGTAGAGATGGAGTCCACCATCAGCATTGTACCAATAGCAGGCTAGATTGAATTCAAATGAGTGTTGATTAAAATCGAACCATTTTTTGTTCATTATGTTACTCCATTGCAGTCGTTAAGAATTTGACTGATTAGTTTTACACGATTTGATTATTAATTGCACATGCTATTGGCTGATGTCAACTTAACAATGTTAGCTATTGTTAATATCGTCGGTTATTTATGATCAATTCTGACAGGTTGTATTATTACTGTGCCAACGTCTATCTCTAGAATCGTATGTCATATCTTTTGACGAATTGATGATAATCGTCACCAAATAACGCTTTTCATTACATTTATTATAGTAAACTGGATTTTTTGCCATATATCCTACTGAATAGTCAGCAATATCATTGATTGTATCTGGGATTTTATGATTTTCTTGATAATAATAATTAATTGAGGTGATAACAGGGGTTAATTGTATTAACTCAGAGCGATTACTTAAGTAGTTTATAAGTTTTGTAAACATAACAATAATTGATATAAATAAGAGAGTGATCATTATTAAAATACGAATCATGTTTCACCAACATAAATGCATTGATTAATAAAAAAATAGTATTTGTAGAATAGGACGTCTTTCTATATAGCCTTCATAAAAGGTTATATCCGTTATTAGTGATAACAACTTGCTTACATTTTCTCTCATCATTTTTTATTAAGTGTTTATCTGACTAGTTGAATTTTAGGATATTTATAAAAAAATAAAGCTTGTTGGCTTGATTAACTTAGTTATTAAATGGAAAATGCAATGAATATTGACAAAAAGATAAATAAACTAATTAAAGTTTCATGACTGAAATAAAAGATAAAGTGGAAAAGTTATGATTACTCTTATTTTTTTGGCTAATATAAAGGTAGGTCATCAAACCTATGCTGTTTGATGTTTTTGATAGCGTTAATGTTTACTGTATGGTTTAAGTTAAATATTATTAGATAAAATAGGCTGAATTTAAACCTACTGTGGAGCATTAGCTTTCATTCAGTATTTCATACCGGATGTAAGTGTTGAGTTAACAGCCTGTTCAGACTGGCTATTTTCTGAGTAAGAGTTTAATTTATCTATGGCGTACCAACGGGTTATTTACTACTTTTAGACGATTTATTTATATTTGATTTCCATATACCAAAGTTGTTTTTTTAAATTGATATAACTAAAATTCTTTAGAGAAAAAGACTGTAGCATCGTAATTTCATTGTGACTAAGTTTGTGGTCATTATCTTATCAATTTAATACAACTTATAAAATAAGAGGCTACAATGAATAGCCCTTAGATAAGAAGCGACTAAATACTCTTTAGTCACGATAATAGGTAAATAGATAACACTACCATTTTAAAAACAATGGTTTTACCATGGTATAAAAAGAAAAGAGTCCTTTAACATAAATCTTATTTAAATGTCATCATTAAAAATAAGTATATATTGTTAAACTACACATGAACGAAATATCTTTTTATGACCCTTTATTTTATAAAATAGCATCTATATCTTTAATTCTTACCACCAATGAAAAAAATGGTGGGTAGGCCCTATTCCCTGACCAACATCGAGTTGATCTGCCTTTTGTAAAGCAGTGGAAACATAATTTTTTGCTAAATTAATTGTATCGATTAAATCATGCTGCGGTTTTAAGGCTGCAATTGCTGCAGAAAGTGTGCATCCTGTACCATGACAATTGCAAGTATTATATCGTTTGCTTGTAAATCGGTGCAGACCCTTAGATGAAATCAACCAGTCTGGGCTATTAGGGCTGGTTAAATGACCTCCTTTCATTAAAACAGATTTACAGCCTAATGATAGTAGTTGTCGACCTTGTTCGCACATATCCTCCTCTGTTGTTGCAGGGGAACATCCAAGTAATGCGGCGGCTTCAAGTAAGTTTGGCGTAATCATGTCGACTAAAGGTAATAATTGTTGACGAATGACGTCAATAGCATCTTCTTCTAATAAAGGATGTCCGCCTTTAGCTATCATCACGGTATCAAGGACAGTAAAAGGCGCGGGATGTTTACGTAATATTGTGGCTAGTACTGAACAAATTGTATGATTTGCTAACATGCCAATCTTAATACCGTCAATACGAATATCTTCTAAAATGGCTGTTAATTGTGCAACAACAAAATCAGATGGAATTGGATAAATGCCTCTAACGCCTTGTGTATTTTGTGCAGTTAATGAGGTTATGACACTCATACCGTAACATCCTAATGCAGAAAAAGTTTTCAAATCTGCCTGAATACCAGCACCACCACTTGGATCTGAGCCTGCAATCGTTAACACATTAGGTATCATTACTATCTTCCTTTTTCTTTATTAGATAAGTGAGATTGATCTAAATATTGTCGTCCTAAATGAATTTGTTGGCTAAGTTGTCGTGTCGCTTTAGCCGGATCAGGTGTACCACAGATAGCGGAAATAACGGCGATACCGTCAACGCCTGTACTTATAACGTCAACGGCATTAGTTGAATTAATGCCACCAATAGCGACGGCTGGACACTGCTTTAGCGTAACAAGCTGGCGTAACATTATTAGACCGCACGCTGGATCAGCATCAGCTTTAGAATGGGTCGGGAATATCGGCCCAATACCAACATAATCAATAATATTAAGAGGAACATCCATAAGTTGCTGTTGATTTGATACAGATAGTCCAAGCCATTTATGTTTACCTAATAAACGTCGGGCAATTTTAGGCGGTAAATCACACTGACCAATATGTAATCCATCAGCATCAACGGCTAAAGCAATATCCACATGATCGTTAATAATTAATGGAATAGAATAGGTAAGTAGTAGTTGTTTTATTGCAGCAGCGGCTTCATAGCATTGCCGTTTTTTCCATTCATGGCCAGCGCGTAATTGTACAAGGGTAACTCCATTATCAATCGCTAGTCGTGTCGTGGCGAGCATACCAGTAATATCGTGACACCGTATAGGATCTAGAATCAAATAAAGGCTAAGATCAAGAATTTTTTTCATATGATGACATTGCCATATATTGATAAGAATGATTATAAAGTGCATCGATAAATTTAGGTAAGAAGCTGCCGGACCCCTCACTATTGGTTGTGGCATACTGACCGGCTAAAGCGTAAACCGCACAAGCGCAGGCAGTAGCTGTAAAATGATCTTCTGATTTAGCAATATAACCTGCAATAAACGCAGAAAGTGCACAACCACATCCAACTACTTTGGTCATTAATGAACTTCCCCAAGGAATTGACCAACCTTGTTTACCATCAGTAATAAAATCAATTTTACCGGTAACGGCAACAATAGCTTTATATGTTAAGGCTAATTTTTCTGCGGCAGGTAAGGCGGTTGTTGAGCAGACTGTACTATCAGTGCCTTTACCTCCTTCTGATAACCCCGCTAATGCCATAATTTCTGAGGCATTACCACGAATTACTGTAGGATGATAACCTAATAATTTATGCGCAAATGACGTTCTATAGTTTAATGAACCAATGGCTACTGGATCTAAAACCCAGGGTTTTTGGAGACGTTGTGCTGTTTGTACTGCTAATAACATAGCATCCGCTCGAGCAGAATATAAGGTACCAATATTAATAAGCAGTGCATCAGCCATAGAAACAAATTGTTCAACTTCTTGTGGTGCGACGATCATCGCTGGTGACATATTTGCTGCCAATAAAATATTTGCTGTAAGTGATTGGACAACTTCATTGGTCATGCAATGTACCAAAGGTTGTTGGTGTTGCATATAATCAGAAAAAGAATTAATTATATCTAATGATAAAGTTGGATAAGTCACATTTATTCTCCTGGTTAGCATAGTAGAAGAAAATAGTGACAGACAGTGATGTGCATTCATCTATTGACCTCCCTACGCTGGTATTATCCAGATCAGGTAGTACGGGTAATTCTCAGCCGCTTTTATAAGCAGCACCCCGAGTCAACAACTATACTATTCTTAATTGTTATTATTGGCTAGTAGGATTGAATACTATTTTTTATTCGTCACATTACGCGGATAACAAACAAAATAGAATTATTAATGTAGTAATGCATTATATGTTGATGGTGGCGATGTATAGCATTTTAATAATATTTAATATCATATACATCTTATTGTATGGTGTATTTTGCTAATAATATAAGAGTTATTTTTCACAACTTAGTTAGATGTGGTATAATTTGGGACTTAATGTTATAGCTAAAGCAATAGAGGAATAACCGCTCTATGAGTGAACTGGCCAAAGAAATTTCACCGGTTAATATCGAAGAAGAACTTAAAAGTTCATATCTCGATTACGCAATGTCAGTCATTGTCGGAAGGGCATTACCTGATGTTCGCGATGGTTTAAAACCGGTCCACCGCCGAGTTTTGTTTGCCATGAATGTCCTGGGTAATGATTGGAATAAACCCTACAAAAAATCTGCCCGTGTAGTGGGTGATGTTATAGGTAAATATCATCCACATGGTGACTCCGCTGTTTATGACACAATTGTTCGTATGGCGCAACCATTTGCTTTGCGTTACACCTTAGTAGATGGGCAGGGTAATTTTGGTTCAATTGATGGGGATTCTGCCGCTGCGATGCGTTATACCGAAGTTCGCATGGCAAAAATTACTTGTGAATTACTGGCCGATCTGGAAAAAGAGACGGTAGATTATGTTCCTAACTATGATGGCTCAGAGCAGATCCCAGATGTATTGCCAACCAAAATACCTAATTTGTTAGTAAATGGTTCATCGGGAATTGCTGTAGGGATGGCTACGAATATTCCGCCACATAATTTACGTGAAGTAATCAACGGTTGTCTAGCGTATATTGATGATGAAGATATTAGCATTGAAGATTTAATGGCACATATTCCTGGGCCAGATTTTCCAACAGCAGCGATTATAAATGGTCGACGTGGTATTGAAGAAGCCTATCGTACTGGACGTGGCAAGATTTATATTCGGGCGCGTGCTGAAATTGAAGTTGATGAAAAAAGTCAACGTGAAACAATTATTGTTCATGAAATCCCTTATCAGGTTAATAAAGCACGTCTGATTGAAAAAATAGCCGAATTAGTAAAAGATAAACGTATCGAAGGTATTAGTGGCTTACGTGATGAGTCAGATAAAGACGGCATGCGTATAGTCATTGAAATCAAACGTGATGCGGTGGCTGAAGTTGTTTTAAATAATCTTTATTCATTAACACAATTACAGGTGACTTTTGGTATTAACATGGTGGCGTTATCTCAAGGCCAACCAAAATTATTAACACTGAAAGATATGCTGGAAGCATTTATACGTCATCGTCGGGAAGTGGTGACGCGTAGAACGATTTTTGAATTACGTAAGGCGCGTGAACGAGCCCATTTATTAGAAGGGTTAACCATCGCGTTGGCAAATATAGATCCCATCATTGAATTGATTCGCCGTGCGCCAACACCTGCAGAAGCGAAAGTAGGTTTATTGTCGCAACCATGGCAATTAGGTAATGTTTCAAAAATGCTATCGCGGGCTGGTAGCGATAATACACGTCCTGAATGGCTTGAAAGTCAATATGGTGTTCATGACGGTTACTATCATTTAACAGAGCAGCAAGCACAAGCTATCTTGAATTTGCAATTGCAAAAATTGACAAATCTTGAGCATGAAAAACTGCTTGATGAATATAAAGAGCTTATTGGTGAGATTGCAGCATTAATTTTTATTTTGGAAAGCCCTGATCGATTGATGGAAGTGATCCGTGAAGAACTTGAAACTATTAGGGACTCATACAGTGATGCACGTCGTACAGAGATTACGGCAAATACAGCTGATATCAATATTGAAGATCTCATTAATCAAGAAGATGTCGTCGTAACGTTATCTCATCAAGGCTACGTAAAATATCAACCTATTACGGATTATGAGGCACAGCGTCGTGGTGGTAAAGGTAAGTCGGCGGCGCGTATTAAAGAAGAAGACTTTATTGATCAACTATTAGTTGCTAATACGCACGATACGATTTTATGTTTCTCAAGTAGCGGTCGATTATATTGGATGAAAGTCTATCAATTACCAGAAGCTACTCGAGGTGCCCGAGGTCGTCCTATTGTTAATTTACTACCATTAGAAGAAAACGAGCGGATCACGGCGATATTACCTGTGAAAGCCTATAAAGATGGCTTAAATATCTTTATGGCAACAGCAAATGGTATGGTGAAGAAAACAGCACTTACTGAATTTAGTCGACCGCGTACGGCAGGGATCATTGCGGTTAATTTGAATGAAGGCGATGAGTTAATCGGCGTTGATTTAACTGACGGTACTAATGAAATTATGCTGTTTTCTGCTCAAGGCAAAGTCGTTCGTTTTTCTGAAGAAAATGTAAGACCTGTTGGGCGTAATGCGATCGGTGTTCGTGGTATTAATCTTGATGATAATGATCGTGTTGTTTCGCTTATTGTTCCACGTGGTAAAGGCGCAATATTGACAGTAACCCAAAATGGCTTTGGTAAACGGACAATGCAAGAAGAATATCCAACCAAATCTAGAGCAACTAAAGGTGTTATTTCAATTAAGGTTAGTGAACGAAATGGTTCGGTTGTAGGCGCTGTTCAGGTTGATGAAACAGATCAAATTATGCTAATCACCGATGCAGGAACATTAGTAAGAACGCGCGTTTCAGAAGTCAGTATTATTGGGCGAAACACCCAGGGTGTTCGTTTAATTCGTACATCTGATATCGAAAATGTTGTTGGTCTACAACGTGTTGCTGAAACAGCGGATGACGCTGAGCTAACAGAGTTGTTACCTGTCAACGAAACAGATATTGAACAATTGGACGATACAGAGAAGAGTTGACTTAGTAACAGATGATATGTTGTTAACCAATTTATTATGGAATAAAAAAGCCCTACTTTATTGTAGGGCTTTTTTAACTTCTCAATATTTTGTATCCTAATAACAATAAAATAATCAAATTGTTATCTAGAATAACACTTAGCATCGATTCATGAAAATAGCTAAATTTTTGCGGACCTAATTAAATAATATAAATATAGATTAATTATTATAATTCTATTTTAAAATCTCTTTAGCACTGTCACCAATATAATGATAGTGACAATACTATAAAATCAATGTAGTAAAGAATACATTTATTACGTTACATAACGATAAAAATTATTGGCTTGCGGCTACTCCTGTTGCAGCACCTAAGGCTGCGCCCGCTCCAGCACCAATTATGGCGCCTTTTTTATAGTCTTTATGCGAAGATGATAATGCACCTACACCCGCACCAATTATTGCGCCTGTAACAGCACCTGCACTTACATTACCTGCGGCAGAATTATCACTATATGGATTACTACACGCAGAAAGTGAGGAGATAGCCAATATTGTTAGAATAATTGAGGCAATATATTTTTTCATAATAAAATCCTTATTGTCATTTAGATAAATATATCACTACTATGACAGTACATGAAAGTAAATAAAAGGAATTATTGTAGAACTTTTAAATAATCATAATCATGTTATTATAAAAGATACATCATAAATGATGAGTTACTTACATAAGTTGTAAAGGAATTAGCTATAAATCGAATAAAATATCGAGTCGAGTAGTAAGCTTTAGTAAGTCTTAACGTATCAATATAATTTATTTTTAGCATTCATACTTTTCCTCGTTTCTTATTTTTACCTTATTTCTCTAATCGCTGCATAACTAACCTTAATTAGTTTTATAAATTAGGCATAGAAATAACATGATAGGAATAAAAGAAATGAATAATTATTCTATTAGGAAAAGATCAGCATATTATGCTAAATAAAACGTGACCAAAATTTTAGTCTATAAAAAGTGTCGTTTATTGATCTGTAGCTGTTCCATTTACCACTATCATAAACAAAAATTTATCATGCTAGTGACAATAGCCATTATTTTATTGCCGGTACCGATCAAAAACCTTGTGATAATGATGCTATTTTTATTTATTTACCTTTGAGTGAATCGCTTGGCGATCTATAAGAGCAACCATTATGCATAAAATTAGTTCATGATATCATTCTTATGCAATAGGGATTCGACTCGATCCTAATTATTGGTGTTATAACAAAACGAATAGCTATAGCTTAGATAATAAAAAAACTATGCGGGGCAGGTCGCTAGCTTTATATTCTAATTGTTCTATGCATTTAGTATACTAACTATATTCGTTATAGGCTATTTTAAGGATCATACCGTTACGTTATGATTAAATTAGTTCACAAAGATTTAATTAAAGATCCAAGCGTAAGGCGTATGTTCGAAACCTACTTTAGGATAGTATTCATTTTGCTGCTGGTGCTAAAAGGCTTCATTTGCATGAAGATTAGCCAAATAGGTTACATAAACTGAATTAGCTAAACAGCGTACCAGACTAACCAAATGCTCCTCATGCCATATAGTAATCATAAAGTTGGCATTATTAATCATTTTTTCATAGGTAGTTTTATTATCAATAGGTCGTCAATTACCAAGGACGTATCAACGGTAAAGATTAATGACTTGTATAATATCGAGTAGAGCATCATTTTTACAATTAATGTCCATAGCTATATATTTCTTATCTTTTTCATCACGTTAATGGGGTGACAATCAATACACAACCTTATGACCATATTCCTGTAATATTGATTGAAGAGAATCCATAAGTACTTTACTTGGGGGTTTTACGCCTTCTAATTTATATTCTTCTCCCATTACAGCCCATTTATGTTTACCTAGTTCATGGTAGGGTAGCAACTCAATTTTCTCAATATTTTTCATTGGTTGAGTAAATTCCCCTAATAAACGCACGGATTTTTCGTCGTCGGAATATCCAGGAACAACGACATAACGAATCCATGTTCGCTGGTTACGTTTAGCCAGATAACGTGCAAACTCTAGGGTACGATGATTTGATACTCCCACCAAATTTTGGTGGATACTATTATCAAGTTGTTTCAAATCGAGCATAACTAAATCAGAAACATCCAATAATTCATCAATTATAGGATCATAACGGCGTACAAAACCATTAGTATCAAGACAGGTATTGATACCTTCCGCATGACAAGCTCGGAACCAATCACGAACAAATTCAGCTTGTAGTAAAGCCTCACCACCTGAAGCAGTCACCCCACCGCCTGAAGCATTAATAAAATGACGGTAAGTGACAATTTCTTTCATTAATTCACTTACAGTAACTTCTCTACCACCTTGTAAATCCCATGTATCACGATTATGGCAATAAAGACAACGCATTAAACATCCCTGAAAAAAGACAATGAAACGGATCCCCGGTCCATCCACGGTACCAAATGATTCAAATGAATGAATTCGGCCTTTTAATGACATCATGCACTCCTAGTTGGTCGCATTATTAGCTTATTCTTAGCGTCTAAATTAATTTCTACTTTATAAAAATATTATTATTTAGGGATAGATTAGATAAAAAATAAAGTAATCATTGCATACCTTATCCCGTTATCATCAATAAAAAGGCTCCATAAAGGAGCCTTTTCATTTTATGCTATTTAATAATAATATGATATCTATCACAACAATCATTTATTTATATTAAATAGATTGTGTAAATGTACGTGTAATCACGTCTTGTTGTTGCTCTTTAGTTAATGAGTTAAAGCGCACAGCATAACCTGATACACGAATAGTCAATTGAGGATATTTCTCAGGATGTTCCATTGCATCAAGGAGCATATCACGATTCATTACATTGACATTCAGATGTTGACCGCCTTCGATAGATGCTTCATGGTGGAAATAACCGTCCATCAAACCTGCTAAGTTTGTTTTACGAATGTCATCATCTTTACCTAATGCATTTGGTACGATCGAGAAGGTATAAGAGATACCGTCTTTAGCATAGGCAAAAGGTAATTTAGCAACAGATGTTAATGAAGCAACTGCACCTTTTTGGTCGCGACCATGCATCGGGTTGGCACCTGGGCCAAAAGGTTGACCTGCACGACGGCCATCAGGTGTATTACCTGTCTTTTTACCATAAACGACGTTAGATGTAATAGTTAATACGGATTGGGTCGGTACAGCTTTACGGTATGTTTTTAGTTGTTGGATCTTCTTCATGAAGCGTTCAACCAAATCACATGCAATTTCATCAACACGAGGGTCGTTATTACCAAATTGTGGATATTCACCTTCGATTGTAAAGTCAATAGCCAAACCATCTTCGTCACGTACAGGTTTTACAGTAGCGTATTTGATAGCAGAAAGTGAGTCAGCTGCAACAGATAAACCAGCGATACCACACGCCATAGTACGGTAAACATCACGGTCATGTAATGCCATTAATGAAGCTTCATAAGAATACTTATCATGCATATAATGAATGATGTTTAATGCAGTTACATATTGTTTTGCCAACCAGTCCATAAAGTGGTCAAGATTTGACATCACTGTGTCAAAATCTAATATATCATCTGTAATGGGGGCTTGTTTAGGGCCGACTTGCATTTTTAGTTTTTCATCAACACCACCATTGATCGCATAAAGCAATGTTTTTGCTAAGTTAGCACGTGCACCAAAGAACTGCATTTGCTTACCGACGATCATTGGACTAACACAACATGCAATAGCATAGTCGTCATTATTAAAGTCAGGACGCATCAAGTCATCATTTTCATATTGAATAGATGATGTGTCAATTGATACTTTTGCAGCAAACTTTTTAAAGTTGATTGGTAACTGCTCTGACCACAGGATAGTAATATTTGGCTCAGGTGATGGACCCATCGTGTATAGCGTGTTTAGGAAACGGAAGCTATTTTTGGTCACTAATGTACGGCCATCTAATCCCATACCAGCAACA
The DNA here is from genome assembly GCA_945288535.1 of uncultured Enterobacterales bacterium. Classification (GTDB taxonomy): domain Bacteria; phylum Pseudomonadota; class Gammaproteobacteria; order Enterobacterales; family CALYQQ01; genus CALYQQ01. The sequence goes on along the minus strand of CALYQQ010000001.1, from coordinate 49,549 downwards.
GATTCTGTTGCCCATATTGGGTCACCAGAAAATAGTTGATCATATTCAGGAGTACGCAAGAAACGAACCATACGTAATTTCATAACCAAATGGTCAATTAATTCTTGTGCATCTTGTTCTGAGATCAGCCCCTTTTTCAGGTCACGCTCAATATAAATATCGAGGAAGGTTGATACACGACCAAATGACATAGCTGCACCATTTTGAGATTTAACGGCAGCTAAATAGCCGAAATAGGTCCATTGAATAGCTTCAGCAGCCGTTGTTGCAGGACCAGAAATATCAAAGCCATATTTTGCAGCCATTACTTTCATCTGTTGCAATGCACGATGCTGCTCAGTGATCTCCTCGCGCAAACGAATTGTTGCTTCGAGATCTTCACCATTTTCCATTTTGCTTTGTAAAGAGGTAAATTGAGCAAATTTGTCTTGCATCAAATAGTCGATACCGTATAACGCAACGCGACGGTAATCACCAATAATACGACCACGACCGTAAGCATCTGGCAAACCTGTTATTACACCTGATTTACGGCAGCGTAAAATATCTGGTGTATAAACGTCGAAAACCCCTTGGTTATGTGTCTTGCGATATTCAGTAAAGATTTTTTTCACTTCAGCATCAAGTTCACGACCATAGACTTTACATGAACCTTCTACCATTTTAATACCACCAAACGGCATAATGGCTCGTTTGAGAGGAGCATCGGTTTGTAGACCAACAATTTTTTCTAAATTTTTATTAATATAACCCGCATCGTGAGATGTGATTGTTGAAGGAAGATCTGTATCAAAGTCTAAAGGTGCTTTAGTGCGGTTTTCAACCTTAATGCCTTCCATTACTTGTTGCCACAACGTATCTGTTGCTTTAGTTGCACCAGCAAGGAATGATTCATCACCATCATAAGGAGTGTAGTTTTGTTGAATAAAATCGCGTACGTCGACTTTTTGTTGCCAGTCATTACCAGTAAAACCTTCCCAGGCTTTCTGTTGTTTTTCGTTTAGTTCGGTCATACTAATACCTACCTTTATATATTAAAAAATCGATTAAATTAGTCCAACAATCAAAGTCAATATCAATGATACTTATTACGTAAATAGAGTTGCCAGTTAGGTAATCCCACAGCTAAGCCACCCACAATATTTCCTAGCGTAACTGGTATTAAATTATTTGTAATAAAATGTTGGAGTGTTAAATCAGAAAATTGTTCAGATGTAGCACCAATAAGATGCCAAAATTCTGCGGATGAAAAGTTTTTTACTATAATACCGAGAGGTATCATAAACATATTCGCGATACTATGTTCGAAACCACTAGCAACAAACATAGCAACAGGTAAAATCATAATAAAGGCTTTTTCTATTAAAGTTCGGCCAGCATAGCTCATCCACACGGCTAAACAAACCATTAAATTCGCTAAAATACCCAGACAAAAAGCTTCTAAAAAGGTATGGTGTAATTTATGACTTGCTGTATTTAGTATAGATAATCCCCACAAACCATTTATTGCCATCGTTTGTCCAGCGAACCAAATTAATAGAACAAATAATAATGCACCAATAAAATTACCTAAATAAACAAGTATCCAGTTTTTAAACATTTTGCTTAATCGGATACGTTGGCTGGCTTTTGCAACACTCGTTAAAATCGTGGAAGTGAACAGGTCATTTCCCATAATAACCACTAAAATCAATCCAAGTGAAAAGCATAAACCGCCAACTAATTTGGTCATACCATAGTGCGCATCGGTTGAACTTGTTGTTACTGTAATATAAAAAGCAAACGCAATAGAAATAAAAATACCCGCTAACATAGCGGATAAAAGAGTAGTAGAAGGCTTTTTGTTTGTTTTATACACTGCAATATCTTCTGCAGTTTGGGCCATTTCTGCGGGGGAAAGTAGTGTAACAGAATTATCTGCTTTCATGATGATACTCTCTGGAACGAATTACGCTGTCATGCATTGACTAAAGCGTATAACATAATGACAAATGTAAACTATCCGTTGTTACTATTTCATATAACCTAACAGGCTTAATACATGAGAATATATTATAACCTGTTTACATACGAATGAAAATTTTTTTAAAAATTTCAAAATATTTTTAACTAGCGATAATATATAGCAATATTGCTTATTTTATATTGATCTTTGTTAAAAGATATTATTTGGCTACTTTTTGTTCAATAGACTTACTCATCATAGAGCAAGTTATTTCAAAAAGTGTTGTTTGGTAAGTTGTAATTTTTCATAAACTGCCAGTAATTGATGATGATTTTTCAAGGGTTGTAAATCTTGATCTATATCAAATAAATCGTAAAAAAAGCGTTTCTTTTGTATATGCTCCCACGCCAGTAAAACAGTTTCTTTACCATACATAGCATTAAATGCATTATTATAACATTCGAATTTAGTAATATCCCGGCAAGTAGCGAATTGTAATAGTGTTAATAAGCAGCGATAAAAGTTTAAACGATGTGGCGCAAAATTGAGTCCATTTACCTCAACTGTCCATTCAGTCCAGACTAAAGCTTGTTCAAGATCTCCTCCAGCCAATGCAAGTAATGCTTTGAGTTCACCAATTCGCAATGTATACCAGCCATTATCGACACCTGTTGCAATACCAAATAATTCTCTTATGCGCGCAAAATCATCAAGACCTTCTTCATCTAATTGATTAAGTAATGTAAGATAATATTCAGCCGGCTGAACGGTACTTGGCAGTGATAATACGGATTCACGTAAATGTACCGCCATTGTATTATTGGCGTAAGTTAGATCATCTACAGGATATATCTCAGATAAGCCTGGAACTAAAATACGGCAAGTATGTACACCTAAATGTTGATAGTCTGCGATGTAAACGTCGACATTCTGTTGACGGAATAAAGCCAGTAAACGGTCAAATTCATCACTTGTTGTGCCTTTAAATGACCAATCAGTAAATGGATAATCAGCCTCCTCATTAAAGAGATCCCAAGAAATAACGCCACTGGAATCAATGAAATGGGTCTCAAGATTAGCATGCTCAGCAATGGCATCGTTATCAAACTCTGGAGAAGGGAAAGCTGTTAAATCTAATAGACTACGGCCTTGAAGCAATTCTGTTACCGTACGTTCTAATGCAACACCAAAATCAGGATGAGCACCGAAAGAAGCAAAACAACCAATATGTTGCGGATTAAACAGTACCACACAAATGACAGGAAATTGGCCTCCAAGTGAAGCATCATAGCAACGTATTGGAAATCCTTGTTGTTGTAATGCATCAATTGCTTCGACGATAGCGGGATAACGTGATAAAACAGTATCGGGTATTAATGGTAAGCTAATCGCATCAGCAATAATGCGATTTTTCACGAAACGTTCAAATATTTCCGACATGGCTTGCACGTTTGCTTCTGCACGAGTATTTCCTGCTGACATACCGTTTGATACATATAAATTACCAATAATATTCACAGGAATGAAAACACATTTTTGATCTGACTGACGAATAAACGGCAAGGCACAGATGCCACGCGTTGTTGCGCCGGATTGTAAATCGATGAGCATATCTGCTGATAATTTATTTTCTGGATCATAAAACGCACGTAAATACGGGTCGAGTAACCCTTCAGGTAAAGTTGTATTATCTGTTATCGGAAACCATTTTTCATTTGGATAATGAACAAATGCACTATTCGCTATTTTTGGGCCAAGGTAAAAATCGGCAAAATAATAATTTGTCGATAAACGTTCAAAGTACTCACCCAGTGCAGATGCCAGTGCGGCTTTTTTAGATGCGCCTTTACCATTAGAAAAGCAGAGTGGGCAGTGTTTATCTCTAATATGGACTGACCAGACATTAGGTACAGGATTTAACCAAGAAACAATGTCTATCTCAAAACCTAATTTCTTTAATTGTTGTTCAAAAAAGCTAATGGAATCTTCCAATGCAGCATCTTTACCAGGAATATATGTTTTCATTAAGGAAAAACCTGTGGTCATAGTGAATATAATTAAGAATGTTGCTAAATTAATCAAATGTTAAATTAACACTTGTGATTATTGTTATTAATATATTATATCGTTAGGAGTAGTGAATGAAATAGTATTCATTTTTAGGGGATAATGGAATAATCAATGGACTTATTATGTCTCATAACACTTTATATTAATGAATGTACACCTAACTAAAAAAATAAAATAAATAGTATAAAAATACTTGACTAAATAACTTAATAGAAATATCTGTTTTGCATCTTACTAGATCAATATATATAACTTAATTCAGTAAGACAAATACGGATATGCATAATAATAAATTAAACTTTTTTAGGCTGGCTAATGTTTACAAATGAATGATAATCTTCACCCTATTTAATACTGTAATCAATGAAAATGTACTATCACATAAATTAGAAAAATTAACAGGGTTATGTAAATAGCTACCTTATAAATAACACCAATCTATAAAGAATTTAGCCTCCTGATATCATGTATTAAATTACGATTTAATTTACTTATATGATGGGATTACTCTTGCTTAACAATAGCGCGAGTGATAAAACTTTATGCATAATTAACAATAATTTTAACCTAATAGGTGATCGGTAATGACTCAGGTATTCAATTTTAGTGCAGGTCCGGCCATGTTACCGGCAGAAGTATTACATCAGGCGCAACAGGAATTATGTGACTGGCAAGGAAAAGGAACTTCGGTAATGGAAGTTAGTCATCGTGGTAAGGCATTTATTGAACTCGCAGAAGGATCGGAAAGTGACCTACGTGATTTGTTGAATATTCCTGATAACTATCGAGTATTATTTTTTCATGGTGGTGGACGAATGCAGCATGCAGCGGTACCACTTAATTTGTTAAGAGATTATAGTGTAGCTGATTATATTCATAGTGGTTATTGGTCACAATGTGCCGCATTAGAAGCAGAAAAATATTGCACACCAAATGTGATTAATGTGCTATATGAACAAGAAAAAGGTATTCGGGCAGTGAGCCACATGTCTGAATGGCAATTAAGTGATAATGCAGCCTATGTGCATTATTGTCCAAATGAAACGATCGATGGCATTGCGATTAATGAAATGCCTGATTTCAAAGATAAAGTTATTATTGCTGATTATTCATCTTCTATTCTTTCTCGGCCTATTAATGTAAGTAAATTCGGTTTAATTTATGCTGGTGCGCAAAAAAATATTGGTCCTTCAGGCATCACGGTTGTAATTATTAGGGAAGATCTTATTGGTTATGCACGTAAAGAAACACCTTCCGTTATTAATTATAAAGTACAGGCTGAGCGTGATTCTATGTTTAATACCCCAGCAACTTTTCCTTGGTACATGGCTGCATTGGTTTTTAAATGGTTAAAGGCACAAGGAGGAATGGATGTGATGGCAAAGCGCAATCAGGAAAAGGCAAATTTATTATACAAGGCTATTGATAATAGCGATTTTTATATTAACACTGTAGCCAGTGCAAATCGTTCATGGATGAATGTGCCATTTCATTTAGCAGATAGCAAACTTGAACCTTTATTTTTAAAAGCTTCAGAAAATGCAGGATTACATGCTTTAAAAGGTCATAAAATTGCTGGAGGTATGCGAGCCTCTATCTATAATGCGATGCCATTAGAAGGTGTTAAAGCGTTGACTTCATTTATGGCAGATTTTGAACGACAATATGGCTAATATCTTACTCAATTTAAATGTATGTGTGCTGATAAAGAATAATCATATATATTCAGAAAAAATAGATTAGATTGGGTCAATTAATACTGTTATAGCTATCTTAAATACCATAACAGTATTAATCATCTATTGATTAATTAATCTGCTATGATGCTGACTTAATGTAATGCCGCTTTACTTCTTTATTTATTTTATGGAGAAATACGCTTAATTATGCAGGTATCTCTAACTCTTCAGCCCATAAACTTGTTTGAGGGTACAATTAATCTTCCTGGTTCTAAAAGTATTTCTAACCGAGCTTTATTATTAGCTGCATTAGCTAAAGGAACAACCACACTAGTGAATTTGTTAGACAGTGATGATGTACGTCATATGTTAAATGCGTTGTCACTTTTAGGTGTTCAATACCAATTATCGGCAGATCGAACACATTGTGAAATCCAGGGAACAGGTAAAATTTTTTCTCTATCTACATCTATCGAATTATTTTTGGGTAATGCAGGTACGGCGATGCGGCCATTAACTGCTGCGTTAAGTTTATGTTCGCATTGTGATGTCATTCTGACGGGTGATCCAAGAATGAAAGAACGCCCAATAGGGCATCTCGTTGATGCACTACGTCAAGGTGATGCTCAAATTAATTATATTGAGCATACCAATTATCCACCATTGCATTTGCAAGGTGGTTATCGTGGTGGCGAAATAGCGATAGAAGGGACTATTTCAAGCCAATACCTAACGGCATTACTAATGATGGCACCTTTAGCTGAGCAGGATAGTATTATCCATATTATAGGTGAATTGGTTTCTAAACCTTATATTGATATTACATTAAAGATGATGAGTGATTTTGGTATCACAATAGAAAATGATAATTATCAATCCTTTATCATTAAAGGAAAACAACACTATATTTCTCCTGGAGAATATTTAGTTGAAAGTGATGCATCATCTGCATCCTATTTTTTAGCCGCAGCTGCTATTGCTGGTGGTACCGTTCGTGTAACAGGAATTGGTAAGCAAAGTGTTCAAGGAGATATTTATTTTGCTAAAGTCCTTGAAAAAATGGGTGCAAAAATTCATTGGGGTAAGGATTTTATCGAATGTCAACGTGCGACTCTAACAGGAATTGATATGGATATGAATCATATTCCTGATGCAGCAATGACTATTGCAACGACAGCACTTTTTGCTAAAGGTGAAACAGTTATTCGTAATATTTATAACTGGCGCGTGAAAGAGACGGATAGATTAGCGGCAATGTCAACTGAATTACGCAAAGTAGGGGCCACGGTAGAAGAAGGTAATGATTATATTCGTATTTTACCACCCAGCCAATTAAAACATGCTGAAATTGAAACATATAATGATCATCGTATGGCAATGTGTTTTTCGTTAGTTGCCTTATCTAATACACCCGTTACAATTTGTGATCCAGACTGCACAGCAAAGACATTTCCTAATTATTTTCAATTATTTGAACAATTAAGTAAACGATGAAAAAGTAATTGCACATGATATCATGTTAAAATAAGCACATTTAGTACTGATTAAGGTTACAATTTATCTATATCATCATTTACACCTTATTTTGATTATTAATTAATACATTGTTAGCGTTATTTTTATAATTGTACTAACGCATGTGACTATATAAAGAGGTAAGCATGTCGGTCATTGCTCCTGTTATAACAGTAGATGGTCCAAGTGGTGTAGGAAAAGGCACGTTATGCCAGGCACTTGCTATTCATTTTAATTGGAACTTATTAGATTCGGGGGCTATATATCGTGTTTTGGCATTTGCAGCACAATATCATAATATAAATATTTCTTCTGAAGATGCTTTAGTGTTGCTCGCCCAACATCTAGATGTAAAATTTGTTGCTAATGGTAAACATGTTGCAGTGATCCTTGAGGGTAAAGATGTTAGCCAAGCAATTCGCAATGAAATAGTAGCAAATGCTGCCTCTAAAATAGCTGTATTTTCAAATGTAAGAGAAGCCTTGTTGCATCGACAACGTAGTTTTAGAGCGCTTCCAGGCTTGATTGCTGATGGGCGAGATATGGGAACAATTGTATTTCCGGACGCGCCAGTTAAATTTTTTCTTGATGCTACGCCAGAAGAACGTGCTAATCGACGTATGTTACAGTTGCAGGATAGAGGGAATAGTGTTAAATTTGAACGACTTTTGTCTGAAATAAAAGAACGCGATCAACGAGATCGGCATCGACCTATTGCTCCACTTGTTGCGGCGCATGATGCATTAATCATTGATACCACATCCATGAGCATTACAGAGGTTGTTACTCAATCTATTGATTATGCGGAACGTTTATTAGATCAGGTAAAAAAATAACTTAATAATCTGTGGCTATGATATCATAGTATCCAATTATTTAACCTCTATTATAGGATGTAATGGAGTATGTATAACAACCCCATCCGGCGGGATGTCAGATGGACGTTAAATTTATATTTTATTGAAGATCATAAATATGACTGAATCTTTTGCTCAACTCTTAGAAGAGTCTCTAAAAGAACTGGAAACACGCCCTGGTTCAATTGTTCGCGGTACAATCATTGCTATTGATAAAGACGTTGTTTTAGTTGATGCTGGTCTAAAATCTGAATCCGCTATTCCTGCTGAGCAATTTAAAAATGCTAAGGGGGAATTAGAGGTTAAGGTTGGTGACGAAATTGATGTTGCATTGGATGCTATTGAAGATGGCTTTGGTGAGACAATCTTGTCTCGTGAAAAAGCTAAACGTCACGAAGCATGGATTACGTTAGAAAAAGCTGCTGAAGAAGCTGCAACAGTTACCGGTATAATAAATGGTAAAGTGAAAGGTGGTTTCACGGTTGAATTAAATGGTATTCGTGCCTTCTTACCTGGTTCATTAGTTGACGTTCGTCCAGTGCGCGATACCTTGCATCTGGAAGGCAAAGAGCTTGAGTTCAAAGTAATTAAGCTAGATCAAAAGCGCAATAATGTTGTCGTTTCTCGTCGTGCTGTTATTGAGTCAGAAAATAGTGCTGAACGTGATCAATTACTGGAAAATCTACAAGAAGGTATGGAAGTTAAAGGTATCGTCAAGAACCTAACTGACTACGGTGCTTTCGTTGATTTAGGTGGGGTTGATGGCCTATTACATATCACTGACATGGCATGGAAACGTGTTAAACATCCAAGTGAAGTTGTTAATGTAGGTGATGAAATCACCGTTAAAGTATTAAAATTTGATCGTGATCGTACTCGTGTATCTTTAGGCTTGAAACAATTAGGCGAAGATCCTTGGGTTGATATCGCTAAGCGTTACCCAGAAGGAACAAAATTAACTGGTCGTGTAACTAATCTTACTGACTACGGTGCATTTGTTGAAATTGAAACAGGTGTTGAAGGTTTAGTTCACGTATCTGAAATGGATTGGACAAATAAAAATATTCACCCATCTAAAGTTGTTAGTGTTGGTGATATTGTTGAAGTCATGGTATTAGAAATTGATGAAGAGCGTCGTCGTATTTCTTTAGGCTTAAAACAATGTAAAGTTAATCCATGGCAACAATTTGCTGAGACCCATAACAAGGGTGATCGTGTCGAAGGTAAGATTAAATCCATTACTGATTTCGGTATCTTTATCGGTTTAGATGGTGGTATTGATGGTTTAGTTCATTTATCTGATATTTCATGGAATGTCGCGGGTGAAGAAGCCGTTCGTGAATATAAGAAAGGTGATGAAATTGCAGCTGTTGTTTTGCAAGTTGATGCAGAACGTGAACGTATCTCTTTAGGTGTTAAACAATTAGCCGAAGATCCATTCAATAACTATCTAGCAACCAATAAAAAAGGTGCGATTGTTAAAGGCAAAGTAACAGCGGTTGATGTTAAAGGTGCGACAGTTGAATTGACTGAAGGTGTTGAGGGTTATATCCGTGCTTCAGATGCATCTCGTGATCGTACCGAAGATGCAACACAAGTGTTAAATGTTGGCGATGAAATAGAAGCCAAATTTACTGGTGTTGATCGTAAAAATCGTATTATAAGTCTTTCTATTCGTGCTAAAGATGAAGCTGATGAGAAAGAGGCCGTTGCTGCTGTCAATAGCAATAGCAAACAAGAAGATGTAGGCTTCTCAAATGCTATGGCTGAAGCATTTAAGGCTGCTAAAGGCGAATAAGCTCTACACTATTGATATGGGGTAAATTATTTTGCCCCGTTTAGTGATCGTTAAGCTGCAAAGACTGGAGGGATGAATGACTAAGTCTGAATTGATCGGAAGACTCGCTAGCAGATATACACATTTACCATTTAAAGTGATAGAAGACGCTGTAAAAGAAATGTTGGAACATATGGCGATAACATTAGCAGAAGGTGATCGTGTCGAAATTCGTGGTTTTGGCAGTTTCTCACTTCACTATCGCGCGCCAAGATTAGGGCGAAATCCAAAAACAGGTGAGCAAGTTGATCTAGGTAGTAAATATGTTCCTCACTTTAAACCAGGAAAAGAGCTTCGCGATCGCGTAAATATCTATGGATCATAATGATGTGATTTATATAGATAGAATAAAAAAACAGTGTATAACACTGTTTTTTTATAACTCTATTTTAGATCATTATGAAGGGATCTATTGTTAGTATCTAAATTATTATTTGGTGGAACAACAGCATTAAAATCTTGTTTTAAAAATTGACTAAATAAAACGGATCCAGCGATACTCAAATAAATAACAAAAATTATAATCATCCATTGTGGCATTTCTAATGACATAAACGCCCATTGTTTTAAAGCACAATCACCATAAGCTTCAAACACAGAAGGAAGCCATTTATTCAATGGTAAAAAATCCGGAAATTGGACAAATAATTCGCACGTTGCAAAAGGTGATGGATTAAGTTGCATACTAGTTTGCTCACGAGCAAAACTTAAACCTTGCCAACTACTGTAAATCCATACACCTAAAGATAACAGCCTTATTAACAATAAGGTTGGTGCACATATAGCTATCAAGGCAGCAAGCATAACACCAAAAATGGCACACCGCTGGTAAATACAAAGTGTACATGGGGAAAGTTGCATTACATGCTGAAAATATAGAGCAATACATTCAAAGATCACAGCACTAATAAAAAGGAGCAACCAAGAACTGCGACAATGTGACCAGCTATTTAAAAAACGAAACATATTTGCCTCGATATACAGGGATCCTGCATTCATATTATTTTAATAGTCAAGTGGTTATAATATAGCATGTGAAGAGAGTTATCTAGTTGATATAATCGGGTTTACATAAGTTTACTACTTTTCATAAGTTGCGGATATTCTATAGCGTTAAACGTGATAAAGACTATTTATGTATTATTTGTTCTGGTATGATTTTATAGATTAGTTATTACAGTTATGGAATCTAAACATATGATCATTAAAGCACGTGGACCGGCTGGATTTGCTGAACAATATCTTATTGAAAGTATATGGAATAACCGATTTCCTCCGGGCTCCATTTTACCAGCAGAGCGTGAACTTTCTGAAGTTATTGGCATAACACGTACCACTTTACGAGAAGTATTACAACGTCTCGCACGTGATGGTTGGTTAACGATTCAACATGGTAAACCAACGAAAGTAAATAATATTTGGGAAACATCAGGATTAAGCTTATTAGAAACAGTCGCTAAACTTGATCACGATAACCAAAGTCAATTAATTGGTCATTTACTTTCAGCTAGGACAAATATTGCATCTATTTTTATTCGTGCTGCATTTCGACATAATCCTGAGACGTCAAAAAAAATATTGGCACAAGCTGAAAATACAGATTATGATGCCGACACATTTGCTGATTTAGATTTTTCTATTTTCCGTGGTTTGGCATTTGCTTCTGGAAATCCGATCTATGGTTTAATTTTCAATGGATTAAAAGGCTTATATAAGCGAGTAGGGCGTTATTATTTTACTAACCTTGAAGCTCAACAACTTGCTTTAAATTTTTATCAACAACTTATGCAATTATGTCTAACAAAAAGATATGACCAAGTGATGGAACTCGTTCGTAAATATGGTCAAGATAGCGGCGATATTTGGTATAAAATACAAAACCGTTTTGCAGAAAATCTTACGTTAGATGCATAATTTATATGGATAAAATAAAGATTTTTCATTATATCACTATTATTTACTATTTATATGATGAAAGGAAAATAGCATTATTAACTATTCATTAAATTTTACTGCGATAGCTCGCGTTAAGTTGTATTTTATCAAAATAACATAATGATTATTGTGGAGTTAATCATTGTATAAATGATGCATCATAGTGATTCATTTCAGTGTAGTTCATGTTCATTTAGTAATGATTAAATGATTTAATTACTATTAAACGATGCGTGTTCATGCATAATAACTGGCGTGTATTGGCTTTTTGTTTTTAGATTTTATTATTTTAATTATATTATTAACTTTTATTAGTAATAGGAATTATCTTAGTTAGATAAATAAAAGTTAAACTTGTTGACATAATATTAATAAAGCACGTTATTACTTATATTAAAGTCTGTTATTACTTATGTTAAGTTCTGTTATTACTATAATTAGATAATTATTTTAACTAACTATTTGTAAATAATATTGAATAAAGCAGTATTCTATTGATCGCTATAGGCTATAAGAATATGGTGTCGATTAGCAAAAATTTTGATAATGAAGAGGAAACAAAAATCCTCTTTAATAAAAGGCATATATGTTGTCTCATTAAGGATAATAATTTAGAGATTTAATGATATAAAACTAAAATAACATAGTATTAATCAATAAGTATATGTTTCATTATCTAGAAAAAACATAAAACTTAAATAATAGGAAAAATTATATAATACCATTAAAAAAGCCAACCCAAGGGAGGTTAGGTTGGCAATGAGGTGGTTTCTATTAAAATTAATAGAGTAAGATATTTTACGTTTTAGTTCTAAGCATATTATATCGTATATAAAATAAAAAATGCTATCAATTTCTAAAAAAAATAAAATGAATTATTTAATATGTGGATTCCTTGTATTTGTATTGATTAAATTACGCATTAACAGTGCATAATCTAAATTAATATCAGTTGGTACGGCTAAATAAATAATATGGCCATCACCAGGTGCAATATTAATATTATTCCCTTTTCTATCTTTTAATTCAGAAATAGTAAATTGTATATTTCCTTTTGGAGTCATTAATTCTACATTATCACCTAATAAGAATTTATTTTTAACAGCAACTTCAGCTAAATTATCTTTACGTATACCAGTAAATTCACCTACAAATTGTTGGCGATCGGAAACGGAATAACCATAATCATAATTTTGATAGTCTTCATGTTTATGGCGCTGTAAAAAACCTTCAGTATAACCACGATGCGCTAACGACTCTAATGTTGTTAGCAAACTGGGATCAAATGGCTTACCCGCAGCGGCATCATCAATTGCTTTACGATAGACTTGGGCTGTTCGGGCACAGTAATAAAACGATTTTGTCCGACCTTCGATTTTTAATGAATGTACGCCGAGTTGTGTTAAACGTTCAATATGCTGAATAGCGCGCAGATCCTTTGAGTTCATAATATAAGTGCCATGCTCATCTTCAAAGGCGGTCATGTACTCTCCGGGACGTTGACTTTCTTCAATCAAGAAAAGTTTATTTGTGGTACAACCTTCTCCTAATGTAGATTCAACTTGTTGAGTAGGAATTATTTTTTGTTGAGGTACAATATTCCCTATATTATCTTGTTCACCTTCTTTTACTTTATATTCCCATCGACAAGCATTAGTGCAAGTTCCTTGATTTGGATCGCGTTTATTAAGATAACCAGAAAGCAAACAACGTCCAGAATAGGCCATACAAAGTGCGCCATGAACAAAAATTTCTAATTCAACATCGGGTACCTGTTGACGAATTTCCGCAATTTCTTCAAGAGAAAGTTCTCTTGATAAAATAATTCGACTTAAACCAAACTCTTTCCAAAATTTTACTGTTGCCCAGTTGACTGCATTTGCTTGAACAGATAAATGAATTGGCATAGTTGGAAAGTTTTGGCGGACTAACATGATTAAACCTGGATCAGACATGATTAACGCGTCTGGCTGCATATCTATAACAGGTTTTAAATCCCGTAAAAATGTCTTAATTTTCGAATTATGTGGTGCAATATTAACAACAACATAAAACTTTTTACCTAATGCATGAGCTTCATTAATACCAAGTGCTAAGTTCTCATGATTAAATTCATTATTTCTGACACGTAAACTGTAACGAGGTTGTCCAGCATAAACAGCATCTGCACCATAAGCAAAGGCATAGCGCATATTTTTTAATGTTCCCGCAGGGGATAATAACTCAGGTTTAAACATAAATTTTCTCAATCTGATTTCAAGTCAGTGTGCCGTCTTAAATAAGATAACACATTAAATTACAGTAGATTATTAATTTATCCGTTATGATTAGTAATGAAGATCACGTATTGTTAACTTATCACGTTGTTTCATGTAAAGTTAATTTTTCACCACCTAATGCCATAATTAATTCACTTATAAGTTGACTCAGTTCACCCGCCATAAGGGTAAAATCTGCATCGAAACGTTGGGCTATATCGTCTTTATCAATATCTTCATTTTGTTCTAAAATAGTGTCAGTAAACTTTAAACGTTTTAAACTTGCGTCATCAGCTAAAATAAATTGAATACGTTCATTCCATTCAAGAGCTAATTTAGTGACAACTTTTCCAGCATCAATATGAGCAGTTATTTCATTACTTGTTACTTCTTGATTTTTGCAACGAATTATTCCACCACCTTCAAATAGTGCTTTTAATTCGGCTTCTTCTTGTAATATAAAGCCTGTAGGCGCTGCACCACTACACACCCATTTTGTTAGCGAATGTTCGATAGGCTCTTCTAAAGAAAGGGGCACAACAGGCAAGGAGCCTATACTTTTACGCAGCAATGCTAGCGTATCTTCTGCTCGCTTTGCGCTGGCAGCATCCACTATAATTAAGTTAGCTGCTGTATCAATCCAAATAAAGGTTTGGCTAAATTTACTGAAAGCACGAGGAAGTAATGTATGTAGAACTTCATCTTTTAAACTCTCTTTTTCAATTTTTTTGAGTTTACGATCCTGCTCATTTTCCAATTTAGCTATTTTTGTTTGTAAAGCCTGTTTGATAACAGAGGCAGGAATAATTTTTTCCTCTTTACGAGCGCAAACAATAATATGATGAGCAACGCTGTGTACTAGTAGCTCATTATTGCTACCCATTGGCGATACCCAACCTGTTTTCATAATATCTTGACTGCCACAAGGTGAAAATGCCATGGAACGCATATGTTGTTCCAATTCATCGATTGAGATCCCTAGTGGACGATTCAAACGATAGATCATTAAGTTTTTAAACCAAAGCATGGTGTTTCCTGTTTTGAAAAATGATGAATTAAGCATTGGATAATCATCATTAAATATTGTATTGCTTTCTTAGCATCGCAACATAATGAAATTTTAGATAAAATGATTTTCCATTTGCTATCATAGTTAACATAATTGATTAAGTAGGTTGTTATGAATCACTAGAGTGAATAACACCTATACACGAAGGTTATATCAAAATGATTTGTTAACATGCAGCCACCTGTTAATAGGACAGATGATTGAAGACTGTTCAACGTAACAATAATTTTCCCGATTTATTATAACGATTTTTACTTTAAATCGGAAAAATTCGTGTAATGTTTTGCGTACTATTTTAATTTATCATGGTATGTTCATCAGCAATAATAGATAATTTTCCTCCCTGTATAGCTTCCCAATATTTTTTTTCTTTTTCTAGGTCGGCATGTAACAAGTTATTTTGTGCAAGAAATTTATTTGGTAACGTGAGTGTAAAGTGATTATTAACGCAGTGCAGCTTGTATTCGTATGGCATTATAGAGGCTTGTCGTTGGTTATTAAAAAGTACAGCTAGCCTCAATAATTGAATTAATGGAAGAATTTGTTCTTTACTAAATAGATTAAACTCTGGAATTTCATTTATTTTTAATGCTTTGCGATGAAATTTTACCAAAGTAGACAAAATTAACTGATGTTCTTGATTAAATCCAGGTAAATTACTATGACGTAAAATGTAGGCTGAATGTTGTTGAATATTACTATAATTGATACTTAACCCAACTTCATGTAATAAAGCTGCCCAATTTAACAGTGTTTCTAATTGGCTGTCAGCCAAATGTTGATTTTGTTTATACCATTGTTGATAGAGTAAACGTGTTGTTGTTAGTACACGATCTGCTTGTTCACGATCGATATTGTAATGTTCAGCAAGATTGGTAGCGGTTCTACTACGAATATCATGATGACGGAAACGGCTTTGTTCCATTTCATATAATACGCCTTCACGTAATGCACCAGTAGAAAAATATAATTTTTTAATTTCTAATGCGTTAAAAATAGCACATAAAATGGCTAAACCCGCCACAAATATATCTCGTCGCGCATCTGATAGTCCAGCAAACTTAAGCTCTGCGAACGTTTCTGTATTCATGACCTTATTAACAATGATTTCTAATCGTTGTCGTGTAATATAGCCATCTTTATATCCCATTTCATTAAGAATATTTATTATTGCTTTAATAGTACCCGAGGAGCCAAAGGCATAATTCCAACCGCATTGCCGATATTTATAAGCAATATTTTCTAATTGTTGTTCCGCTGTTAGTTGAGTTTTAATGAAGCGGAATTTAGTTATTTTATGGTCTGGGAAAAATTTTTGGGTATAAACAACACAACCCATATGGCGGCTTTCAGCGAGCAATGGGACAAATTCTTCGCCAATGACTAATTCAGTTGATCCACCGCCAATATCAATAACTAATTTGCGACCTTTTTCCGGTTGGGTATGCGCTAAACCCATATAAATTAAGCGTGCTTCCTCTTGGCCGCTGATGATCTCAATAGGATAAGGTAAAATTTCACGTGCCTTCATAATAAATAACGCAGAATTTGTAGCACGACGTAATGTATATGTTGCAACAATACGAACATTTTCTTTAGAGAAACCTTGAAGACGCTTTGCGAATAAACGCAGGCATGCTAAACCACGTTCAATTGCATCTTCACTTAGATAGTTGTAGCTATCTAATCCATCAGCTAAATGGATATGCTCTTTCACTCTACCGATAACTTGAAACGTTTCATTGACGATACGCGTGATGAGAAGATGAAAACTATTTGACCCTAAGTCGATAACAGCTATTTCTTGTGGTTTTTCGTCCAAAAGTTTGTCAGGACAGAGAAAAGTATTATCAGGCATGTTATTTTTCTCCGGTGACATCGTCATACTCATATTTTAATACTTTCAAATAATCATAAATAGCATATTGGGAACGGACTTTTTTACGGTTACCGCGAACCACATAATTATTATTCATCTCTTTATCAATCAGTCTGGCTTTTACTGTGTCACTAAATTGAATGTCAAGAATATCAAGCACTTGTTGTTTTAACTCCGGAGAGAGTATACGCGTTGCAACTTCAATACGGTAGTCAATATTTCTTGTCATCCAATCAGCAGAAGAAATATAGATTTCATGAATATTATTGTTGTTGAAAACGTAAATGCGGGAATGTTCTAAAAAACGGTCAACAATACTAATCACCTGAATGTTTTCACTTATACCAGTAATACCCGGGATTAAACTACACATTCCTCTTATTAATAGTCGAATTTTAACGCCAGCAGTTGATGCTGCATAAAGACGATCAATTAATTCTTTATCCACAAGATTGTTTAGTTTTAAACTGATCCCGGCAGATAATCCAAGCCTTGCATTGATAATTTCACGATCAATGAGTTGATATAATCGTTGCCGAGTATTCTGTGGCGAGACTAATAATAAATGAAAATTTACGGGGCGATAAGGTTTTTCGATAAAACTAAATACCTGCCGAACCTCTTCAGTAATTTCTTGATTGGCTGTTAATAGCGAAAAATCAGTATAAATATGTGCTGTTTTTTCATTAAAATTACCAGTACCAATATGAGCATAATGCGAAAGCTGATTATTCTCATAGCGAGAGATAATGAACAATTTGGCATGAATTTTTAAGCCGGGGAAAGAAAATACGACTCGTACGCCTGCTTCTGTTAATTGTTTAGCCCAGTGAATATTAGCTTCTTCATCAAATCTCGCTTGTAATTCAACAACAACAGTTACTTTTTTTCCATTATGTGCGGCATGGATCATTGATTTAATAATACGTGAATCTTTAGCTACACGATAAATATTTATCTTTATTGATCGAACGCTAGGATCAAAGGAGGCTTGGCGTAGGAGTTCTAATACGTGTTCAAAGGTATGATAAGGATAATAAAGTAAAATATCGCGCTTTTTAATTGCATCAAAGCCATTACGAAAATGAGTAAACCAAGGATGGCGTAGTTGTTGTAATGGCCTATTTACCATGTTTTTTGTACCAATATTTGGAAAATTGATCAAATCTTTAAAATTGTGATACCGTCCGCCAGGAATAACAGAATCGTAGGAACCAATTGCCAATTTATCACACAAAAATTTAACTAATTCTTTAGGCATATCACCTTGATAGACTAACCGAACAGGTTCAGCCGTTAATCGCTGTTTGAGACTAGATGACATTTGTTCTAACAGACTTGATTCAGTTTCGTGAACCAGATCGTACTCTGCGTCTCTATTCATTTTTAATGAATAAGTATTTAAAGTATCGTAATTAAAAAAACCTTTAAAAATATCATCCATGCAGTAACGTAATATATTATCTAGCAATATAATTGCTTTACGTTTTCGTGGCGGTTCAGGAGGTAAAGAAACAAAACGAGGAACTTGATCTGACGGAATTTCTAATAGTGCATAAGTTGATTGTTGTTTATTAATGATATCAACAAATAAGTAGGTATAATCGTCTTTCAGAAACTGCAATAATTGAACATCAGTCGTAATAATGGTGGGAGTGACGTAAGGACGCAAATATTGCTTAAAATAGTGTATTAACCATTCTTGTTGATTGACTGAAAGCTGTTTTTCATTTACTAAGAAAATTTGATTACGTGCCATTTCTAACAATAAATCATTATAAAGGTGATCAAATTCCCGTTCTGTTTTTGATACTTTATTTTGTATTTTCTTCAGAAGATTACGAGCAGAAACTGATGAGCCTCGTTCTTGGCTTATTAATAGACGCCGCTTTACATCAGCAAAACGAACTTTATAGAATTCATCTAAATTGCTTGAGTATATGCCAAGAAAGCGAACGCGTTCTACTAATGGATTCGATTTATCTGCAGCTTCCTGCAAGACACGCTCATTAAAAGATAACCAACTTAACTCTTTTTCCTGATATAGCTTTTCTTGACTCATATTTACACCATCTAGTTGAAGTGAGCACTAGGTCGGAAAAGAGTTTATCGCTAATTTCCGACATCGTTGCTATGAGCAGTTGGCTAGTGATTTCTTATAGATTAACTAACTAACTGCTTAATTAGTCAATGCAAATTATAAACGAAAATATTATCTATGTATTGCCTATAATAAAGACAATATTATGGTTATTTTTTTAGATAATAGTGTGTAATTAATAGAATAAATAGCATTTAGAAAAAGCTGAATAAACAAAATAGCTTATTTTATTTATGATAATAAGTCATTATTTTATTATTTTTACATGTGTTTCTTTTAAAAGCATGTCATGTTAAGAGAGTTAATATAAATATCATTTATACAAAGCTTAATTGTATGAGGAAAACGACTATCTAAACTTACAATAAATAACTAGCTAGCTAATATTACTAATCAATATAAATATAATATAAATATGATCTTTATAAGCAATATATCAGTGTGGCTCTTATCCATTTAAACTAATATCATTTTTCAAATGATAAATACCACAATATAATTTTTTAATAAAATTTTTTTATAGAAAAACTAAATGTTATGGTATTAATCACAAGCATAATATTTTAATAATAAACATTTAATTTACTTAGTTAGCTTTTTATATAATTAATATGTAATTTTATGATATGTTCTACTAAACTTATCATGAAATAGGATAAAACCTATTTAAAATAAAGAGCTATTAATCAGTGACTCAATTGCATAGGTTTATTAATAATTCTTTATAATCAATTATTTAGTTGATTTGTTTAAATGCTGTTTACTAGTTATTTGTTACAGTTTGGCTTGTTCTACTCATATTAATTATATGATCGAAAGTATGTATAATTAATATTTTATTTATAAAAATTAATATGTAATTAGCATAAAAATAAAAATTATTATTAAATTTGTTTGTTATTTCTCACTTGTTTATCTTTAAAAAATACGTATTTTTATTTTTAATTTATTATTTAATACGTTATAATTATTTTACTATATTTTTTATAAAAAAATAAATATATCATATATATAAATGTATATAATTTATATATAACATTTATCTTGAAACAATTAGTAACATATAGAAAATTAATAGTAACCATTGAATATTTTTAACTATTTTTGCTATATAATTTAGTATACTACTTGTATCTTTTATAACTCATTGTAAAATTAGCGTCATAAGGTGGATTAATAGCGCAGAATTACAATACATTTATTAATGTATTAAAATTGGCAAGTTGAAATATTGTGATCATTAATATGTAATGTTAATTATCTGCACCTTATTTTGTAATTTTTATAGTTGCGTTATAAACTTTAAATTATATTACCCATTTTGGGATGATAACGAGGTATACGATGAAAAAGACAGCAATCGTACTAGCAATTGCAGCTGCAAGCCTTGCAACTGTTGCACAAGCAGCACCAAAAGATGATAGCTGGTATTTGGGTGCTAAAGTTGGTTGGTCTCGTTTCTCTGAGACAGGCCCTGCAACTTGGGTTCAACAAGATTATAAGACTGATAATGACAAAGCCCGTGCTAACCAATTAGGTGCCGGTGGTTATGTTGGTTATCAAGCAAATCGTTATATTGGTTTTGAGTTGGGCTATGATTGGTTAGGCCGTATGCCTTATAAAGCAGGTGATAATCCTGTGAAAAACGGTACAGGAGCTTTCAAAGCTCATGGTTTACAGCTTACCGCTAAGTTTGGTGTGCCATTGACTGATAGTCTCGATTTATACACACGTTTAGGTGGTATGGCATGGCGTGCTGACAGCAAATTCCATGAAGGTGCCAAAAACGATGGAACTGTTAGGAAAGAATATAAAGACCATGATACAGGTGTTTCTGGTCTGGCGGCTGCAGGTATTGAGTATGCTATGACGAAGAGCCTTGCTACGCGTCTTGACTATCAATGGGTTTGGAATATTGGTGATAATGATTCTGTTGGCGCGCGTCCAGATAATGGTATGTTAAGCTTGGGTATGGCATATCGCTTTGGCCAACAAGAAGCACCTATAGCTATTGTTGCGCCAGTTCCACCTAGAGTTGAAACCAAGCATTTCTCTCTAAAATCGGATGTGTTATTTAACTTTAATAAAGCAACCTTGAAACCAGAAGGTCAAGAAGCATTAAGTCAATTATTCGCACAAATTCGCGATGTATCACCAACAGATGGCCATATTACTGTAAAAGGTTATACTGATCGCATAGGTTCAGCAGCGTATAATAAGAAGTTATCACAACATCGTGCACAAGCTGTAGTTGACTTTATGATAGCTAAAGGTATTCCATCTGATAAAATTTCAGCTGTTGGTTTAGGTAAAACTGATCCTGTAACCGGTAGTAGCTGTGATCATATCAAACGTCGTAAAGCACTTATTGACTGTTTAGCTCCAGATCGTCGCGTAGAAATTGAAATTACAGGCTCTACCGATGTTATTTCTAAATAAGTTATAATATAACTATGAATAAGCCCCTTTTATGGGGGCTTATTTATAAGATAAATCTTATATTATAGTTTGTTTTGATAATCACAATTAAAGCAAAATACTTAACTTAAAATATCTTGTATACCTTGCTTTAACTTTGTCATTTGACTTTCATAAAGTTCTTTTTGTTCTGCTTCATCTATTAAATAAGTAATCATTTCAGATAATGTCTTAGCATTACGTTCTGATAATTGAGATAAACGTTGCCAGACAAAAAAATCTAAATCGATGGATTTTTTTCGAGTATGTTGTAATTCAGAATTATAATAACGTTTACGACGAGCACGAATCGTTTGTTTCATCTTATTATCTAAATTTGTATTCATATGCTCGCGAACCCAATGCAAAATCTCTTCTGGCTTATTTTCAATAGATTTTAATAGGGTTACATACTGCTGATTCATGCTATTTTCTGTATAACGGCTAATTTGCTCACCTTCCTGGTGTTTTTTCATCAAATATTTCCACTTCCATCCACATTCAAGATTTGTCAGTTGTTGATATTTCATCAATGGTCCTCTGTGACACTGTAACAACCTAAGTATACCGCTTTATCTTAAATAATAACTAGCTTATCATTGCTTAACTATACAAATAATAGCTAAGAATTAACGCATAAATTATCATTATATAATGATAACCTGCTTATTTTATTACTATCAGTTTAATTATCCATGATAAGGTTATGTTAATTATTTAGGTTAACTGCATCTTTTTTTGTATAATTATTTATTTCATCCATCATTATAATCAGTGAAGTAATGACTAGACCCGACTTAGAATCACTATTAATACAAAATAAATTAACTTGGCAACAACTTCAGTCACAATTAAATCGACCAACTCTCCAGGCTAATGTAATAGCGTCTGAGTGTATAAATCCTATGGATTTGCAACCCAGGCTCATGTCAGCAATAAGGCAATTTTGTCGACAACGACAAAGTAGCCCCTTTATGATAATTAACGCGCAGGAGAGTGATGATTATTTATCGCTAATAACTGAAGCAGTGCGTTCTTGTCAACTTCCTTCACCAGAAATAGTGGGGTACCATTATACGATAAACGAAAAAAGCGTTTCTTGTGTACCTGCATCATCTAAATTAGATAATTTTGCCGCTAAAAAGCGTTGTAGCTGTGAGGAGTGGGTTAATGCGGAACAATTATTTGGTGGATTACGTCAATATAAACAAGAGTATAGTTTATATCCAGGACTGATCCATGAGCTTAATGGTGGTATTTTAATCTTATCCGGACGTACCTTGCTTAGCCAACCTTCACTTTGGTTCAGGTTAAAACAAATTATAACGCAATCTTCCTTTAAATGGTTATCACCTGATGAAAAGCAACCATTACCGTTATATATTCCAGATATGCCTATTAGTTTAAAGCTCATTATTGTGACAGATTATTATGGCTTGGCTGAATTTCAAGAAATAGAACCAGAACTTATTAACTCGATCTTATATGGGGAATTCGAATCCGAATTAATTGCTAAAAATGATACTGATTTTGCATTATGGTTAAATCATTTAAATTATTATACTGAACAATTACAATTAGTAAGTATAAATAATAATGCTGATCGTGAATTACTTCTACAAGCGACACGGTTTAGTGGTGATCAATTTTACTTACCTTTATCGCCATCATGGATTAAGCAATTACTTAATTCTGCATCTTATTATCAGCAAGATGAAAATGAACTTTCGGGTGAGATGTTTAGACAAGCTGCTGTAGAGAAGCAGTGGCGTGAAAATTATTTACAAACGTGCTCATTGAATGAGATCCTGAATAATCAAATTTATATTAATACTGAAGGCAAGCGTATTGGCATCATTAATGGTCTATCCGTACTAGAATATCCTGGACATCCTAGATCTTTTGGGGAAGTTTCTCGTATCAGTTGTGTAGTTTATATGGGAGATAATGAAGTGACTGATATTGATCGTAAAGTCGATCTAGCAGGTAATCTTCATGCAAAAGGGATGATGATTATGCAGGCATTTATTGCATCTGAATTAGCAACCGAACATCAATTACCTTTTTCTGCCTCTCTGACATTTGAACAATCCTATAGTGAAGTTGATGGCGACAGTGCTTCTTTAGCCGAACTTTGTGTATTAATGAGTGCTCTTGCTCAATGTCCAATTAATCAACAGATTGCAGTAACTGGCTCAGTTGATCAAAATGGTTATGTTCAACCGGTTGGTGGTGTTAACGAAAAAATAGAGGCATTTTTTGATATTTGTGATAATCGAGGGCTTACAGGAGCTCAAGGCGTTATTATTCCTGATGCGAATAGGCGCCATTTATCACTTCGACAAGATGTTGTTGACGCTGTTAAACAGAATAAATTTCATATTTGGGCTGTTCGCCATATTTCTGAGGTATCACCAATAGTAATGAATATTAAATATAGATCAACAGACAGTAATTCGCTTATATGCATGATTAAAGAGCGTATAGACTCACTATTACAGGAAAATAAACATACACCATCATTAATGTTCCGTTTATTTAATTGGTTTAGCCGTAGCTGATCGGACTTGTTCAGCGTACACTTGTAAGCTAGACTATTTAAATTGAAAAATGAATTGGCAAGAGAGATTAACTAGTTAACGGGACATTTAAAATCTATGTTTGAAAAGCGTAATTCATATAGTAAAGAAGATTTACTAGCTTCAAGTAGAGGCGAATTATTTGGCAAAAATGGACCACTCTTGCCAGCACCTAACATGTTAATGATAGATCGAATTGTTAAGATGTCAGAAAATGAAGGAAAATTTGATAAAGGATATGTTGAAGCTGAGTTAGATATTAATCCTAATTTATGGTTTTTTAGTTGTCATTTCGTTAATGATCCTGTTATGCCAGGCTGTCTAGGTTTAGATGCGATGTGGCAACTTGTTGGATTTTATTTAGGTTGGCTAGGTGGTGAAGGTAAAGGAAGAGCTTTAGGTGTTGGTGAGGTAAAATTTACTGGTCAAGTACTTCCCAGTGCAAAAAATGTAAGCTATAAAATCCATTTTAAACGAGTCATTAATCGTCGCCTTGTTATGGGATTGGCTGACGGTGAAGTTTATGTTGATGGTAATCTCATTTATGTCGCACAAGATTTAAAAGTGGGCTTATTTACTAATACTAGTTTTAGTGTATTTTAAATAATGTTATAAAAACACCGACTAGAATATCGGTGTTTTTATATTATTAGGATGTAGCATTATTTAATCTCAACTCACGATTAGTAAAAATTATATAATTAAGCTATCATGTAATTTTTCTATTTTTAACTCAATTCTTTTTTGTTCTTCAAGAAACTGTCGTCTTTCCATCTCAACTTCAAAAATCTGACGTTGAAATAATTTATTTGCCTCATTTATCACTTTTTTTAATTCATCTATATATTTTTGCGCATTTTCTTCAGTAACAGTCAACATGCATTGCTGGTCTTTAATTATAAAAACAGATGAACTATTATAAAGCTTAAGTTGAACTTGCTCGAAACACCCCATCCAAAATTTTTCAGGTATATCTGATAGTAAAAAATGAAGGTAAAATAGTCCCGCTGTATATGTTGTTTTATCTTTAATGAGTCTCAATATAATGACATCTTGAATTAACTCAAGGTCGTCATGTTCTATTGATACATTCGATGCTTCTTCCATTATAAAAGCCTTACGCTCAATATGAGTATTATTTAACCAATTTATTACGTTGATACTAACTAATTTATTATAAATACTGTAATGATTATAATCATATTTTATATTAAGTTAAATGGCAAAGACAAATTAAAAGAACTAAAACATTATCTAGAATTGATAAGCACAATTATTTCTCAATATAAAATCAATTTTATTTTAACTAGTATTTTTTAACTACTTATTATAAAATAATACCTCATCTTTAAACAATTTATTATAGATAAATATTATTAACCTAATTTAATAAGCATCTTTTATGAATTTAAAAATAATATTCTTATTAGGATATAAAAATACTAATTAAGTAATAAGTTAAATAAATAATCGATCATAAATAAAAAATTTTTAATAATTTTATTTATTATATCATAACTATAGTTATATCATTCATAACTGATCACTTATTTTAGTTTATTATATTATCAGTTTTAATGAAAACTATATTTATCACTACTATTATAGTAACATAACTATATGTGATAGTTTTACTAATATAAAAATATGCCTTATTAGTTATAATAGATTAAAACAAATATTATCATATTATTTTGCTATACTTATCTATAAATGATTTTAATTGGATTAAAAAAATAAATTATTACAATAATACTATTAATAGTAATTAGATATATGTTTATCGTTAATTTTTAAGCTTATAATAGTACTATTTATCTTAATTAACACATATAAGTATATGTTACATATAGTAGATTATTAAAAATTATTTATTTTATTTATATTTGATATTTTCTTAAAACTTTATAGAAATAAAAATTAGTTTTATATAAAAATATTACAAATGAATAGCAGTTTATATTCAACAATAGAATGAATAAATAATACACTATGATAATAACTAGTTGTTCTTGTGATTACTTTACTTGATAAAAAATATTACGCTATATTTTTATGTTTCGAAAATGTAACTAGTTGTGTATTTTTATTTGATACACTCTTTGTACTCTAATCGAATTATAATGTTGGTAATTAAATGATATTATAAACATAGTGTTATGATTTAAGAAATGTAATCAGCAGTAGACGATTATAATTATAGATTTATTTATACTATTCATAGGATAAAACTTTGAATAAACAAATTAGGTTTATCAGAATGTAAATGTATATATATAAATATATTTTATATATACATATTAACTAATAGTGTCAAGGTATATGTCTATATTGTTTATACTTCACTGAAGTATATCTCATTTCCTTATGTAACTGAATGAATCCCTTGGCTTATGGTAAACTTAAAAAGTATCTTTACGTTTATTCATTTGTTTTATTTGACCCACTATATTATTTGCAAGGGAGATGTTATGTATGACGCAACAGACAGTAAGCGTTTAGTGAATAATATTTTAGATAAATTACAAAGGTTGGGGAAACTTAGTTCGAGATCGATGTTTGGTGGCTATGGTATTTGTTATGATAAAGTAATGTTTGGTTTAGTTGCTGAAAGTAAATTTTTTTTGCGGGCAGATGAGCTGCTAAAAAAACAATTTGAAGCTAAAAATGCTGAACAATTTGTTTATAAAAACCGTGGTGTGCCTGTATTACTTAGCTATTATCATATAGATGAAACCATTTTGCATAGTGAAAAATATTTTATAGATCTCGTGAATAGAGCATTACAAAGTGCGCTATCAGAGCAATTGTTTAAGAAAAATCAGAAGAGTCAGCGCTTAAAAGATTTACCTAATTTAGGTCTTTCAACTGAAAGACTATTATCTAAAGTTGGTATTACAAATAGAGAATTGTTAATGCAAATTGGAGCAGTAAACGCCTATTTAAAGATAAAAAATGTATGTTGTAATGTTAGTATTGAGTTACTATTTTCACTTGCAGGTGCAATTGAAGGATGTCATGTCGCTGTTTTATCAAAAACTTATAGACAACGATTACTTGAGCAACTTGATGCTAATCGACATAGATATTAATAGTGACTATTTATCTTCCATTGAAATTAAGAGACTAAAAATAAGAATTATATGGGGCATTATTATAAAATCATTTATTATTAACTCATTAATTCAGTCAATTTATTTAATATTATAGAAAATAATATTAATCCAGGTAACCATTAGTGATAGTTTAAGGTTAATATTAGGTAATAACATTAGCTTATTATGTATTAAATTAAGTTCTATTAACTTATATTTTTTAATAATATTATTAATAAAGAATTTCTATTTTAGTTGTGTATGATAGCTTAAATTAAATATTGATTTATATATTATAACTACCATTATCTTTATGTTTTTTCTTTAATATAATTAACTCAGGAAGTAAATTTAATATGGCAATGATTTGTTGAATTATGAATTGCTCAATATTACTACTTTCCAAAATTTTATTAGTTGCTTTTTGTTCAAGATAAATAATTAATTCATCTATTGTTTGATTTGATATGTTTTTCTCTAATAATTTTAAAAAAATGAATTGGATTTCCGTTAACATAGCAACTATTTCAGCATTATGTAATTTTTGGCGATGAGCACCTAGTGCAGAAATATAACCTAAAATGAGTTGATTTAAGTATAGCCATTTAAAACTCATTGCAATGGATTGTTGTTTTTTTTTCGGTTCAGCAGACATAGACGTGATGACAGATGATAATTCAGCATCACTATTATAAGCATTACGCCGAGCGAGTCGGTATTCGACACTATTGTTTTTTCCATAATGATATTGAGTTGTTATAGCGTTAAGGTATGCCACATTATTAACTAATGTTTTATTAACTATATCTTGTAAATGGCAAAATTTCCAATCAGGCCAAATATAATTTACTGCCAGCCAGGAAATAATACAGCCGACAAGTGTATCAAATATACGAGGTATGATGATGTTAGTATGATTACCTAATAAATTAAAACAAAATAGAACTAATAATGTAATAAATAATGTTGCATAGGCATAATGATTATTGCGAAAAATAAAAAACAGCCAGCCACTTAATATAATTAGTAGTAAAATAACTTCTTGTGTCGTAATTAAATAAAGTATAGGCAATCCTACAATTATTCCTCCAAATGTGCCTATTACACGTAATAACAGTCGATGTTTTGTGGTGTAATAATTTGGTTGGCAAACAAATAAACTTGTGAGTAAGATCCAATAGCCATATTTTAATTGGGCAAATTGAATTATTCCATATCCTATGACGAGTACGATTGTCATACGCAATGCATGACGAAAAAGTGATGAATTTAATGTAAATTGTTGTTTAACAAATTGCCAAAAGGGTAAACTGATAGTGTTATCATCGGCTAATTGTTCATCATGATTTTCTGATACCAGAACAAATTGTTCAGATTCAATTGATACAAATTTTCGATCAAGTTGTTGTAGGTTATCTAACAAATAATTTAATGCGTGAAGTAAATCTGGCGCAGCGGTTGATTTTCTCTTTTCAATAGATAATGTATCGTGTAAATAAGTTAACATCCGATTAAATTTCGTCGAATGATGATACTTTTCATGATACGTTATAGATTTTGCAATCTCTCGGCAAGCATCTGCTTGGGCGGTAAGTAGACGTTGAAAACGAAAAAGCATATCGCTATAGCGGAAAGTGTTACTTAAAATTTGGTATTTTATATGTATTGAATTTGTTTGTTCATGAATATCCTGGACAATGAAATAATAATGTAAATAATGGCGTAAATCCCTTTGACTCCGATGCGCTTTTAAGCGTGTCAATAATGAAGATTTCGTTTGATTTAATTGTGCTATTAAATTTCGATTTACCGTTGACAGAGTAATTAACTGCTTATCGAAGTTCCCTTCTTCATCCGGATCAAATAGCATTGCTTTGGTTTCTAAATAAGTTGCTAATTGTTTATAACACAATGAGACTTGATCTTGAATAGGTCGAATAGGGAAAAGTAAATGACCTAAAAGTGTAATAATATTATACCAAAATGCGCCACTAATAAGTAATATGGGTTGCATATACCATGGTTGGTATACACCATAACCAAGCATAGTATAAATTGAAATTAATAATGAGCCAAATGCAATAGTTGCATAACGTTGTCCTAAACAACCTAGCATAATAAAACTAAATGTAGAAATTGCTAGACCAAAAACAAATAAAATAGGGTAGGGCATCAATAATTCAATCGATATTGATACAATAAAGAAACAAATTAGTGTGAGTAAAACATTTTGCAAGCGTCTAGCAAATCGATTATCTAGATCTGTTAATGCTGCTGCTACCATACCTAATGTAAGTGGGATAGTTAAATGGGTTTGCTTTATTAGCCAAGGTATATACGTAGTACCTGCTAAAGCAATAAATATTCGTACTCCATAAAGAATATTACTATTATAAAAATTATAGCGTAATACTGAAAGCTGTTTATACACGTACTACCTTAATGTTAATGATTTTATTGAAGATGTTTTGCTAAATAATCCTGATAATATGGAATAATAGTTTTACTTTCCTCATTAAACAGAGTTAATAAAATTAGAAAATTAGTCGTAGCTAAATTAGCTGCAATAGAACTATTCCAGACAGCGGCTAATTGCAATAACGCTTTAACATCGGGATCATGAGAGACTGCATTTAATGGATCCCAAAAGAAAATTAATACATCTATTTTTTTCAGAAATGAATGCACCAATTCCTTGTTTTCCTCCTAATGGACCACTCAGCATATTATTTACGACTAATTTAGTCGCTTGTTCTATCATATTCCCAGTAGTACACGTAGCATAAAGTGTATACTTTGATAAAACAGCTACATGTGTTGAGAGCCAATCAATTAATACTTGCTTACAGTGATCATGGGCGATAAGCGCAATATTCTTATATTGAGGTATAATCTGAGTTGTTGATTGCATTGCGTGTTTCTTTAACTAACAATATTTTTGTTGCTATTTTTAAACAATAATAAACCCTCATTATTTGAGGGTTTATTATATATTAACCGATATTAGCTCTATTTATTATGGTTATTGGTCCATTTTATAAAACGTTGTTGTGTTTCTTTATCTGCTTGTTGGTACCAATATTGCAACATTTGTTCAGCAATATTTTCACCTTTCACCACGATGGTCGTCTGAGCAACATGTTTATTTTGTGTTAGCGTAGGCAATTGATTTTTTAATGTCAAAATTGGTAGTGATGCTGTCTTATTTTCCTGATTATATTTAGCTATTTCTTTTTCAAGATCAGCTAAAATAAGAAGACCATCAATTTTGAGCACATCGGTTGTTG
The DNA here is from genome assembly GCA_945288535.1 of uncultured Enterobacterales bacterium. Lineage (GTDB taxonomy): Bacteria > Pseudomonadota > Gammaproteobacteria > Enterobacterales > CALYQQ01 > CALYQQ01. The sequence goes on along the minus strand of CALYQQ010000001.1, from coordinate 18,986 downwards.
AAGAGATATTGTTTCCTTGTTCATCCTGCAAATTAATGGTAGGCTCACGCTCAAAATTTAAGCTTTCTCGTTCATTTGTGAGCTTAGGAATAGAAAAATTGACAATTTTTGCGTGTGATGTGTGAAATTTTGTAATTAAAGGTTGAGAAGTATAAAGCTGTTCATCACGAGAACCTGTTTTTATGACTTTTTCAATTTTAAATACTATCTGATGTTCACCATTCGCGAATTCTAGTCCATTTGATCCTTTTAGCAAAGAATTTGATACTTTTTTGCCATCCACAGCTAATACTTTTATTTCTGGTGACAATTTTAAAGTTGTAGCCATCGTAGATATACTGATACATGATAAAATAATACCTACAACTACAAGGCCAAATTTCATTAACGCTCTCCTAAATCACATTATTACCACTTATTCTGAGCTTTTCGACATATTGTGTCAAAATATTTCTTTTGAGTATACGTTGATCTTCAATATTATCCAATTTTCTGTGTACATTATGTGTCAAGGTATTCCATAATTCTATCAGATTAATATGTTGCCATTTAAAATTGTATTATGGTACGAGATGGCTTATTTATTTTAGTATTAATAAAGAATCAATTACGTAAACGTGGAGATTGCAACTCGTTTTTAATTGATTCAGCAATTTCATCGAGTGAGCTATCTTCTATAAATTCATAATGTAATTCGGCATCTAATTGTGCTTCAGCTAAATAAGTATGAATAGGTTTACCTTCTTCATCTTCAACAACAACATGATACCACGGCGCCATTCGCAATGAATCATTTATGGCTATATCATCAAGAGAAGGACGATTTAATGAGTATTCAGCATCTACATCAACGATAACACCTAAACATCCCAGAAGTTTATGCCGTACATGTTGTCCTATAGTAAATTTACTTGTGATCATAGTATCTCCTTTCGGTTAAAAGTATCAATAATATTGGAGTTTAAAAATAAAAAATCAAGTGATCGTTATTACGATAGGAACAATTGAATGATAGACAAGAATTCGCGCATTGATACATAAAACTTAAATAAATATACACTATATTACTAATACAAATAATAGACGCTATTTGAAATGTAATAATACCTGATGTGTTGTAAATAAACGCATCAGGTGAATATAGATTATTATTCTAATAAATCAATGAGCTCAGAGGCTAATCCCGTATAATCGGCTGGACTAAGACGTGACAATCGTGTTTTTTCATCATCATTTAAATCCAATGAATGGATAAATTTTACAATATCTTGTGCGTTAACGCATTTACCTCGAGTGAGTGCTTTAAGTTTTTCATAAGGTTTATCAATATGATAACGACGCATGACTGTTTGAATCGGTTCTGCCAAAACTTCCCAGTTATTATCTAATTCAGCCGATAAGTGCTCTTGATTAACTTCAAGCTTATTGAGACCTTTTAAGAGAGCTTGATAAGCAATTAATGAATGACTAATGCCAACACCTAAATTGCGCAATACTGTTGAATCGGTTAAATCACGTTGCCAACGTGAAATAGGTAATTTTGCTGACAAGTGTCCCATAATAACATTTGCTAAACCTAAATTCCCCTCGGCATTTTCAAAATCAATTGGGTTGACTTTATGGGGCATTGTTGAGGAGCCTATTTCTCCACTAACTGTTTTTTGTTTGAAATGACCTAATGCTATATATCCCCAAATATCTCGGGCCAAGTCGATAAGAATAGTATTAAAACGATTGATCGTATCGAATAGTTCAGCAATATAGTCATGAGGTTCGATCTGTGTCGTAAATGGATTCCAGTTAATTCCTAAATCAGTGACAAAAGCTTCACTAAAAGCTAGCCAATTCACTGCAGGATAAGCAATAATATGTGCATTGTAGTTGCCAACAGCACCATTAATTTTTCCTAAAATTTCTTGATTAACCATTTGGTTATACTGGCGTTTTAACCGATAAGCAACATTAGCGAATTCTTTACCTAATGTTGAAGGTGTTGCCGGTTGACCATGAGTTCTCGATAATAAAGGAATTGCACGATATTGTTGTGCTAATGATGTTATTTTATCTATAATTTGTTGCCAATAAGGTAAAATTACTTCGTTACGTGCACTATTAAGCATTAATGCATGAGATAAATTATTAATATCTTCTGATGTACATGCAAAATGGATAAATTCACTTATACTATGTAATTCTTTATGATCGGATACTTTTTCTTTCAAAAAATATTCGACTGCTTTTACATCATGGTTAGTAACGCTTTCAATTTCTTTAATTCGTTGCGCATCTGCTAGAGAAAATTGATTAATAATAGTATCGAGATAATCGTTTGTTTGTGAGTTAAAGTGAGGGATTTCTTCAATATCAGGGCAAGCGGCTAATTTTTGTAACCAACGGATCTCAATAATAACCCGATATTTTAAAAGACCAAATTCACTGAAAATAGATCGTAATATATCTACTTTATTACTATAACGCCCATCAATAGGCGATATAGCTGTCAAAGAGGACAATTCCATCAAAAACTCCTGGGATAATATAATTGGATATCAGCACGTTAACCGGATTTGTTTAGCTTGTTCAAAGATACGTCGGCGAGAAAATAATAATTGCATTTGCTTTCCTCCGACTTGTTGCCAAAGCACTGCAGAACGAATACCACCTAATAAAGTTGCTCTTACCTTAGATTGGATTGCACTTTGAGTTAAAATATCTGCTGAGCCAGTAACTTGTATACGAGGACGTAATGGGCTAATAACATCGATATAAATGTCTGCCATTGCACCAATAATGGGAGGCGATACAACATCAAAATGCGTTAATTGTCGTTGTAATTGTGTAATACGTAATGAAAGTTGATCTAATGCCTGATTATGTGATAATAATTTACGCCCTAACACTAATAAACTCATCGTATAACGAATTAATTCATTACTTTGCACTTGTGCTAACTTACTGTTATTAAACAAGGATAATAATGTTTCTAATCCAGGTATTAAATTGCTTTCTTTGCCATAAACGTCTAGTGCCGTCTTAGGATTGGTTATTACAACGCTATTTAACAGTGATGCTAAATCTGTTGTATTACATTGTCCTTTATGGGCAAGATGTTGCACCAATAGTGCTGATTGATGAACACCAGCCAACGCAAGTGTAATATCATAGAAATTTTTAGCCACGTATCTTCTCCGAAACACTAGAATCGTTCAACAATAACACCACCACCTAAACAAACCTCCTGTTGGTAAAATACAGCGGATTGACCGGGTGTAACCGCTGAAATAGGTTGATCAAATTCTACTCTAATTTCATTATCTTCTTTAGGATAAATAGTACAACCAATATCTTGTTGTCGGTAACGTGTTTTTATACTGCAATGAATAACCTCATTAAGTGGTTGTCTATCTACCCAATCTAATTGTTGCGCAATTAACCCACGAGAGAAGAGTCTAGGGTGATTATGGCCTTGTACAACAATTAATGTATTATTCGTTATGTCTTTATCAACAACATACCATGGTTCATCGCTTTGCTCTTTTAAGCCACCAATGCCCAATCCTTTACGTTGCCCAAGTGTGTGATACATCAAACCTTGATGTTGACCAAGAACTAAACCATCAGTAGTGATAATATTTCCAGGTTGAGCAGGCAAATAGCGTGATAAAAAATCGCGAAATTTCCGTTCACCAATGAAACAAATACCGGTAGAATCTTTTTTCTTGGCTGTTACCAGACCAAGGTCTTCAGCGATTTTTCTTACTTGAGGCTTTTCTAATTCACCTATAGGAAATAAACTTTTAGCAAGTTGTTTTGCACTTAATGTATATAAAAAATAGCTTTGATCTTTATTCGTATCGATGCCACGTAATAATTGTGTTTGCTTATTAATATCACGGCGTCGGACATAATGACCTGTAGCAATATAATCAGCACCTAAATCTTCGGCCGCATAATCAAGAAATGCTTTAAATTTAATTTCTTTATTGCATAAAATATCTGGGTTAGGTGTTCTACCTGCCTTATATTCAGCAAGAAAGTGAGAAAAGACGTGATCCCAATATTCGGTGGCAAAATTTACTGTGAGTAATTCAATACCTAATTTATCACATACAGCTTGCGCATCCATCAAATCTGCTGATGCAGAACAATATTCCTCGGTATCATCCTCTTCCCAATTTTTCATAAATAGACCCGTCACCTGATATCCTTGTTGCTGTAAAAGATACGCAGAAACAGAGGAATCTACACCACCGGACATACCGACAATTACTTTTTGATTGTTTTGACTGGACATGAGACTATTTATCTACCTTAGAAATAAAAAATTGCAGAACGACGCAGGACTATCTTACCACGTTAACTAAAAAAACAATAACGAGCATAATTATTCAACGTTTTGAAAACAGTCAATTAAAGATAATGGATAACGTTCTTGTGTATTATAACAAATTAGGCTTTCTCTGACGAGGGGAGAACGTAGATTATCGACTTGTAAAAGTGCATCATAAGGTAACCAAATACAATCGTGGATCTCAGATGTTTGTGGTTTTGTTTTAACCATTTTCGGCAAATCAATAACAAACGTAAATCGGATAAAATCAATATTATCAGATGATCGCCACTGAAATATCTTTAATAAAGCCTGCGGAGAAGAATCTAGGCCTGTTTCTTCCCAAAGTTCTCGTTGAGCGGCATCAAGTAAACTTTCATTGGCTTCAATATGTCCTGCGGGCTGATTGAGTGTCCATCTATCATTAATTTGCTGACGTACCATGAGGAAATAGCCGGCAGCTTGAACAACATTAGCAACTGTTACGTGGGGTTTAAATCTCATCAATTTCTCTCCATTCACCAGGTTGTAATGGTAGTACTCGCCAATCACCAATGCTATAGCGGATAAGTCGTAAGGTAGGATAGCCAATATGCGCGGTCATTCGTCTAACTTGACGATTACGCCCTTCGTAAATCGTTAATTTTAGCCAACAAGTTGGTATTGTAAGGCGATAACGAATAGGAGGATGTCTTAGCCATAACCATTTCGGTTCTTCAATGACTTCAACTTGGGCGGGTAGCGTTAACCCGTCTTTAAGATAAACGCCATTACGTAAACGTTGCAAATCTTTTTCAGCAGGAATACCTTCAACTTGTACTAAATAAGTTTTAGCTGTCTTTTTGTTTGGCTGTGTTAATTGAGCTTGTAATTTACCATTATTCGTTAAGATTAATAACCCTTCACTATCATAATCTAATCGACCGGCAGGATAAACATCTGAAAAAGGAATATAATCGCGTAATGTTTTTTTACCATTACTTTCGCTGAATTGTGTGATAACGTGAAAAGGTTTATTAAATAAAATAATTCGTTGCGATGATACTTGTTTTATTTTTGATTTCTGCGCAGGATGACGAAGAATACGGGTATTGGTTGGTTTTGATTGAGTTATATAAGACATAGGATGCATTAATCTTATTAGAGCAGGTAATAACGGTAATGAATTATTTTTATACTATATCATAAAATAAAAATAACTCATTTTATCTTTGTAGTTATCCTTAATTGATTATACTAAAAACAATATTATTTAATACATAATTATTTTATTCTCAAGCCAATATGATTGACTGATGATTGCGCAAATAGAGTAACCATTCTATAGTAAAACTATCTCATTAGTGACGCATGAAGGAAATAAAAAAATAATACTTAATTACAGTAAGTTATTTTCATAAAAATAAGTAAATTTAATAATCATATTATTTACTAATATCGTATACTTTTATTATTTACTCAGGAAGGGATATTTATGGCTGACGAAACCATTTTTAGTAAGATTATTCGTAAAGAAATTCCTGCCGATATTATTTATCAGGATGAACTTGTTACGGCATTTAATGATATAAACCCTCAGGCACCAACACATATTCTTATTGTTCCCAATATACTTATTCCGACAGTGAATGATACGAATAAAGAACATGAACAAGCGTTAGGCCGAATGATCACTGTTGCTGCAAAATTAGCTAAACAGCAAGATATTGCAGAGGATGGTTACCGATTAATTATAAACTGCAATAAACATGGTGGTCAGGAAGTTTATCATATTCATATGCATTTATTAGGTGGTAAACCATTAGGCCCAATGTTAACTCGTTAGGAGGTAGTGTGTTTAAGAATAATAAAACGACATCTTATTTGTCTGGACTAGCAATAGGATGTGCTGGATTAATTTTTCTTATTTCTGGATGTAATCAATTGCATCAAGAGCAGGATGCTTCTGTTTATTCACAACAAAAAATGACTAAATCACCGGAAATTATTGCATTATCACCTACAACTGAAACATCAATCGAAACTAGGACGTCGAGTAGAACAGAATCATCAGGAGAAACAGACCCATCTACAACCGATCCATCTACATCGGATGTATTGAAAATAACTGAGCCAATGGCTGAATCAGCTAAACCTAAAGATGTAACACCTAAAAATAAAAAGAAAAGCCCACAAATAAACTGGCAAGCTAATTTACAACTAATGGGTAAACAACTGATTAAAACGACAGATTTACCTTCTTCAACCATAAAAGTTGTCGTCGATGATATAAAAAATGACACAGGCACAAAAATTGATACTCGACAACTTTTACAAATATTAAGTCGACAACTTCGTTCATCTTCGCGCTTTTCAGTTATTGACAATAATTTAGTTACTCAAGCACGTAGAACCTTAGAATTAGAACGGCAAGATAGCCTTAAAACGCGTACAAAAAGTATTGCTGTAGCCCGGCATTTAAAAGCACCTTTTATTTTATTTACTTCTGTCACAGGAAGTAATGAATCACCAGAGATCACTATGCAATTAATGCAAGTGAGTTCGGGTGAGTTACTTTGGTCTCAAACAAAAAAAATCACCCAAGAAAATGATGAACAATAGACTATTAATGATTGGCTAGCCTTAACATTAGAAAAACGTGGATACTTTTAGTTATACAGGAGATTAAATTGGGCCCTGTTATGTTGGATCTGCATGGCTACGAATTGGATGCAGAAGAGAAAGAGATTATTAAACATCCACTCGTGGGTGGAATTATTTTATTTAGCCGTAATTATCATGATCGACGACAGCTTCAAGCATTAGTAAGTCAAATAAGAGCAGAAAGTCGACAACGGTTATTACTTGCTGTAGATCAGGAAGGCGGGCGAGTACAACGTTTTCGGCATCAATTTACTCCATTACCTGCTGCACAATCGTTTGCACTATGTAATAGTGCTTCAGAAGCCTTACGGCTAGTAAAGGATGCTGGCTGGCTTATGGCGTATGAGTTAACCGCACTCGATATTGATATTAGTTTTGCGCCTGTTTTGGATGTTGGACATTATAATGTTGCTATTGGTGACCGCGCTTTTCATGATAATGTTAACGATGTCATTAACCTAACGCGTTACTTTATCCAAGGTATGCATCAGGGTGGAATGAGAGCAACAGGAAAACATTTTCCTGGACATGGTGCGGTAATTGCTGACTCTCATTTGGAAACGCCTAGAGATAATCGTTCATTTGATGATATTAATCAATGTGATTTAGCCGTTTTCCGACAATTAATTAAGGATAAATTACTTGATGGTATAATGCCTGCGCATGTTGTTTACTCACAAGTAGATGAAAAGCCCGCTAGTGGATCATCATATTGGATTAAACAAGTACTACGTCAACAATTAGGCTTTAAAGGGATCATTTTTTCAGATGATTTATCCATGGTGGGTGCCGCTGTTATGGGAACGTATACACAACGTGCAAAAAGTGCAATGCAGGCAGGTTGTGACGTATTATTAATTTGTAATCAACGACAAGGGGCTATTTCTATATTAGATAGTTTACCTAAAACAATTAATATCGATTTAAGTACTTTATTTCAACGTCGTCAACAGCATGATATTCACATGTCATCACGTTGGCAGCAGGTGAGTAAAGAATTAGCTATACTCAATGAACAATGGCAAGAATATAAACAGCAGATAACGTAAAACCTATTGATTGCCTAATAATAGTATTATTGCACAATTAATAGTGATAACTATCAACACATTTTATTAGGTAACAGATTGATATGATCATTTATTTGCATGGTTTCGAAGCAACTAGTTCAAGTAATCATGAAAAAATATTGCAATTTAAGGCAATCGATCCCAATGTCAATCTTGTTAGCTATAGTACGCTGTATCCACGTCATGATATGCAACATTTACTTAATGAAATTAATAAACTGCTAACACATCATAGTACAGATAACAATATTATTATTTCTGGTATAGGATTAGGAGGATATTGGGCCGAGCGCATCGGCTTTCTGTGTGGTATAAAACAAGTTATTTTTAACCCGAATCTCTTTCCAGATGAAAATATGATTGGGCGTATTACTCGTTCAGAAGAGTATATTGATATTGCAACAAAATGTATTACAAATTTTCGTCAGAAAAATAATGCACGTTGTTTAGTTATTTTGTCTCGCTACGATAAAGAACTGAATGCGCAACGTACAGCAAATATATTGTCTCCTTATTATCAAATTATCTGGGACGAGCAGCAATGTCATAAATTTAAACAAATAGCGCAACATCTACCAAAAATTAAATTATTTATGTCAGCATAATTGATTATTTAGCTCGTCACTATTAAGCCTGATTTATCGCCAAATAAGAGGCGATGCTCCAAATTAATGACGCTTAGCGTTCCCTCAATTTATTTAAATCCTTGTTTCGACATTTCTAATGTAGCAATTTTGCGATGATTTATTTTATCGTTCATTGCTCATCAATTATATCGAATTATACCTATTAATAAGTATTTTTCTCTTTTGGTATAGATTAATATCATCAAATTAAGATAAAATAAATTTGATTTAAATCAATTTACGTAAACCTGTCTTATTTAATTCAAGCAGGTCGAAGTCAATAAAACTTAGTTTATGTTTCAAGTTTTTTATTCCTTACTGCTAAGTCAACAATTTGTGTTGCTTTAACAATAACGAATAAATTTTATGAGGAAATTCATTGTGACACGACAAAAAATTGTAATTGTAGGTGGAGGCGCCGGCGGAATTGAATTAGCAACCCGATTAGGTCGCAAATTAGGAAGAAAAAATAAAGCGGAAGTCACACTGGTTGATAAAAATAATATGTATTTTTGGAAACCCCTATTACATGAATTGGCTTCAGGCGCACTTGATGGTAATATTGAAAGCATAAATTATCTTGCACATGGTAAACGCAATGGTTTTGAATTCCAACAAGGCGCGTTAAAAAGCCTTAATCGAGACAAGAAAACCATACAGCTAGAAGCCGTCTTAGATCAAGAAGGTCAATTATTATTACCTGAACGCCAATTATCTTATGATATTTTAGTCCTCGCCGTAGGAAGTATTTCTAATGATTTTGCAACGCCAGGTATCAAAGAAAATTGTTTATTTCTTGATGATTTCCATCAGGCAAAAACATTTCATCATAAAGCCTTTGACTTATTTTTACGTTTTTCTAATCAACCTCAAGCTGATCATGCAAAAATTAATGTGGCTATTGTTGGTGCGGGTGCAACAGGTGTTGAATTATCAGCAGAATTACACAGTACAGTTGATATTTTAAGTAAAAAATATGGATATAACGCTTTAAATAATAATACACTTAATTTAATACTCATCGAAGCAGGCGACCGAATTTTACCTGCACTACCTGAAAAAGTTTCGAATGCTGTAGCTAAACAATTAGAAGATTTAGATATTACTATTTTAACTAATACTAGAGTTGTTAAGGCTGAGTCGGATAAGTTCATTACGGCTGAAGGTAAAGAAATTTGTGCCGATCTTATGGTATGGTCAGCCGGAATAAAAGTATCTGATTCAATGAAAGAGTTGAATGGGTTAGAAACAATGCGTAATAACCAATTTGTTGTTAAACCTACTTTGCAGACATCAAGGGATGAAGCGATTTTTGCCTTAGGTGATTGTGCTTATTGTCAAACTGAAGTTGGTGTTGCTCCTCCTCGTGCACAGGTTGCACATCAAATGGCAACATTGTGTAGTAAAAATATTATTGCCAAATTGAACAATAAACCTTTAAAAAATTTCAAATTCTTTGATAAAGGAACCTTGATCTCTTTATCTCATTATAATGCAGTAGGTAGTCTACTAACGGCTTTCTTTAAAAATTCAATTAAGATGCAAGGCACATTGGTTCGATTAATGTACAAAATGCTATATCGTACGCATCAGTTGGTTATTCACGGTTATTTTCGGACAAGTTTATTCATATTGGTGAGTAATATTAATCGAATATTAAGGCCAAAAATTAAATTAGATTAGTCAGAAAGCGATTTATTCAAATTAAAAAGCACCCAAGTTGTACTTGTGTGCTTTTATTTTTTTATATCATAACATATTAATTTTATGTGTAATTAACATAATAAAGATAAAAAATGAGTAAAATAACAACCATAGTATCAGTGTATTATCATAAAAGATTAATACAGTCACTAAGAGCAATATCGTAGTGCTAAACTTGTATGCATATTATTTCAGTTGCCGTAACGTTTTTATTACATATGGGTTTAAACAATGTGTATCGGCGGGTAATATATAACATAAGTATAAGAATGTAATAACGGACAATAAGTATGTATATTCAGGTGAAAGGCAACGATAAAACAGTAGTAATGCTTAACGTATTACAATTGTTAATCAAATATCGTATTGATTTGATACATAGTGAATGCACAGTCGATAACATTATTTATTTAAAGCTAGCTAAACTTGATAATGCGCACATTAATAAACTACTAGATGACATTCGTTTGCTTGATGGAGTCAATGACGTTTGTACACTAATATGTACACCTAACGAAATACAAAAAGAGACTATAAACCTTTTACGTCATTTGATTAAAGACGCTGCTATTCAAGTAAATGATAAGGGTAATCTAACATGGGCAAATGATGCAGCACTCGCTCTTCTTAAATTAAAAAAAGGAAATTATCAGAATCACGCGATTAGTGCGTTTCTGCCTGGTTATTCTTTACCATTAGAGAGAAATCAATATCAGCTACATGATCAGATATATGGTCTACAATCAACAATAACAATTCATCAACAACAATATAATCTATTAATAAGACCTTTATTAAGTGATCAGCAAACCGAAAACACAATAAAGGGGGCATTAATATTAATGACTTTACCTTTAAATAAGGTAAAAGATGCAACTTCGTTATGTTTACAAGAAAAAAACGCATTTGACACTATTTCTGCTGTTAGCCCTATGATGCAACAACTTGTTAATAAAATGCATAAATGCGCATTATTAGATGTTCCTTTACTGATTATAGGGGAAACAGGTTCAGGTAAAGATATTATAGCAAAAGCATGTCATTCTTATAGTAAACGTTGTACGCAGCCATTTTTAGCCATAAATTGTGCTGCTTTGCCAGATGAGGTTGTTGAAAGTGAGCTATTTGGCCATGCGGCAGGAGCTTATCCTAATGTAATTCATGAGAAAAAAGGTTTTTTTGAACAGGCAAATGGAGGTTCAGTATTACTAGATGAAATTAGTGAAATGTCAGCACGTATGCAAACGAAACTTTTACGCTTTCTTAATGATGGTCGATTTAGACGAGTAGGTGAAGATCAGGAAATATTTGTAGATGTTAGAATAATTTGTTCAACACAACGAGATTTACTTGAACTTGTCGATAAAGGTACCTTTCGGGCAGATCTCTATTATCGATTAAATGTATTAACACTTACTGTTCCAGCATTACGACAACGTCAATTGGATATCATGCCATTAACGCAATGTTTTATTGAAGAATATGCAAGACAATTAGCCATACCTGTACCGGCTATTTCATCAGAATTAATACAGGTTTTGTTACAATATCGTTGGCCTGGTAATGTTCGGCAATTAAGAAATGTGATCTATCGCGCTATGACACAGCTAGAGGGCGAATTATTAGAAGCAAAACATATTGTTTTATCTAATTATAATAATGAATTAGAGTTTGATGGTAGTCTAATGGAAGGAACATTAGATGAAATAAATAAACGCTTTGAACGTAATGTGTTAATGCACTTTTATCAAAGTTATCCAAGTACGCGTAAATTAGCAAAACGTCTAGGAGTATCACACACCGCTATTGCAAATAAATTAAGAGAATATGGCCTTACTTCGCCAAAAGACAAATAAACGATTTGCAAAACATATGCTGTAATTGCATCAAAGAACATTAGCAATTACAGCAAGTAATGCCTAAATATTCAATGTAATACTAAACGACTTGTTAACGCATCTTCATTAATGCTGCTTCATAATCGGGTTCGGTTTTAATATCTTTAACGCGCTCGCTGTAAATAACGTTATCATGTTCATCAAGAATAATAACTGCACGACAAGTTAATCCAGCCATTGGGCCATCAGTAATATCAACACCGTAATTTTTTTTAAAATCACCACCACGTAATGTCGATAGCATTACTACATTCTCTAAACCTTCTGCTCCACAGAATCGTGCCTGTGCAAAAGGTAAATCAGCAGAAATGCATAAAACAACGCAATTATCTATCTGGCTGGCTAATTGATTAAATTTCCTTACTGATGTGGCACAAATGCCAGTATCAACACTAGGAAAAATATTGAGTACCTTTTTTTTATCTCTAAAATGACTCAGAGAAATATCTGTCAATAATTTATCCACTAATGTAAACGGCGCAGCTTTTTCACCTAAAGTAGGGAAGTGGCCATTAATTTTAACAATTTTTCCGTCTAACTTAACTGTTTCTGACATATGTTGCCTCATCTTATCTTTTATATCTTATTAAAATTATTGTATATAGTGCTAGTATAGCATTTTGTATAAAAGTAACTCATTATTGGGTCATTATATATTCAGTGAAGTCAAATTAAATAGATATGATGAAATTAACAAATAAATATTTTAATTTACAATTATCATGCTTTATATTGCTACGCATATTAATACATCATCAGTTATAATCTGTAATTGTTGTTATCAATAGAATATGTAAGCATAAGTGTGAACAAGAATGCTCATATTTATGTATAAAGAAACGTTAATTTTGTTTCAATCTTTATTTGTTACTGTTGCAGCAATTGACAGATTTAATTTTTATATTATTGAATTCATTTTAGCCGCAACTATTCAGGATAAATATTTGGAAAAATAAGTATGAGTGCGAAAGTTACATTATGCGGCATGCTGTTATCAAGCTTATTACTAATAAGTACGACAAACGTACAAGCTAAAGTGTATCCATTGCCTCCTAGCAATAGTCGCTTAGTCGGTGAACCGATTAGCTATGTTGTCCCTGATGATGGTCGTCCATTAGAAACCATCGCCGCTGAATTTAGCGTTGGATTACTTGCTATGATGTCAGCCAATCCCGGTGTTGATCCACTTTTACCGAAAGCAGGTAGTGAGTTAACTATTCCTTCTTGGTTTTTGCTCCCTGATACACCACGTGAAGGTATTGTACTTAATCTATCGGAATTGCGACTTTATTATTATCCTAGTGATAAAAATGTCGTTTATGTGTATCCCATAGGTATTGGTCAATTAGGGAGAGAAACACCCGTAACGAAAACGAAGGTGATCAGTAAACGCGCTAATCCAACTTGGACGCCGACTGAAAAAATCAGAGAAAATTATGCACAACGGGGAATACAATTACCGGCCGTCATACCTGCTGGACCTAATAATCCGATGGGATTATTTGCCATTCGTTTAGCTGTTGATAGTGGTACTTATTTAATCCATGGTACTAATGCAAGTTTTGGAATTGGATTACGAGTAAGTTCAGGATGTATTCGCTTACGACCTGTTGATATTGAAGAATTATTTCAGATGGTACCGGTAGGGATCCCTGTTAATATTATTGATGAACCAGTAAAATATTCTATAGAGCCTGATGGACGGCATTATATAGAAGTACATCAGCCTTTATCCAGAACAGAATCTGAAGATCCACAAACATTACCTATCCCTTTAAGTCAGGCAGCAAATCTATTTTTAACGGATAAAGACACCAATCAGACGTTAGCAAGGCAAGCCATTATTGATCGCCGAGGTTATCCTATCGAGGTAACGCATTCAAAATGATATTATTGAAATCCTAATGTATTAATATACTATTTTTATTAGTTATAACGAAATATGGACTATTAGTGTAATGTTTACGCACTAATAGTCTTTATGTACGCAGCAAATACAGTCCGATAATGGACCTGATTGTTTTATTTTATTAATAATAACTATTTTTTATTATTAAATTAATATTTGTTATTTAATATATTGTTTTATTTATTTCCATTAAATGGATTAATTTGGCATCATTAAGTTATAGAATATCTATTCTTATATTGAGAATAGGGTATTTATTGCACTCCATTGCTGTTTATCCAATATTATTACTCACAGAAGAATATTAACTAGTTATAGTAAAATAGAAACAGTAAGTTGAATTTATTTACAATAAATAACCAATGATCTTTTTATAATGAAATAAAAAATAAAAAAATGGCGCATTTAAGCGCCATTAGAACAAGAATATAAAAGATTATTTCTTGTAGCTAGTACGGGTCAGATTGTCCAGACGTTGGTTAGCACGGGCAGCTTCTGCTTTAGCTTCTTGAACATCGCTTTGAACTTGGTTCAGTTTAGATACTACAGTATTCAAAGTAGTATTAGTCGCTTCATCATGTGAAGAACAACCAACAAGCATTGTTGAAGCCAAAATAACTGCACCTACCACCATTTTAATTTTGATCATTGTAAATACCTTTATTAACTTAAGTTAGTTATTAGTGACATTGCAAAGACTGCGTTGTCAACGTTAAGTATACAAAAGTTCAGCATAAAAAGAATAGTTTTTTATTCGAACTCATGTATAAATCAATTTAACGCAATAATTGCAATTATTACTAACCCCACATTATCACGCTATAATAATTATAATAGCAAAAAATAGGTTTATTATAATTTATGAACTGATGCAGTATTTGTTGTACCACTAGCAACTAATGCACCTGATACCATAACAACAACATCGTCTTTTTTAGCTAATCCACTATTTAATGCAGCTTCTTTACCGATCCGGTAAAAATCATCTGTAGAAGCAAGCTCTTCAACTAGTTGAGGAATAACACCTTTACTTAAACTAAGTTGACGTGCAGTCAGTTCATTGCTGGTTAAAGCTAAAATGGTTGCCGTTGGGAAGTATTTCCGTACAGCTTTAGCCGATTTCCCACCGCGTGTAGCAACAACAATAAGAGGAGCGTGAAGTTTTTCCGCTGTTTCTACTGCGCCGCAACATACTGCTTCGGTAATACGTAATTGGCCATTATCCATAAGTTGGACTTTACTTGGCATAATACGATCAGTACGTTCACTAATTGTTGCCATAATACGGACTGATTCGACAGGGTATTTACCTTTAGCACTTTCACCCGATAACATAACTGCATCGGTACCGTCTAAAATAGCATTCGCAACATCACCTGCTTCTGCGCGAGTAGGGCGTGGATTCTTGATCATAGAATCTAACATTTGTGTTGCAGTAATAACCGGCTTACCTACACGATTACATTTTTCGATCATCATTTTCTGTGCGAAAATAACTTCTTCTACAGGGATTTCAACACCTAAATCACCGCGAGCAACCATGATACCATCAGAAATCTCCAGAATTTCATCAAAATTATCTAAACCTTCTTGGTTTTCTATCTTTGAGATAATTTGGATATTGTTACCACCATGTGCATTTAAGTGTTCACGAATTTCCTGTACATCAGAACGTTTACGAATAAATGATGCTGCAATAAAGTCAACTGATTGCTCACAACCAAAAATCAGGTCGCGTTTATCTTTTTCGGCAAGGGCAGGTAAATTAATTGAAACACCAGGTAAATTAACACCTTTATTTTCACCTAAATCACCATTATTTAAGACTTTACATACAACTTCATTATCGGTTGTGCTTTGTACTTCCATTGCGATTAAACCATCATCAACAAGAATGGTATTACCTACTTGTAAGTCAAGTGCAAATCCTGGATAAGTCACCGCAACACGCTCATTGTTACCAATAACTGATTGATCAGTGGTAAATGTAAAGGTTTGTCCTGCAACCAAACTAACATCATTGCCATTTTCTAATTTTAACGTTCTGATTTCAGGTCCTTTCGTATCTAACAAAATGGCTGCTATACGACCTGTAGATGCCATAATAGAACGCAAGTTTTTAATGCGATTACCATGCTCTTCATAATCACCATGAGAGAAGTTTAAACGCATAACATTCATACCCGAATTTAATAATTGGGTTAACATTTCTTCAGATTCAGTTTTGGGACCGATAGTACAAACAATTTTTGTCTTTTTCATAAGATAGTAGCTTTATATATATATGATGAATTGATACAGTTAGGTGGCACTTATCACCAAAGGATTTTTTAAGGTCATGAATTAATACTATGGGGTACCATGACGACTGGAGATGAAGGCCAAATAATGAGGAACAGGTAATCACCATTTTGATCGTATAAATAAAATTAACAAACATAAATTTTATAGCCTGTCCTGCTAAATGTGTTTTATAACTCAAAAAAGTGTATGTATTATAATAACAAATTGTTGAGGTTAAAACGAAAATCTAAAAAAATAATTATATTTTGTTGTATAAAATGTAATAAGCACCTATAAAAACTTAAGAAAATATTACAAATTATTCACTTTTCCATCACCAATCATTGCGTTAGCACGATCATATCAACTTAATATGAGCAAATAAATGACCTATGTATAAATTATAGCCTAATACATTATGCTATCACAATGACAAAAATGAATCTAATGGAAAACTATCCAGATAAAAAAGAACGTAAAATAGCTCAATATTTTTTATTGATCATATCGACAACGAAAAGCGATACAAAGTATTATTAAAAACGGGGCTTATTTAACGTGTAGAATCCGCTATAAAAAATAGCATGATATTGACCTATCTTTGTTGACAAGTAGGTCAACAATATAAATTTTAAAAAACTCTGCTGCTAAAAAATTAATTGAAAAGTTTATAACATCAATCAATTTAAAATGTTGGAAAACATAATTAATCATAATAGTTAGGCTATTATCTTAAATAGCAAATAAATGCAATATTATTTAGTTATAAAATAATACGCACATTTATCGATGTTAACTTATATCTTTTTTATCATAAACTATTTTGATAAGTAGTAAGAATAGAATGAAGATATTTATTTAAGATTACATATAATTAATAGACTACTAATTTTTTAAAAACCAGTGATAAATTAAAATATTCTATCTAAAATAGGCTGGAAAATATTTTATAATATTCAAACAATACTAAGTAAGTTTAATTCTGATATTATGATAATTTATATTCATTTAATTGAATGCAGCCTATTAGCAGCATAGACTTTCCCACTATTGTAAAAGAAAATGATGCGTTTATGTTAGTTAATTGAATTTTAATTTAATTTTAAAAAACAAAGAATTTGTTATACTAATAAATTCTTTTGTTATTTTAAACAAACTACTTCGCAACCATGCTTCTAAAAAAGTTTTTTAAAAAATGGTTATCAGTATAAGGTGAGCGTTGGGTATTTGTAGCTAGGATATCTATAAATTCTTGAACATTTCTTCCTTTGTTTTTCCATTCATCATGCAATTGAACCATCCAATCTTTTCCATCGTCTTCAGCACAGCATTTGGCTTTATAACGTTCTTCCATTCCATAAGCTTCTTTCCATGTTGCAATTTCTTCATTCAATACGGCAGGGCCAAATATCAAATCAATATCATCAGGTTGAATATTTTGCCAATCTCTATTTTTTAAGTTGATCGCTAACTCTATGTTATATGATTGGGTATTATCAGGGTAAAAAACCTTGCGCCGACCTTGAGTATTATGGCATGGGTCTTTTTGAGTTTTATAAGAACTATTGCATTCATGACAAGTTGGCACTAGATTACGAAAATTAATTGAGTTGAAGGGATAAATACCTTTAGGTAGGTAATGGTCATAGGCGTCACGATAGCTATGATGAAAACCTTTCATGCTATTAATACCGCAAAATGGACACTTAGTTATCCTAATTTCGATTACGAAATACTTTATAGTGTTCATCAATAGTACCAATTTTATCTTTGAGTACTTTTAAGGTTAATAACTTGCTATTATAAAGTTCCTTAAAAAAACTGGAGAGTTTCTCATATAAATCACTATTTGCGAGCAAATTACATAAACATGAATATTTGGCAATTGATGTAGCCGGATCATTGGAACAAACTTGTTCAATATTGTTATTATTTCTATACCATGTTTGTAATTGTGAAAGTGTCGTTGGGTTTAGTTGGGAAAATAACACATATATTTGCTCCACATGGCTCGCAAAAAAATCAGCATATTTACTATCACTAAAGTGACAATCGTTCATTACTTGTTTTAGTTCTGGATTGGCATTGAAAAGTGCCATGCTATAAGTGCCATATGTCGAAGGCCTACACTAGACCTCAAGAAAGATAAAATCGATAAACTCCTGCATTTTATCCATTGTATGGGGAACTTATTTATAAGCAAAAAGCATTATTGCTCCTCCAGCCTGTCATTTAGCGTTTTGAGTAACAACATTTTTTCGACCGAATCGCCCAATGTTTGGTCTATTTCTTTAAGTAATGATTCTGCGTGCTTACCTTTTTCAAACCGTGATTGTAATTTATCTAATAATGTTTGAGCATAACCACCAATAGTTTCTCTTTTTCCGAAAGTATTCATGGTGATTTTATTCACTGAAGCGCCCAAAATATTAAAATTTGAATGTGATGTAATGTTACCCTGCTATGCGGGGATTTAATCATATAACCACCGACCCGCTTTGGCAGATTTAAGTAACATTCGTA